>JASEIR010000037.1 GCA_030017355.1 Actinomycetota bacterium
AGGCTAGATTATTACAATTGGTAGCTAAAGTAAAAAGAGGCTCTCTTTTGTATGTATAAAGAACGGCATGATAGTTAAATGGCATTGGCTTTAGAGCGCCTGCTATATCTTCCTCATCCATCCTCTGTGTATCTATGCTATATGGCTGCTTCCCCTCCATGGAGTAATAATATAAGCTTTGTGTATATTACAATGCAAGACCTTAGCTAAAATATTTAGAAGAATTTTTTCATCGGCTGGTTAATGAATGGACAACTCAATTCTTTTTATGGTTTACCAAAACCGTCTATCAATAGGATGTAAGCAATATTAGCGAGGGGCTTAAAGATATATAACTGATTTGTCTTGGCGAAAAGGATTTTAGGCAGTAGAATCGTAAATGTTATGGCTGTCGACAATGAACTGACTATTGGACTGTGCTGTTCAAGCAATCTAGCTTAAGGAGGTTTATTGGTAAACTCAATTATTGATGTGAGAAATCTAGTAAAGACTTATGGAGAAGTTCGTGCTGTTGATAATGTTTCGCTTCAGATAGAGCACGGCGAAGTGTTTGGCATCCTTGGCCCAAACGGTGCTGGAAAGACAACCATCCTCGAGATGATTGAGGGGCTGCGCAGACCAGACCATGGTGCCATCATGATTGATGGGCTATCTGTATGGCCTAATCCCAATAGAATAAAGCACCTTATTGGGGTGCAGCTCCAGACAACTGCTTTAATGGATTTTTTAACTGTGCGTGAGATGGTACGTTTGTTCGCATCCTTTTACGGTATCCATATGAGCAGGGTAAAAGCCGATGAACTTTTGGATAAGGTTGCGCTAGTCGAAAAGGCTAACTCAATGATAAACCAGCTTTCTGGAGGTCAGCAGCAGAGACTTTCCATTGCGCTTGCTCTTGTAAACGATCCCAAAGTATTGTTTTTGGATGAGCCAACAACCGGTCTTGACCCGCAGGCAAGGCGAAAGCTTTGGATGGTTGTTGAGGGGATAAATGCTGAGGGTAAAACCATTGTCTTAACCACACACTATATGGAAGAAGCTCAAGTTCTCTGCTCCCGAATTGCTATTATGGACCACGGGCGCGCGATTGCGCTTGACACGCCTGTAGGGCTTATTAACTCGCTTGGCGCCGATGCAAAGATAACATTTACTGCAAAACATCCTCTGGATATAGAAAAGCTTGCAAGGACCCCCTCGGTCTCGCAAGTATCGCAGTTTGATTTAAGCTATAGTTTTTATACAAGCGATGTACAAGAAAGCATAACAAATTTATTGGGCCTAGCCAACTCACAGAGTGTTAAAATTGAAAATCTAAATGTTGCCGGCGCAAACTTAGAAGATGTCTTTTTGCATCTTACCGGAAGAGGGCTGCGTGAGTAATGGGAAGGGGACTGTGTGAATAACGATGAGATTTATTGCAATGGTGGCTGCCAACATCAAGATGACTATCCGGAACAAACAGGCACTATTTTTCTTATTCATGTTCCCTATCCTTTTTATGGTTCTCTTTGGCATGGTCTTTGGACAAAGCCAGGACGTTGCAAAAATATCGATTGTTGATCAAGATAAGTCAGCTCTGGCCATGTCCATAACAAAAAGCCTAAAGAAAGTCGAGAAGCTTGAGATCGAAGAGCATGATCGTGGCGAGGGGCTAGATAAACTAAAGAAAGGGAAAGTTGACGCAGTTCTTGTGCTGAAAAAAGATTTTGCGAAAGATTTTCCAAAACGCCCAGCCGCAATCCACCTTTACTATGATCCGGCATCGACGCGTTCGCAAATGATGAGGGGCACAATAGGTGCAGTTTTAGGTGGGATTGAGCGGTCTATGGTAAAGTCGCCGCCGCTTATCACCGTAAAGAGTAAAAGCGTCCAGTCGCATCAACTTGCTTACATTGACTTTCTTCTACCTGGCATTCTTGCGATGTCTCTGATGAATAGTGGCCTTTACGGGTTAGCCAACGTGATGGTCGCAAGGCGTGAGAAAGGGGTGCTGCGCCGTTTAAAACTCACGCCACTTCCGCTTAGCCAATACATTGGGGCGGGGATATTAAACCAGCTTTTGGTTTCGCTAGTGCAGGCAGCTCTTCTGGTTTTGATTGGACACTACATATTTGGCGTTAAGATTGTTGGCAGCATCAACTCATTAGTTGTGCTGGTTGTTGCAGGGAGTCTCTGCTTTATAACCATCGGCTTTGTCATAGCAAGTTTTGCAAAAACTTCGGAGTCTGCCGTGACACTAGGTAACTTAGTAGGTATGCCCATGATGTTTTTGGGCGGCGTTTTCTTCCCGGTTGATGATGTACCGAACTGGGTTAAGCCTATTGTGAAAGCTATGCCTCTAAAATATCTAGCCGATGCTCTCAGGGCGGTTATGGTGCAGGGGCAGTCGCTTTCAAGTGTAATAGACGATTTGGTGATCCTTCTCGCTGTTACTTTCGCCGCATTTATGCTTGCAATTAAATTTTTCCGGTGGGAATCAAGCAACCGCTAGAACAGAGCCAAGCCTTTTTACGCAGTATTTACCCCATGCGTCCTTATACTCGTTTTTCTTGACTTTAGCTGGTCATTTAGCTATGCTAAATACGCACTCATTCGTGCGTCTGAGGCAAAAAATAAAGTATCAAGTGCACATAACAGTCATAAAAGCAAGATTGCCTAATGCCTGCACATTAGACGTGCAGGCTAATTAATGAAGATTCAAAAGCCAGGATAGCTAATGATTTAGCAATTCTTATAGCCTAACTTTGGGCATGCAAGGGTGAATAGGATGGCAGATTATGATGTCATCATCGTTGGGAGCGGTCCTGCGGGTATATTTGCTGCGCTTGAACTTGTCAAGAAAAATAACCCAAAGGTGTTAATCCTTGAAAAGGGACCTGATATTGATAAAAGAAAGTGCCTCCAAAGAACGACCGGCAAATGCGCTCATTGTAAACCATGCCGAGTAACATCGGGTTGGGGTGGGGCAGGCGCATTTAGCGATGGAAAGCTTACCCTCTCAACGGAAATTGGTGGGTGGCTTGGGAACTATATTGGCGAGAGTGAGCTTGCTCGCCTAATAGAATACGTGGATAGCATCTACCGTGAGTTTGGTGCAACAGCCGAGGTACATGGAACTGATGATGAGAAGGTAAGGCAGCTTGAGAAGCAGGCGGTTCTTGCAGATATGAGACTTGTGCCCATGGTTGTCCGACACATGGGCACAGATAGAAGTAATGATATTTTAAAGCTCATGAAACTACGCCTTGAATCTCATATCGATATTAGAACTGGCGTTCAGGTATCCAATATACTGGTAGAAGATGGTCGGGCAATAGGTGTTAGAACAAGCAGCGGTGAAGAAATAACCAGTAGATATGTAATTGTTGCGCCAGGTAGAGAGGGAGCTGATTGGCTTAACGCCGAGGCAAGAAGACTTGGCTTAAAGCCAGTAAGTAATGCGGTTGATATTGGTGTACGCGTTGAAGTGCCGGCAGTTGTTATGGAGCCCCTTACTAAAGAGCTTTATGAGCCCAAGTTGATCTACACCTCGAAATCATTTGAGGACCGGGTAAGGACTTTCTGTGTCTGTCCCTATGGCGTGGTTGCATCAGAGACAACCGATGGAATAACAACAGTAAACGGGCATAGTTATGCTGACCAAAAAACAGAAAATACCAACTTCGCTCTTTTAGTAAGCACAGCATTTACTGAACCGTTTAACGAGCCTATAGCATATGGAAAGTATATAGCACGTCTGGCAAACCTTTTAGGTGAAGGAATAATTATACAGCGCCTAGGAGACCTTATGGATGGTCGGCGTTCCACCCCTGAAAGAATTGCCAGGGGCACGGTAAGACCAACGTTTACTGATGCGACACCAGGGGATTTAAGTTTTGTTCTTCCCTATCGCTATATATCGGATATTAAGGAAATGCTCAATGCGCTTGATAAGGTTGTGCCGGGGGTTAATTCAAGAAACACGATCCTTTACGGTGTAGAAGTTAAGTTTTATTCGTCCAGGTTGAAACTTGCACCAACCCTGGAGACTGAAATTAAAAATATGTACGCAGTTGGCGACGGGGCTGGTATAACCAGGGGGCTTGTCCAGTCTTCAGCAAGCGGTGTCGTCGCTGCACGAGCAATTCTTAGTTCAGACCTTAGGAGGAAATAATGCCTGCAACAATCATCGTCGGGACTCAGTGGGGAGACGAGGGGAAAGGAAAAGTTACTGACTGGCTAGCAAACGAAATGAACATGGTCGTCCGCTATCAGGGTGGGCATAACGCAGGGCATACAGTAATAGCTGATGGCCATCTGCTCAAGCTGCACCTTGTTCCTTCGGGAATTCTGTTTCCGCATATAACTTCGGTTATCGGCTCGGGTATGGTTATTGACCCAAAAGCTTTGATTAAAGAGCTTGATGAACTAGGGAAGATCGGTATTAACAATCCCAATTTAGTAATAAGCTCGAATGCACACCTTATAATGCCTTACCATAAAATTCTAGACCAGGCATCTGAGCTTAAATTGGGCAAGTCAAAGATAGGGACAACTGGATTGGGGATTGGCCCAGCTTATACTGATAAGGCATCAAGAGTTGGGTTAAGGATGCAAGACCTTCTTGATATGAAAATCTTTCGTGAGAAGCTTGCAACTGCGCTAGATTTTAAAAACCAAGTTATAACCAAAATTTACGGCTTAGAGCCGCTTGACCTTGAGGAAGTTGTTGAAGAATATCAAGAGTATGCTTCACGGCTTAAAGATATGATTGGGAATACTGTTTTGCTTATCAATCAGGCACTTGATAGCGGTAAAAACGTTCTTCTTGAAGGTGCTCAGGGGACAATGCTAGATATCGATCATGGTACTTACCCGTTTGTTACGTCCTCCTCACCCATTGCTGGTGGGGCATGCTCAGGCTCTGGTGTTAGTCCTATGAGGATAAAAAGAATCATCGGTATAGTTAAGGCATATACTACAAGGGTTGGATCAGGGCCGTTCCCAACCGAGCAGGATAATGAGATTGGCGAGGAGATGCGAAAAGTCGGCGGTGAGTTTGGTACTACTACAGGCCGCCCCAGGCGTTGCGGCTGGTTTGATGCAGTTATAGTTAAGTATTCGGCAATGTTAAATGGGCTAACCGAAATTGCCATTACCAAGCTTGATGTTCTATCCGGCTTTGAGAAGATTAAAATTTGTGTCGGTTATAAATATGGAGGCGAAATTTACAACCATATGCCATTCCATCAGACTATATTTCATAATTGCACTCCTGTTTATGAAGAGATGGAGGGCTGGCAATCAGATATAAGCAGGATCAACACCTATGAGAAGCTTCCAAAAGCTGCACAGGCATATGTGAATAGGATACAGGAGTTAGCCGGTGTGCCGGTATCCATGATATCGGTTGGCCCTGACCGCGTCCAGACAATTACAAGAAAGGTGCCCGAAAACCTGGTGCGCCGAGAGTTGCAAAGACAATCTTCGCCGTAAAGATAAAATCCCATATAGGATAGCAAAAAGCCAACTTATTGCAGAAATTATTACACCTGCTGTATCCGACCAGGTGCTTCCATAATAGAGCCTTACGTGCTTTTGTTTTGGCACAACCATCATCAATGATGGTGAAGCAAGGTATGGCCCCTCTGCTCCTTCAGCCTTCCAGTTTGGAAAGTAAGATATCTTTACCCAATGAGGAACTCCGACAGCGTTTGTAGTAAACTTAATCTCGTCATCTGTAATCTTGACATTTGTAACCCTTGCACCATGAACGTTCAAAGTCTTTAACGAGCTTTTTTGCCCTGCTAAAGCAAATACACGCCTTTCCTTTGCTTTCTTTACGCTTTCTGCATTAACTAGGGGGATATCGAGAAGGTTGATCTTTGAATACCAGGCAAGAACGGTTTCTTGCCAATCTTTTCCCTTAATTAAAAGCGGTCTGTATTTTGGTATGGTTACATAGCCATCTGTATCAATTTCGTACAGGGCAAATTCCATCTTTGTTTTCGGAACCGGAAATTTTTTAAGCAGCTTTAGGCTGTGGTTTTTTTCTGCCTTGCGCTTAATCGCTGTGGAGAGCGCAAGAAAATATTTGATATTGTAAAGCTTAAGGTGCTTGACGCCCGCATCGATATTTAATGGCGGATATTTAATCCCTAGGATTGCATTGCTTGGCTCGTATGAAAGTTCTGCTTGATTTATAAAATGAAATGGTGCTGAGATAGATGCCTCCATGAGCGTTCCTTCCATGGTTGGGTGATTTGTAAAATAAGGAAGAAGCTCAAAAGCACGTGGCGTACCGAATGTATCAATATCGAGCGAATGCTCGATCATAACACGCCCCGGGGGTAGCTTTTTGATGTACTGGTTGATCTTGTTAAAGCTAAACCAGTGCTCCTTTTTCTCAAAGCCTGAATAGTTCCACTTAATCCAAGCGCTTGCAACCTGACTTAGGCTAAAAACACTTACAACCACGATTGCAAGCGAAATTAGCGCTGCCGCGGAGTCAGTATATCTTTTTGGCAAGAAGACGTAGATGCCTAGGATTTTGGCAGCTGCCTCACGGAAAGACCAGATTCCGTAAGCAGCCCAGATAAATAGGAAGAAGTGAAAATAAGGGAGGATTCTGCCATTCCAAAGGCGACCTGGCGGTAGTAAGAAGAAAAGCGATGCAAGAACTACGACAGTCCAGATATATAAGTACATCCGGTTGTCTTTTTTAACGATTGCCCTAGTTAAACCTGCGGCTGTTAAGATAAGAAATGGCCTTATTGGCAAAGGGAAAAGCTCATCAAGGCCTTTAAGTGGGTCCCATTGCATATGAGCTGTGTAGCCTATCTTTGCAGCAAAAGGAAGTAGCCAGAAGGCGCTTAAACCAAAACCTAAAGCGTATACACCAGCAAGTATTGAGAATTGCTTTAAGTTAAGTTTGTTAATTAAGTAATAGGATGAAAGAATAATAATTACGATGGTTGTAACTATATGTGAGAGGACAATTAAACTAAGCAAAATCCCTGTTGAGGCCCTAAACCTATTTTCTTTTATGTCTCGATAAAGCAGTGCTATAAACAGGATTGAGAGGGAAAGGCTTAGGCTATAGCTGAACTCACCAGCAAGCGTGCTTAAGATGTTGCCCCCGTAAATTGAATAGCTTTCCATGAACAGGAAAGGTAGCGTAAAAGCAGCTGCCATAAGCGGGAATGGAAACTTAAAGCCTGCTAACCTAAAGGCCGCATATGTTGTTATTGGCAGCAAAAACGTGCCTAGAATGGTGCCAATTTTAAATGCTACTTGAAACTTAATCACAGCGCTAAGAAGGGCAATTATAAGAAAAGGGAGGGGAAAGTAAAAGTGAAGCATTGGAAAGCCTGCATACCAACCTGGAGACCAACCGGTTATTCTTCCTTTTGGTAATAGGTGATTGATTAAATAGTCAGCAACATAAATATGCGCACCAGTATCTCCACCGGCTGTTGTGGTTGCAGAGAAAATCAGCCCAGGTTTAAAAAAGTAAAACAGCACGCCATAAATTGTGGCAAAACCAATGGCTAATACAAAGCTTGATATCTTAGATTTACTTGAAAAAGCCGATTCTTTCTCTATTGTTATTTCCTCTTGCATAAGTTCTTATTTTCTAAAATAAGCTGCCTTGAAATGTCTTTTTGGAATAGTTTAGCTACTTGAAGTTTAGTTACTTGAGCGCTTTGAACTTTTCTACGCATAATAGTACCTAATAATTGCCATGTTGTCGCATAGTTTCCCAATCGCTTTTTCTCCCAATCATCTTTCTTGCAGCTAAAATTTCTTTCCCTTAAAATTAGTAAGGTGTGAGTTTGATAGTGAAATGGAGGAACATTGAAAGTACTTGTTATTGGTAGCGGAGGGCGCGAGCATGCTCTGGTTTGGAAGATTGCACAGAGCCCTATGGTTGACGAGATATTTTGCATTCCTGGAAATGGTGGAATAGCTGGAATTGCTGAATGTGTAGAAATAAACCAATCAGATCATAACGCAATAGCTCGATTTGCTAAGAGAAACTCAATTGACCTTACAGTTGTTGGCCCTGAAGCGCCTCTTGCCGGAGGTATTGCCGATGTTTTTGCAGAACGTGGCTTGAGAATATTTGGCCCAAGCGCAAAAGCTGCAAAAATTGAGGGAAGTAAGAGTTTTGCCAAGCAGATAATGAAAAAGTACGGCGTGCCGACAGGGCAGGCAGAGCTTTTTACTAACTATGAAGATGCGATTGCTTACCTTAAGGCCGCTAAGGCCCCATATGTCATTAAGGCCGATGGCTTGGCTGCTGGTAAGGGTGTAATTATTGCAAACAATCTTGACCAGGCAAAGGATGCTGTAAAGGCGTGCCTTGTGGATAAGCAGTTCGGTGAGGCTGGCAAGAGGGTCATTATTGAGGAGTATCTAGAAGGCCAA
Source organism: Actinomycetota bacterium (assembly GCA_030017355.1). Lineage (GTDB taxonomy): Bacteria > Actinomycetota > Aquicultoria > Aquicultorales > Aquicultoraceae > JASEIR01. The sequence goes on from JASEIR010000037.1 coordinate 8,410, forward strand.
GAGCTTTCTATACTTGCTTTTAGTGATGGTAAGACTGTTTTGCCGATGGTTCCAGCGCAAGATTACAAGCGAGTTTATGATAATGACGAGGGCTTAAATACAGGAGGCATGGGTTCTTATTCGCCGGTTCCAATTGTCACATCGAAGCTCTATGATGAGGTAGTTGATAAAGTTCTTAATCCAACAATTAAGGGGCTTGCTGCAGAAGGGGTACAGTACCGCGGTGTTATTTATGCTGGTTTGATGATCACAGAGGAAGGCCCTAAAGTTCTGGAATTTAACGCGCGTTTTGGCGATCCCGAGACCCAGGCTATTCTGCCAAGGCTAAAAAGCGATATTATGGAGCCCATGTTAGCTGTTGCTGATGGCGACCTCTGCTGCATCGAGCTAAAGTGGACTGATGATGTATGCGTTACTGTTGTCCTAGCCTCCGGCGGCTATCCAGGCAGCTACGAAACAGACTATGAGATTTTTGGCCTTAGTGAGGCTGGTGCAATCAGAGGAGTAAATATTTTTCATGCTGGCACAAAGTTAAACAATGGTAAGATTGTGACATCGGGTGGTCGGGTTCTAAACGTAAGTGCTCTTGGCAAGAATTTTGCGCAAGCAAGGGAGAAGGCATATAAAGCCGTAAGCAAGATACAATTCGAGAACATGCACTTCAGAAAAGACATCGCACTTCGTGCGATTGGCAGCTGATGCTAGCATCAGATAATTATAGTAAGATAATTATAACTGCACAGCACCATCCATTTAGGGGCTCTAAACCATGCTATAAAGGAAGGCTTTTGAATGATAGATAGATATTCTTTGCCTCGCATGAAAGCTATTTGGGATCCCAAAAATAAGTTTAGCAAGTGGCTAGAGATTGAAATTCTAGCTACAGAGGCTCATGTAAAATTAGGAGTTGTCCCTGAAGAAGCGCTTAAAGAAATTAAAGCCAAAGCAAGCTTTAGCGTGGAACGCATAGATGTAATTGAGGCAGAGACTCACCATGATGTGATTGCTTTTTTAACCAACGTTGCTGAAAATGTTGGCCCCGCATCGCGCTACATTCACTATGGTCTGACGTCGTCAGATGTTGTCGATACAGGTCTAGCTGTTCAGATGAAAGAAGCGATTGATCTCATCATTGAGGATGTTAGAGATGTCATCAATATACTTAAAGACAAGGCGTTTGAATACAGGGATGTAATCTGCGTCGGGCGGACGCACGGTATCCATGCTGAGCCAACAAGTTTTGGACTGAAATTTGCCAACTGGGCATTTGAGATGCATAGGAACTTAAACAGGCTTGAGCGGGCAAAAGCTGCGATCTCAGTTGGGAAGCTCTCGGGGGCAGTTGGCACATACTCTAATATCGATCCCTGGGTTGAGGAGTATGTTTGTGAGAAGCTTGGGCTAAAGCCGGCACCGATATCGACGCAGGTTTTACAGCGCGACCGGCATGCCGAATATATGTCAGCTCTTGCTATATGTGCAACAACCATTGAGAAGATTGCAGTTGAAATAAGGGGCCTTCAGAAGACCGATACGCGTGAGGTCGAGGAGCCGTTTGCAAAAGGCCAAAAAGGCTCTTCAGCTATGCCACACAAGAGAAATCCAATAATAGCAGAGAGGCTATCAGGTATGGCAAGGGTTGTAAGGTCTAATGCTCAGGTTGCTTATGAAAACGTTGCTCTTTGGCATGAGCGCGATATATCCCATTCCTCAGTTGAGCGAATAATTATCCCAGATAGCACAATCCTAGTTAATTACATGCTTAATAAGCTTAAATGGCTTCTGAGTGGCCTCTTGGTTTATCCAGAAAACATGAAGAAAAATCTTGAGAGAACAGGAGGGCTCATTTTCTCATCTCGGGTTTTACTAGCTCTTGTTGAGAAAGGCATGACAAGGGAAGAAGCCTATGAAGTAGTTCAACGAAATGCCATGGCTACCTGGAGGGGCGAGGGCGGGCTGAAGGAGCTTCTAAAAGCCGACAAGGATGCCTCCAAGTTATTGAGCGAGAAAGAATTAGACGAGCTCTTTGATGTGAACTTCTTTTTAAGGAATACAGGCGTAATCTTTGATCGCCTTTCGAAGTTAGATGATTAGATATTAAGATGATTAAAAGTTAGAGGAGGCAATGTGGCAACAAAGTTAAATCAAATTCATGAAGGAAAAGCAAAAAAAGTATTTGCAACCAATGACCCAACTGCATTAATCCACGAATTTAAGGACGATGCTACTGCTTTTGATGGAAAGAAAAAGGGCCAGATTTTAGGTAAGGGCTCGGTAAATGCGCAGATATCAGCGGCCCTCTTTCGCCTTCTCGAAGACCATGGCGTGAAAACCCACTTTAGAGAGCTACTTGATGATAGAAATATGCTTACAGATAAGCTTAATATGCTTGCTGTTGAGGTTGTTGTAAGGAATGTGGCTGCTGGAAGTCTTGCCAAGAGGATTGGCTACGAGGAAGGCATAAAGTTAAAGAAGCCAATTGTTGAGTTTTATTACAAGAGAGACGACCTTGGCGATCCCATCATAAACGAAGACCATATTTATGAACTAGGCATTGCAACTGAGTCTCAAATAAGTGAGATTAGAAATACCGGCCTTAAAGTTAACAATATCCTCAAAAGTTTCTTTGATGAGCTAGGGCTTACCCTTGTTGATTTCAAGCTTGAGTTTGGTCTAAAAGATGGCCAGCTTAAGCTTGGAGACGAAATATCACCGGATACCTGCCGCCTGTGGGATAAAGAAACTGGTGAAAAAATGGACAAGGATCGCTTTAGAAGAGATTTGGGCCGAGTTGAGGATGCTTACCAGGAAGTCTTAAGTCGAGTTAAAGGAATCACTAAAGTAGGTGGAAAATTCTAAATGTGGCGAGTTGGAGTTGCCTTCAAGCCCGGGATTGTTGATTCGCACGGAAACTCAATTCAGCGCCAAATAGTTGAGGATTTAAGAATTAATGTTGAGTCGGTTCAGGTTATAGATATTTACACCATCATCTGCGATCTAACCCCTGAACAGGTTGAAGTCATAGCGAGGGATTTGCTAACCGACCCAATAACCCAAGAGTATAAAATAAATGAGAGCTTTGATAGGCCTTTTGCAGTTGCTATTGAGGTTGGCTTTAAGCCTGGGGTAACGGATAATGTTGCGGCAACAACGGTTGAGGGAATTGAAGATCTACTTGGCATAAAGTTTAAACCCACCGATTCCGTCCATACATCCAAGCTCTATCTTCTAAATGGCAAAGTCTCGCAGCAAGAAGCCGAGAGAATATGCCTTGGCCTTTTAGCCAATCCACTTATAGAGCGCTATCAGATATGGCGTGCTGGCGATGATATAGAGGCCACTTTCAGAAAGATGGCTAGCCAGATGGCTAGCCCTGCCCACAACCTGGATTTTAAGCCGCTAGTTGCAGAAGTAAATCTCGACGTTTCAGACGAAGAACTCCTCGAGATAAGCCGAAAAGGGGTCCTCTCGCTTAATCTTGATGAGATGAGAGTTGCAAGGAATTATTTCAAGGATGATAAGGTAAGGGCAGATAGAGAAAAGGTTGGCTTAGGAATAAGGCCAACGGATGTTGAGCTGGAGATGATTGCTCAAACCTGGTCTGAGCATTGCAAGCACAAGATATTTAATGCAACTATAAACTACACTGAGAATGGAAAAACCGAAGAGATTAATAGCCTCTTTAAAACATATATTCGAAAAGCAACTGAGGAGATAGCTAAAGAGAAAGATTGGCTGGTCTCAGTTTTTAGTGATAATGCAGGTGTTGTTGGCTTTGATGATAGCTATAACATGGTATTTAAAGTTGAGACGCATAATCACCCCTCTGCACTTGATCCCTATGGAGGCGCAGTAACCGGAATTGTAGGTGTCAACCGAGACCCAATGGGAACAGGCCTTGGCGCCAACCTTATTTTTAACACCGATGTATTCTGCTTCGGCCCCCCAGATTTTCCGTATGATAAACTACCGCCTTCTGTTCTTCACCCAAAGCGCATCTTTAAAGGTGTGCGAAAAGGTGTTGAAGATGGCGGAAACAAGATAGGCATTCCAACAGTTAATGGAGCAATTTTATTTGATGAGGCTTACGTATACAATCCTCTAGTTTACTGCGGTACTGGCGGTTTTATGCCAAAGATAATTGCTGGAAGGCCTTCCCATATAAAGAAAGTAAATCCGGGTGACTTGATCGTTATGGTAGGCGGGCGCATTGGAAAAGATGGCATTCATGGTGCAACGTTTTCTTCCGTAGCTCTTGACGAGGAGACCTCATCTTCTGCGGTTCAAATTGGTGCACCAATTGTACAAAGAAAAATGCAGGATGCGCTGCGTGAGGCACGCGATCTTGGCCTATATAATGCAATAACGGATAATGGGGCAGGCGGGCTTTCCTCATCGGTTGGCGAGATGAGCGAACTTTCCGGTGGCTGCGAGGTTGATTTGGAAAGAGCACCAACCAAGTACCCTGGTCTTCATCCCTGGGAGCTTTGGGTTTCTGAATCTCAAGAGCGCATGACAGTAGCAGTTCCACCTGACAAAATAGATGCTTTTTTGGATATAATGCGAAGGCGCGATGTTGAAGCAACTGTTATTGGCAAGTTTACTGACAGCGGCAAAATCCACGTAAAATACGATGGCAAAACTGTTGCCTATCTTGATTTAGATTTTGTCCACGAGGGTTTGCCAGGTTTGCGGCTTGTCGCTAATTGGAAGCCAACACTAGAGATGGAGCCGGCAGAATGGCTGGGCTCTGCAGACCTAACTGAGAGCTTGAAAAGGATTCTTTCAAGCTACAATGTATGTAGTAAAGAATGGGTTATTCGCCAGTACGACCACGAGGTCCAGGGTGGAAGCACAGTAAAGCCGCTTGTCGGGGTGCAAAATGACGGTCCATCCGATGCAGCGGTTATCCGGCCGCTTATCGGTCTTAAGCGTGGTATTGTTGTATCAAATGGCATCAATCCAAAGTACGGCGAGATTGACACCTATTGGATGGCAGCATCTGCTATTGACGAGGCGGTTAGAAATGCGGTTGCAGTTGGCGCTAATCCAGATAGAATCGCAATTTTAGATAACTTTTGCTGGGGAAACCCAATTTTATCACCAGATAACCCTGATGGCGATCATAAACTTGCCCAGCTAGTGCGCGCTGCTAAGGGCTGCTATAATACTGCGGTTGGTTTGGGCACACCCTTCATCTCAGGCAAAGACAGTTTCCATAATGAGTATCGCCTTGAGAACAAGACAATTGCCATACCGCCTACCCTTTTAATATCTGCAATTGGAATTATTGAGGATGTTGAGCGCGCTATCACTATGGATGTTAAGAAGCCGGGCGATATCGTCTATGTTTTAGGAATGACTTATGATGAGTTGGGTGGCTCTCACTTTTACATGATAAATGGTTATAAAGGGAGAAATGTGCCAAGGGTTAAGCCAAAGGAGGCTCTTGCCCTTTATCGGGCACTTCATCAAGCGGTTTCAGCAGGTCTTGTAGTCTCCTGCCACGACTGCTCTGAAGGTGGTATTGCAGTTGCTGCGGCCGAATCTACCTTTGCTGGAGGGCTTGGCATGAAGCTTGACGCAAGCAAAATTCCTACATCAGGCAAGATGCATTACTGGAAAATCTTATTTTCAGAATCAAACAGCCGCTTTATAGTTACCGTCTCGCCCGAGAACAGAAGCGCTTTTGAATCTGCCATGGCCGGATGCATCTTTGCTGAGGTTGGTGTAGTTACTGAGGATGGTAGATTTACGGTTCTTGATGGTGCAAGAGAAGGCACAAAAGAAGGTACTACTAAAGAAAGCGCAAAAGAAAGCACAAATGAAAACACAAAAGAAGGCACAATTATTATAGATGCACCAATTGATGAGCTAAAAGAAGCCTGGCAAGCCCCCCTTAGGTGGTAACTCGGGAACTTGAGAAACCAATGGGCAGAAATGAAAAGATTTGTTAATAAAGATGCAAGTGGTGATATAAATTGAGCATAAAGCCAAAAGTACTAATTCTTCTGGCAGCAGGCATAAATAGAGACCAGGATGCAGAAGCAGCATTTACTTTAGCTGGTGCTGATGCTGAACGGGTCCATATAAACGATATTATTGATGGAAGAAAACGTTTAAAAGATTACCAAATTCTAATGCTTCCTGGCGGCTTTTCCTTTGGTGACGATATTGCCTCTGGAAAAGTCCTTGCAAATAAACTTAAATACAAATTAAAAGATGACCTTTTGCAGTTTATCGAAGATGGAAAGCTAATCCTTGGCGTTTGTAATGGCTTTCAGGTTATGGTAAAGCTGGGGATACTTCCTGGCTTTGATAAAAACTACATGCGCCAAGATGTAACACTTTCTTACAATGACTCAGGAAAATTTGAGGACCGCTGGGTTTATCTAAAAGTAAACACCAACTCCAGCTGCATATTTACAAAAGGAATCGAAAAACTAATCTATGTTCCAATCTGCCACGGCGAAGGAAAATTCATCCCTAAAGATGGAAAGACGTTAGAGCGTCTAAAAGAGAACAACCAGGTTGTTGTCCAATACGTAGATGAAAATGGCAATCCTGGCCCCTACCCCATAAACCCAAACGGCTCAGTAGAACATATTGCTGGCATCTGCGACGAGACAGGAAGAAT
>JASEIR010000038.1 GCA_030017355.1 Actinomycetota bacterium
AACCAAATACCCTCCCCCTTGAGGGGGGAGGGACAGGGTGGGGGTGAAAAATGGAGGGAGACCGGAGAAGGGGGACCGGCTCACCCTCCCCTAACCCCTCCCCTCAAGGGAGGGGAACTATAGAGAGTCTAGCCTCCCCTCAAGGGAGGGGAATAAAAAACTGTCATTGCGAGGAGCCCCGAAGGGGCGACGTGGCAATCTCAAATAAAAGCAGACCGGAGACCGGGGATTACGACCGCTGACCACGGACCGCCGACCGCCGCAGAAAATTTCTCTCGGCGATTGGTGATCAGCATCTAACAGTTTGATATTTATTTGAGGAGATATAAATGGGTTTCAAGTTTGAAAAACTAGAGGTTTGGGATTTAGCACTCCAATATATTGATCTTGCTTATGGTGTTGCAAGTAGATTGCCGCAGAGTGAAGATTATAATCTTAAATCGCAAATAATTCGAGCTGCAACTTCAGTTGCTTTAAATATTGCGGAGGGTTCTACTAGCCAGAGTGATGTTGAGCAAAGTCGTTTTATAAAAATGGCCATTCGCTCTTTGGTTGAATCAATGGCCTGCATGCACATAATTAAACGACGAGGCTATGCAAACAATGAGTCACTAAGCGAGTTTAGCTCTTTTGCGGAAAGGCTTTTTGCTAAACTACAGGCCTTCCGCAATTCTCTGGATATGAAAACGTCTTCTTGCACAAGTAGACACTCAATAGTCGGTGGTCACGATGAGTGACATTATACTACCTTCTGGCGGTCAGGCTCGAAAGGAGACCATGACGGCGGTCGGCGGTCGGCGGTCGGCGGTCGAGTTGCGTAGCAACTCCAAAATCTACGTAGCAGGTCACAGAGGTTTAGTGGGCTCAGCCATTGTGCGAAAGCTAGAAGCTGAGGGCTATACCAACTTAATCTTGCGCACAAGCAGCGAGCTAGATTTGACTGATGGGCCGGCTGTTAAAGCCTTCTTCGAAGCTGAAAAACCAGAATATGTCTTTCTGGCTGCGGCTAAAGTCGGCGGTATTTGGGCTAACAGCCACTACCCAGCTGATTTTATCTATAATAACTTGGCTATCCAAGTAAATGTCATACACAATGCCTACCTCTACGGCGTAAAAAAGCTCCTCTTTTTAGGGAGCTCATGCATCTATCCAAAATATGCTCCTCAGCCGATGAAGGAGGAATATTTGCTAACTGGCTCCTTAGAGCCAACAAATGAACCTTATGCGGTGGCCAAAATAGCGGGCATTAAAATGTGCCAGGCCTACAACCGCCAATACGGAACCAACTTTATCTCGGTTATGCCAACAAATCTTTACGGGCCAAATGACAACTTTGATCTAGAGAATTCGCATGTATTGCCTGCCCTAATTCGCAAATTCCATGAAGCCAAGGTTAAGGGATTGCCTTCTGTTTCTGTTTGGGGAACTGGCAGTCCCCGCCGTGAGTTTCTTTATGTCGATGATTTGGCAGATGCCTGCCTGTTTTTAATGAAGCATTATGACGACAGCGAGCTTATCAACATTGGCGTAGGCGAGGACTTAACAATCAAAGAGTTGGCGCTGCTTATAAAAGAAATAGTTGGTTTTGAAGGCAAGATCGAGTTTGATGCCTCAAAACCAGACGGCATGGCCCGCAAATTGCTGGATGTTAGCAAAATAAATAGCTTGGGCTGGAAGGCAAAGGTAGATTTACGCCAGGGGATTGAGGCGACATACCGCTGGTATTGTGAGAATAAGGTTTAGCTTAAGCAACATTTCAAAATGTGCTTTAGCTTAAAAATAAGCTCTTTTGAGCTGCCTTGACTAAAAAGCAAGAGTTAGGTAAACTGTTCATATAATGAACAATAATTAAAATTTACTATACCTGAGCTGCAGATAGCTTTTTAATTAAGCTTTTTGGCGATATAAGCTCAGCTAAAGGGGACTTCATAAGGCAGTGGTAAGAACTGCAAATGCCCAAAGATGTATCCAAGATTATATAGAAGCAGACCATTACGCTTGGAAAGATAGATGGTATGTCATAAACACCAACCCGCGGTGTGAAGACTTGGTCTACCAGCTTTTAACCAAAGAATCGTTTGAAGTTTTTCTTCCCAAAGTTCAAAAAAGGTCTAGCAAGAGGGCAGAAAGCTCTAGAAAAAAAGCGCTAGAACCCCTTTTCCCCGGCTACTTGTTTATAAAGCTTAATTTAAATGCACCCGAATGGGCAAAAATCAAATATCTTCAAGGAGTACGAAGGATTCTAAGCTTTGGGGATAGCCCAGTTCCAGTATCCGAAGAAATTATCATGAGCATTAAGCAGAAAATAAAAAGCGGCGGTTATGCGAAAAAATCGCTATCGCTCAAAGCAGGGGATAAGGTTAGATTTGCTAAAGGGCCCTTTGAAGGCCTTGAAGGTATATTTACAGGGGAAGTTTCAGGGAAAGAACGGGTAAAGGTTCTCCTTAAAGCCATATATAGCTGGGCGTTTACAGTGGAAGTAAGCGCAGCTGAGCTTGGCAGAGCGGATTAGCCCAAGCTCTTTAGAAGTTAGCAAGGGAAGAAATAGGCAATTGATTTTAACCCGCGCCAACAAAATAGGTTTTCGAATTCTGAAAGGAAAAGGATTTCAGAAATGGCGGAGCATGCCATAAAAGAGGCAAACACCAAGATCTGGCTTTCTAGTGCATGAAGCCAAGGTTAAGGGACAGCCTTCAGTTGTTGTTTGGGGAACTGGCAGTCCCCGCCGTGAGTTTCTTTATGTCGATGATTTGGCAGATGCCTGCCTGTTTTTAATGAAGCATTATGACGACAGCGAGCTTATCAACATTGGCGTAGGCGAGGACTTAACAATCAAAGAGTTGGCGCTGCTTATAAAAGAAATAGTTGGTTTTGAAGGCAAGATCGAGTTTGATGCCTCAAAACCAGACGGCATGGCCCGCAAATTGCTGGATGTTAGCAAAATAAATAGCTTGGGCTGGAAGGCAAAGATTAGTTTGCGTGAGGGAATTGAGCGGACTTTGGGATGGTACATAAATTACATCACTTCTAAGTGCTTCGAGGGGGTTGTTCACTAGATGGCTACAGGTAATGTAGTTGTATACGAGCCAGATCGAGCCATCAAAATTGGATTCCTTGCACAATGGCAGGAAATGGTTGTCGAATTGGTAAAAAGTCGTGAGCTTATTTGGCGATTATTCTTACGTGATCTCCAAGCTAAATACAAGCAGTCATTGCTGGGAGTTGCTTGGGCAATTATAAATCCGCTGGTTACTATAGGTGTATTTGTCTATCTGAATAGTGCGGGCGTTTTGCGTATTGGTTCAACAGGGGTTCCCTATGTCGTGTTTGCAATTGTAGGTCTTACGATCTGGAACCTATTTGCAACCGGTATATCCGCAGCCACCAATAGTATAGTGGGTGCAGGCCCTCTAGTTACAAAGATCAATTTTCCCAAGGTTAGTTTGGTTTTCTCATCTATTGGACAATCACTGGTTGAGTTTGGCATACGTTTGATACTTACAGCAATCATCTTATTTATATACAAGGTCATGCCTGCATGGTCGGTAATTTTTCTTCCGCTATCTATTCTGCCTATTTTGTTTTTAACCATAGGTCTCGGTTTTATCTTATCATTATTGGCGGGGGTTTTTAGAGATGTTGTTAATGCTATATCCCTGATAACGACTTTTTTAATGTTTTTAACCCCAATTCTTTATCCATCGCCTAAATCAGGGGTGGCAGCTAAATTGTTAGTTTGGAACCCGATAGCCCAGCTAGTGGTTGGCCCAAGGGATCTGGTTATATTTGGTAAGTTGTCTAATCCGTTAGGATTTTTATGGTCAGCGCTTTTCGCACTGATTGTTTTCTTTGTTTTTTGGCGTCTCTTTTACCTAGCTGAGACGAAGATTGCGGAGAGAATCTAAAAACTCGAGGAAAGAGGCGTTTTTGTGTCAAGCGATACGGTCGTTAGTGTTGAAAATGTCTCGAAAAAATTTTCCCGTACGTTACGGCACGTAATGATGTATGGGGCAGCGGATATTGCCCGCAATATGCTAGGGTTGAGTTCGCGACCACAAGTTCTTCGGAATGGGGAGTTCTGGGCAGTCGATGACGTTTCTTTTGAGTTAGGCAAGGGAGAGACTTTGGGACTTATTGGGCCAAATGGGTCTGGCAAGAGCACGCTTCTTAAAATGTTGAACGGAATATATATGCCCGATAGAGGTAGAATAAGAGTTAAGGGACGAGTGGGTGCACTAATTGAGGTGGGTGCTGGCTTTCATCCTATGTTGACGGGTCGCGAGAATGTTTATATCAATGGTGCTATTTTAGGTATGAGCAAAGCAGAAATAGATAAAAAGTTCGACAGCATTGTCGAATTCGCCGACGTCGGCGAATTCATCAACGCACCAGTAAAGCATTACAGCTCAGGCATGTTTGTGCGGTTAGGGTTTGCTGTGGCTATACATTCTGAGCCTGATTTACTATTGGTTGATGAGGTTCTCGCAGTTGGGGATGCAAATTTTCAGAAGAAATGCTTCGATCGGATTTTGGATATCAAAAAGAGCGGTGCGTCTATTATTTTTGTTTCTCATTCTGTGTCTGCAGTAGAGCGGCTCTGTAACCGTACTGTTCTTGTTAAGAACGGCAAGATGATTTTCCATGGAAGTACTCGTGAAGCCATCCAGAAATATTTCCATGAATCTTCTCAAAATAACCTTGATAAAGTGCAATCCCAAACATTTGGTACCGGAGAAGTGATATTCTCCGACATATTTGCCTACCAGGATGGAGGAAACAAGCACAACGCTAACATCGAGTTTGGACAAGATATTATTATTGAATTTAACTACAGATTCTTAAAAAAGCGTAATCAAAATAACCAGATTCGATTAGGAATTCGGACTTTTGATGGACGTGACGTCCAAAAGATATTTTTCCACGAAGGAAGCTTCCCAGACGGTCTTGTTTATCCAAATGAAAAGATTGTTTCTTTAGGGGATCAAGGTACCTGTCGGATTAAAATTTTAAATCCACGGTTATTTCCTCAAACCTATATTCTGGATATAGCAATTGCCCCGCTTGATATGGATGTACATTTAGGCGGCATCTCCAACGCAAAAGCTTTTAATATAGTTTGTCTCAATGACGAACGTAGATACTTTGAGTATGGGAATGCAACAGTGACCGATTTTGATTTTGATGTTGAGGTTTTTAAGCGCCTCCAGAGTACGCCTACAACGGGAGAACCTTCGAGGGGTCTTAGTTAAAATGAATTTAAAGAATATTATTAGATATTTAGCGCATACAATGAGGATACTATTGCCGAGATCATTGTACGAAGCGATTAAACTGAGAGCTAGATTAGTTTTCAGATACTGGGTGCAGTATAGAGCGCAATTAAAGTTCTTCAAGTCTCAGTTGCCTCTTAATAAGAGATTAGTTGGCCAAGAGATTATTTTAGCTTGGGATAACCAAGCAGATCACTTTAAAGATGAGATGGATATATTGCGTAGGCATCTCGAAGGTATTGAGAAATGTCGTGAGATTCTTCTAACTAACCATCCGATCAAGCTGGAGCTAGGTTCTGGTGTTGATTTCAACCGTGCCGGATGGTATTCAGTTGATATTCAGGAGGGTGTTGATATAACGCTCGATCTGAGAAGAGGCTTGCCATTCCCTAACGAATCGGTCGATGAGATTCATTCCGAACACCTAATGGAACATTTTGATAGAGGAACAGTCCAGCACATTTTTAGTGAATGTTTCCGTGTTCTTAAAGTTGGCGGAAAAATAAGTGCTAGTGTACCCGATGCGGGCCGTGCGCTCAAGCTTTACGCAGAAGGTGAAACTGCTTTTTATGGCAAGAAATTTTGGTGCGACCCAGAGCCCAATTGGTGCAAGACACCCATGGATGACATAAATTGGCTTTTCTACATGGGAGGCCAGCATGCTTTCATGTTTGATAAACAAAATTTGCCAATCATGCTTAGAGAGGCTGGTTTTGAACGGGTTAAAATCCGAGCGTTCGACCCACTACTGGATAATCCGGACCGCCAACACCAGTCGTTATATATTGAAGGCCAGAAGGTTAAGAAATATTCAGAGATAGCTCGATTACAAGATATTACAAAATCGAACGATAGGGATGCGTATGATAATCTCTGGGGTGATGAAGTATATAGAGAACAATATGTGAACGGCGATAGGTTAAGTGCATGGCGTCGAATATGTACACTCTGTCGAAACTACCCCGGCCCAATTTTGGATATAGGGTGTGGTAATGGCTATTTGCTCAAAATATTTAGGGCACTTAGACCAAATGAGGAGTTATGGGGCATAGATATAAGTGAAAAGAGCATTGAGTGCGCAGCCCAAGTTGTGCAAGATGCGCATTTACTGGTCTGTGATGCTAGTAGGATGGAGCAGTTCGAATGTAACCAGTTTCCAATTATTGTTTGTAGCGAGGTTCTTGAGCACGTTGATAATCCCACCCTAGTGCTTAACGAGATACATAGAATTCTATCTGAAGATGGACGCCTAGTAGTTTCCATCCCCGATGGTGATATAGACACGTTTGAAGGTCACCGAAATTTTTGGAATGAGGAAAGCTTCCGGCATTTTGCATTGCAAAATAATCTAAAAGTCATACACACATAGCGAAGTGCTGGGGGAAACGACTTGATAATCGTTATGGAGAAAGTTGTTATTTCGCGCAGGGCATAATGGTGGTTGCCCTCAATCTCTTGCTGAAGCTATTTAATAATTATTAGCAATTATTGTTATATTGTTTAGCGAGCAAAGAGGGAACATGATTCATGTGTTAATTCCTGCTCATAACAATCGGCAGGCCGTTCTAACAATTCTAGATTGCTTAAGTGAACAAACATATCAAGATTTTAAAGTTGTCCTGATTGACGATGGCTCAACCGATGGCACTTATGATGCTGTAATAAAGCAATTCCCCGATACTATTGTCTTGAAGGGCGATGGTAATCTCTGGTGGACTGGCGCAAATGTCCTAGGTGTTAACTATATTTTAAAAGAGGCAAGCTCTGATGATTTTGTGCTTCTGTTAAACAATGATCTGGAGGTAGAGAAGGACTACATTGAACAACTTGTGACCGTAAGTCTAAAAAATTACCGAGCTATTGTTGGTTCAACTATTATAGATGCCAATAATCCAGAGAATATAGAAGCTGGGGTTAAGCTGGATGCTCACTTAAGTATTACCACAAAGGCTAATAAACAAGAGATTGAGGCCTGTGAATTCAATACTGATGTCGATGTTCTTCCCGGAAGAGGAACACTTGTGCCAATTGAGGTCTTTAAAAAGATCGGGAATTTCGATGTAAAAAGGCTTCCACACTACGGAGCTGATTATGAATTTATGGTTAGGGCTAAACGGGCGGGATATAAACTCGTTGTTTCTCACAAGGCAAAAGTTTATGCAGATTATAGCGTCAGTGGCTTGGAACCGCCCGCGAAAAAAACGATCTCAATGCGAGAATGCTTCAACCTCATGTTTTCAAAAAAATCCAAAATAAATGTTCGGTATTACTTAAACTATGCTTGGCTTTGCTCAGAAAAGGGGTACCGGTTGAGAAATGTAGTTTACAGCACATTACACATTCTATCTGTGACTCTTTTCAAAACTATTCCCGCATACCCGTTCTATGTGCTGGTTTTTAAACCACTGTTATTTATAATCAGGTTTCTCTTTAGGGCCTACCCATTAAGAGCGGTTGATATCGAAAGATTTGGGTTAGACCCATCAAGGCTTGTTGAATATGGGGTAGTTTCTAGGGTATACCAGCATAAAGATTTAAACTATTACAAGCTTGCAATAGGAAAAAACCTGAAATTAAAACTAACACAGCTTTCACAGGAAGATAGCTTAAAGGTAAGTAAGCTAGGAAGATTATCCAGAAGTTATGCATTTAAGGTAAGGATGCTTCTTGATAGGCTTAAGCTTCTTTTTGAAAGAGGATGATCTACTTGAGTTATAGGTTTTTGATTATTGACGTGTATTATCAGGCTTTCTTGAACCCGTATTTTTATAAAAATACTTGCAAGCAATTAACTGCAGTTATGATGAAACGAAAGCTATGCTGTTGACGTGATGCATTGGCATGGACAACTATCATCTTCTAATCTGCAAGCATTCGAGTATATTGCTGAAGATGCGATTGTAAATGATAAATATTGCAGAAAAATTGGCTGAGAAAAACAAAGTTAGTGCAAAAGATGAATCCTTAACGCAGAGACTCATTTGCGGGATGCCCTATGAGCAAAGGTGTGTCAAGGCCAGCGATTAGCTATATTCAATTATTGGAGGATAAGCTAAAGCAAAAACCGGATATTACGTGCTTTCAGAATATAAGTCCATGCAAACCAAAGCTTACCGCAAATTAAAGAGGTTTTTTGTTTAGAGAGAAGATAGAAGAAAGCAGGCAGCAGGGTTATAGTAAACGTCAAGAGAGTGTCAGAAAGATCCCTTGCTTATAAGGTAGCAATTATGATCTCGACTGATAATTTAGCGCCAGTAGTTCTGTTTGTCTATAAACGATTATATCATGCGCAGCAAACAGTTAAATTTCTGCAAAAAAATGATCTGGCTGAACAAAGTGAGCTATATATTTATTCTGATGGGCCTAAGCATGAGCACGACATAGAAAAAGTTAAAGAAGTCAGGGCTTATCTAAAAACTATTAGTGGGTTTAAAACTATAACAGTAATAGAAAGGGAAAAGAATTTAGGGCTAGCTAACTCTATAATCACAGGGGTAACGGAGGTCATAGATAAGTTTGGCAAGGTTATTGTAATGGAAGACGACCTACTATGCTCCAGAAATTTCCTAAGCTTCATGAATAAGGCTCTCGACCACTATAAAGATGATAAAAGGATATTTTCGGTGACAGGGCTTAATTATCCAATCAAAATACCCGAGAGTTATAAGCATGATGTTTACTTAGCTTATAGAGAATCATCCTGGGGGTGGGGTACCTGGAAAGATAGATGGGATAAGACCGATTGGCAGGTTGAAGTCATCAAAAGCTATAAAGATCACAGGGGACGATATATAGTTCTGGAGAGACATTCAGGTGCGCAAGCTGCTCGCAATCGGGGCATAAAAGCCGCTAAAGGGAATTGGATTGCTTTTCAAGATTCCGATGATGAATGGAGGCAGGATAAGCTCGAAAAGCAGATTAGAGCTTTAGCTGATGTTAATTTTGATCCATGGACCGTTGTTCATACTAATTGTATGCGATTGGAAACTTCAACAGGAAAGTTGGCGCCCATGGAGCTTCCGGAGATTGAAGGTATAAATGTATACTCGATTTTATTGCGTAATAATGGCCCCATGTTTCCAGGGATACTAGTTTCTCGCCAAGCACTTCAAAAGATAAATTATTTAGACGAAAATGTGCCATCCTATCAAGAATGGGATACTGCCATTCGTTTGGCAAAATACTGTCGTTTTATTCACTTAAAAGAACCACTTTTTACCTATAAACTTCATGAAGGGGAGACAATTTCTAAAAATGGAAGAAGAGATATAATGGGTTATCAGTATATCCTTGACAAGTTTAAAGATGAAATCATAACCAAATGTGGAGAGGATATATGGCGAGGACACTTGAAGGTACAGCTACATAAATGCCTTGAATATGGACTTTGGAAAGACGCTGATTTTTACTTTAAGCAATTATTTTTGAATGCTCGCTCAAGTTTAAAACTTCGGCTATGTCGAAGGTTCCATGTACGGCCTTCGAAAGTTGAAAGGCTGCTTAGCATTTCAAAGCGGGTGGTCATGCGCGTACTTCGTTTACTTTCCGTCAACCCATCTTTCGCATCTAAGATGCAAAAGAGCCTAATTATTAAATTAAAGAGATTTTCCGATGATGAACATAATAGCTATTAGGCGGTTTAATAAACGTCGCAGTTTTTCTTGGTATCTTGAATTAAAAAGTAAGCATTAACAAATGATTGAAAACATTATACATAAAGAAGGACTTTTATCAATTATTATAAGGGGAAGCTATAGCAAGCCCGGGATCACATTTTTCACCCCCGATGACCTTTCCCAGCAGCTAGCTTACATGAATCATCCTGCTGGTAAGATAATTCAGCCTCATGTACATAATCCGGTTCCCCGGGAAGTGCATTATACCCAAGAGGTTCTTTTTATAAAAAAGGGTAAGCTTCGTGTTGATTTTTATGACGATGAGCAAAATTATCTAACTAGCCGAATTCTCGAAGCCGGAGACGTAATTCTTCTTGCAACAGGTGGTCATGGCTTTGAGGTCTTAGAAGAAGTTGAGATGATAGAGGTTAAGCAGGGGCCCTATGCAGGAGAAAATGATAAAACTCGATTTGATGGCATTTCTGCTGACCAAATTATTCTAGGTGAAGAAAATGACTGAGCCCATTCCTGTAAACGAGCCTCTACTTGATGGAAATGAGAAAAAATATCTTATTGAATGTATAGATACTGGCTGGATTTCCTCAGAAGGCCCTTTTGTTAAAGAATTTGAGGAGAAGTTTGCTGCTCGGGTTGGGCGAAAATACGGGGTGGCTGTAAGCAATGGTTCGGTTGCGCTTGATACTGCTGTTTATGCCCTTGGATTGGGCAAAGGCGATGAGGTAATCATGCCCACATTTACAATTATTTCATGCGCTGCTGCAATTGTTCGAGCAGGCGCCAAACCTGTTTTAGTAGATAGCGACCCCGTAACTTGGAATATGGATGTTAACCAAATTGAGCTAAAGATTACTCCTCGCACAAAAGCCATAATGGTAGTTCATATTTATGGCCTGCCAGTTGATATGGAACCAATCCTTAGCCTAGCAGAAAAATACGGGTTAAAAATTATTGAAGACGCTGCTGAGATGCATGGCCAAACCTATAAGGGCAAGCCATGTGGCAGTTTCGGTGATATAAGCACTTTTAGCTTCTACCCTAATAAACACATCACAACAGGAGAGGGCGGAATGGTGGTTACGGATGATGAGGAGCTAGCGGAAAAGTGCCGCTCTTTCCGCAATCTATGCTTTCAGCCTAAGAAAAGGTTTGTCCATGATGAGCTAGGGTTTAACTTCCGCTTCACCAACTTGCAGGCTGCCTTAGGGTTGGCGCAGCTAGAGAGATTGGACGAGTTCGTAGAGCGCAAGCGAAGCATGGGCAGGAGGTATACAGAGCTTCTAGCTGGCCTAGATTGGGTCGAATTACCCCTGCCAAAAACGGATTACGCTGAAAACATTTACTGGGTTTATGGGATCATATTAAAGGATCATGTGCCATTTGGCGCTGATGAAGCTATGCGGCGCCTTGCAGAGCATAAGATCGGCACAAGGCCATTTTTCTGGCCGATGCATGAGCAGCCAGTGTTCCATAAGATGGGATTATTTAAAGGCGAGCGTTATCCAGTAGCCGAGCGCATGGCCCGAAGAGGTTTTTACATCCCTAGCGGTTTAGCGCTAACAGAAGAGCAGATGGAAAGAGTTGTAACGGATTTAAAGGGGATAATTGCATGACCGCATTTGGAAATTACGCTCGATATTACGATTTGCTTTATCGCGATAAGGATTATGAGGCTGAGGCCAATTATATACACGGCTTAATTCAAAAATATGCTCCAGCAAGCAGGACAATATTAGACCTAGGCTGCGGCACAGGACGACATGATGCGCTTTTAGCGCAAAAGGGATACACACTGCACGGTGTTGATGTAAGCGAATCAATGCTAGCTGAAGCAGAAGCGAGACGGGCTGATTTGCCGAGAGAAATAGCCGAGAATCTAGCATTTTCCTTTGGTGATGTGCGAGAGATAAGGCTAGGAGAGATCTTTGATGTAGTGATATCCCTTTTCCATGTTTTAAGTTATCAAGTAACCAATGAGGACTTAGATAAAACCTTCGCTACAGCTAGAGCTCATCTTAAGCCAGGCGGCTTGTTTATTTTTGATTGTTGGTATGGCCCAGCTGTTTTGACAGAGAGGCCTGAGGTCCGCATTAAGGAATTGGAAGATGATAAAATATACGTTACCAGGAAAGCAGTCCCCACTCTATATCCTAATGAAAACCGTGTAGATGTAGACTACCACCTATTTATCCTTGACAAAGATATACAGGTAACTGAGGAATTTAGAGAAGTTCATCGGATGCGATATCTTTTTACCCCAGAAGTTAAAAGATTGTCCGAAAATAATGGTATGGAAATAATCTTTTCTTGCGAGTGGATGGCTGATCGCGAGCCTGGTTTCGATACTTGGAGTGTTTGCTTTGGAGCAAGGTAGCTTTATTTATGCCAAGTTTAATAATTGGGTGAAGATGTTTTGGCTGATAAAAGAATCGCTATTTTTCAAACTGAATGGCCAGTGCAATCACAAGCAGTTAATCTTGCTATTGTTTTCGCTAAGGCCAATTATGAGGTAGAGTTATATCTGTATAAGACCTGGGAATATGTGGAGCTTGAAAGCTTACGACTCTATAAAAACATACGCATTAATAACATCAGTAAGAAAGGTGTTTCTCTTTTAAGGCAGCGCACGAAGGCTTTACTCCGTCCTACACTTCCATATATTAAACAGGTTTATAACCGCATACGTTCCTTCCTTCAATCTATCCATGCTTTCTTTCTACTGATCTTAAAATCTGAGGACGGGGTTTTAGATGATTTCCCAGTTAAGCATGCGCTCGAATCTATGAAAGGCAAAGAGTATCGCTGTTTAATAGGGGTGGAGAAGAAAGGGCTAATCTGGGCTGGGAAAGTTGCTAAGCAGCTTAATATACCCTTTGTATATTATAGTCTTGAGCTTTATACAAATGATTTCTAGCAGGTATTTGACAAGTCAATCGCTTTTAAGCGATTAAGGGCTATAGAGCGTAAATATCATAAGGAGGCCTTTGCTACTATTATTCAAGATAGAGAACGTGCTGAAGTGCTTTTTCGTGATAATGGTCTTTCTTTGTCTAAGTCGACTGTTTTTTATGTTCCGGTTTCTGTTATTGGGAAGCCCTCGAGGAAGAAGTCTTGGTTCCTTTATGAACTCCTTGATATACCTAAGCATCAGAAAATTATCCTTTACTTTGGGCAAATAGGTAAAGCCAGATACACGTTTGAGCTTGCACGGGTAGCTCAAAACTTTCCTAATGATTGGACTTTAGTTATGCATGGTTGGGGGTCTTCTTCCGAAATAGAGGAGATAAAAGCTGTTGATTATCGAAAAAAAGTAGCAATGTCGCTTGAGATGGTTTCTTCTGATCGGATAATAGACGTTATTTCATCAGCTGATGTTGGTCTTGCACTATATTCCTCTACTATTAGTAATGATCGGTTAACCCATCTATCCTCTGAAAAGATGGCTCTTTATGCGCAGTGCGGTGTCCCCTTTGTTGCTTTTGACTATCAGGGATACCGGCATATGGCTGATGAAGATAAATGGGGGGTTGTAATCACGACAGTTGAGGAGTTGCCAGCGGCAGTTGCTAAAATTCTTGAAGCTCACGACGAATACCGCCGAAATGCGAATATAGCATTTGAAAGGTATTATGATTTTGCAGATAACGCAACCAGATTCATAAAAGCAATCGACCGCTTTTAAAGCTATTGCTTTTATTGTAGAGAACAGGAAATTCCTGATATGTCGATTGATATCGATAAAAGTATTAAAGTCATTATTATAGTTTCATCTAATAAGGAGTTGTAATTTAGCAGAGAAAGAAGATAGAATGGTCTATGTGTTAATTCCTGCTCATAACAATCGGCAGGCCGTTCTAACAATTCTAGATTGCTTAAGTGAACAGACATATCAAGATTTTAAAGTTGTCCTGATTGACGATGGCTCAACCGATGGCACTTATGATGCTGTAATAAAGCAATTCCCCGATACTATTGTCTTGAAGGGCGATGGTAATCTCTGGTGGACGGGTGCTAATTATATTGGGGTTGATTATATTTTAGGCCATGCTGGGCCAGAAGATTTTATTCTTTTATTAAACAACGATCTTACAATTGACAAAGATTATATATACCATCTTGTCAATGCAAGTATTGAAAATGGAAGAGCCATAGTGGGCTCAACAACTATAGATAGCGCAAATCCTGGATATATAGAAGCCGGAATTAAGTCTGATTCGTTTTTAAATCTTTCTGTGAATCGAGATAGGCACGACATCGAAAGTAGCGATTTTAGCTTTGATGTGGATGTATTGCCTGGCAGGGGAACGCTCATACCAATTGAAGTGTTTAAAAAGATTGGGAACTTTAATATGAGAAAGCTCCCCCACTATGGTGCCGATTACGAGTTTATGGTTCGGGCCAAGAGGGCTGGCTTTAAGCTAATGGTATCTCATAAGGCTAGAGTCTATGCTAGATCTGATATTACTGGTTTTAGTGCCCCAGGTAGAGAGATTATTTCTATCAAGGAATGCTTTAATCTCTTATTTTCGAAGAAATCTAATATAAATATATATTACTACCTCAATTATGTGTGGCTTTGCTCGGAAAGAGGGCGCCGGCTTCGCAATTTAGCATACAGTACTATCCGCATACTATCTAGTACCTTCTTTAAAACATCTTTCATGATTCCTGTAAAGAAACTTGTTCTCGAACCAGCGTTTTTTGTTGTAAAGTTTCTTTTTTTAAAGTATCCGCTGATGGAAAACGACATCAGGAGACACGGACTTTTCCCGGCCGATCTTGTCAAACAAGGAATAATGATTAAATATAACCGCGGGCATAAAGAATTTTATAATCTAGTATCGAAAAGGAGTCTTGATGAGAGGGTTGCAAGCTTAGCCGAAGTTGATAAGAGTAACGTTTATAAGCTAAACAAGCTCTCGCGGAATCATTTTTATAAACTCAGATTCTTGCGCAGAAGCCTTATAGGCTGGAATAGATAAGCTCATTAGCAGCATCTGGAAGATAGCTTAAAGGTAAGTAAGCTAG
>JASEIR010000039.1:0-11195 GCA_030017355.1 Actinomycetota bacterium
TCCCTCAGGGCCTTACGGCCCTTCGGGATGACAGAGGATAAAATGCAAAATCCCTGAATTTAGAAGTTCTGCATAAAGGAAGTTTTGCTTAAAGCAGAGAAGGTATATGTAAAACAAGCGGTTGCAAACCACAAAGAAATGATAGATAATTTACTCATCGTACTAGCCATAGATAATTTCATAGACAATTTAAATTATTAGCGGCAAGAATTAAACCGACCATTAAAAATTATAGAAGAACAGCGCTATTCTAGGGCTTGCCCAGGAGTATCTTAGGAGTATCTTATGGCGTTAACAAAACAGCAGATAATGCGGCTTTTTGGCGATTTTGATTACTCAGAAGACCCAAAAAGGAAAGGGGCTATAAGCATTGCCCCGAAGTGGATTGAGCTTAATATCATAAAAATCGACACGCCATTTGGTAAACTCCTGTGCAATAAAAAAGTGGCGTATCAGATCGGAAATTTTTTAAAAGAAGGCTATGAGCTTGGATTAATCCGCAGTTGCGCAGGTATCTTTGTTCCTCGGCATAAGATGTGGAATCCAAAGCGTGGCCTTTCTGATCATTCGTGGGGCATAGCTGTTGACGTAAATGCAGATGAAGGCAAAGACGGCAAAGGCGGAAAGCTCAATATGGGCGATAATAGCTATGCCGATCCCAAGCTAAAAGAGCTTGGAGAAAAATGGGGCCTTGAATGCGGAGATGATTGGAAGGGCTTTAAGGATGGCATGCATTTTGCAGTTATAAAAATTATAGAACCTCCCATAGGCGCTTCAGAATCATCAAGCGCAACATCCAAAGAATCATCAAGCGCAGCATCCAAAAGCAAAGAACTAAAACTGCACACAAAGCTGTATAATGTAGCGGTAGTAATTGCTGGATATAAACTTTCAACCATTGGAACAGAAGAAAGCTCACAAGAAATTATTAAGACTGCAGAGAAGTTGGGTCTGCAGGCATACAGAGAAGAGAAGGAAACTATTTAGGGTCTGCTCTTTACTAAAATCTCATGTAAATATATAAATGTATTAAGGCTACTTGTAGCTCTCTGCAAAAATTGCAAGTAAGAAGGGATCGAGCATGCAGATCGAGATTCAAATTTTTCACAGCGATTATTCGCTGGGATTTAATCTAATCGAAAGACCGAGATTTCCGGACAGACGCGGAATAATCGTCCCGGGCGAGGCAATCATTATGCCATTTCCGCATACCTATGTGGTAGGCGACGAGGTTATCGAGGAGAACGAGACGATTTTTTTAAAAGTTGAAGTAAACGAGGATACCGATATAGCTGAGTTTGCAAATTGGCTGTGCGGCAAACTAAAAGAACATGAAGAAAAGATATTTTCAATATCGGTTGAAGGCACAAAGGTTCCAATTGATGAAGCTGCGCTTACTCAAGCAATAGAAAATGCAGTTAAAAAAACAACAGCAAGCCGCAGCTAATAAACAGCAAGCCGTAGCTAATAAACAGCAAGCCGTATTGCAGCTAATAAAAAGTAAACCGTAGCTAATAGCTAAGCCCTTTAAATTTTCCATTCCAGTTAATCCATCGAATTTTGATTATGCCATGGATTTGCTGCCAACCCATGGCTCTTATTTTTATGTCCATAATGTTTCTCTTGCGTGAGAATGGGCAGTTTGCCAACTGAAATATGGCGTATATAGAGACCCGTGCATAAGTCTAACAAGAATATATAACGAGAGTATGGCCTGTATTTATGAGCTGTGCGTATTAACACTTAAAGGTAATCTGTCATGCGTTAAATAATCATATCATATGGGTAATAATAGGTAAGCTCTCCCGTGGAATAAAAACAATCTTTTGATTGTTGGGCCTTGCACGCACGGGAGGGCTATTTTAATGGTGTATGTTAACTAGACCTAATTTCAGTAATTTTGCAAATTACATCTGTGCTGATTAAACAGTGCAAACTTTGCCTAACTGCCATTGCGAGCATATTATTGCCATTGCGAGCATATTATTGCCATTGCGAGCGAAGCGAAGCAATCTCAAAAAGAATGTAAAGAGATTGCCGCGTCGCCCTGACGGGCTCGCAATGACAGTTTCTCTTACTTGTCGCCCTAGCGGGCTCCTCGCAATGACAGTTTCTGTTCCCCTTCCTTGAAGGGGGCTAGGGGAGGGTGAAACGGTCTCTTGTCCCTACGGGGCCCCTCACGATGACGAAGCGGTTGAATCGCAAGATCCCTAAAGCTTGAATGCTCGCAAATGCTAGTTAAGAATTTTATCAAAAACCCCTGGCATGTTTACAATGGCCAACATCACCAGAAGAACTATTACTCCAATAATTGCCAAGATAGTAAGCCAATGCAAATTCTTAATCGTTTGCCATAATTTGCTCATTTAATCATTGCCCCTCTAACTATTGGATTATTAAATAAAGACAACCACCTGCTACATATACTAGTGCTTGTAGTATTAAGACTAGCATAGTGTGTAGATTGTATAATACCATTGTTTGGGATAAAATCCCCTGTATTGGTGAGCAATGGGGAGTCTAGCTATGTGAAATATTCACAAGTATCCGAAGCCCAAGGGCCGTTGTTATAGTTGATAATGGCCCTATAACTGAACGAAAAGGGAGAATTGGAAAATGCGCAAATTAAGACAATAAAATTAAGACGGCATAAATTAGAGCAGCAAATCCAGGAAATATAGACCGACTAACGAAAATCCTTATGCTAGCTTATTCCTTTAACTGCTCTATAAAAATCGCACTCCATGCAGTTTGCTAGCTTTTGCGCAAAAGTTCCCTGAACTTTACCGCCACACATTGTTCCAGCTATTCGCCAGCACTCATTTCCATTGTTTGGATATGCTGGGCAATCGTTTGATTTATCTCTACCACATTTCTTAAACTCCCAACAATTCACTTGTATCACTCCTTGTCTATATTTGCATAGCGAGCTGGCGCGCGCTGAAAATAGTTATCGACTAACTGGCTAGATTTATTCATTCCCCTATTATGGTTAAATACGAAATGCATAGGAGGTCCTGAAAATGCGTAGAGGGCTCTGATTTTGTTGGATGGCGTTTATTCGGGAGGCAAGTCTAAGGCACGTCTAGAATAATGCTAGGAATAGTACTGGGAATAATCCTAGGAATAATGGTCCTGCACTTTTAACCTTTGGCGCTCTACTAAATCAGCTAAAGTTAGAGAACCCAGCGTCTTATTTATTGATTCATGCAGTTCTTTCCATACATCATGTGCAGCGCAATCGTTAACCCTAGAGCAGATTTTAGGAATATCGACGCAGTCCACAGGGGCTAGCGAGCCCTCTAGAGCCTGGACTATATCGAGAAGCTTTATCTGGCGAGCATCCTTGGTCAATACATATCCGCCGCTAGCTCCGCGGATGCTCCTAATAAAGCCTGCTGCTTTTAGTGTTGGAATTATCTGCTCAAGATATTTTATTGATATTCCTTGCCTGTTTGCCATGTCTTTCAAAGAAACTGGTCCTTTGTCGCAATGCAAAGCAATATCGAGCATAGCTCTAGTTCCATATCGGCTTTTAGTTGATAGTTTCATGCATAAGTCACATCCCCAAATAGCAAAACTCTAAGGATAACTTTTCAATTCTGGTCTGGCTTGAGTGACTAGTTCTACAAATCTGCTTTTGTGTTTGAGAGTTTGGTAAGAGGACGATTCGCTGCTAAATATAAAACTTGGTATCCTAGTAACACTATAGGTATTCTAGACATATTTTAGCAGAAAAGTCAATAAGCAACTAGGATTTTAGAGGTTATTTTCATGCCTTGGTATAAAATCTTGAGTGTATAGGTTATCTTAACAGGTATTCAAGATACCAGATGGCGATGCCGCATACATAGCCAACAGTTGCTGGCAATGTGGCTACTTTGAGGTAGTTACTGAAATTAAGGTCCTTCACAATGCCCATTGCTATAATTCCAGCTGCTGAACCAACCAAAAGCAATGAGCCGCCTGTTCCGAGCGTGAGTGCTGCTAGTACCCAAATAGAGGGTTCTGAGGTATTTATAATATTCATTGCTGCAGCAGTTAAAGGGACGTTGTCCACAACGGCTGATAACAAACCCATGACTGAATTTCCAATGATGTAGCGCTGCAAACTTGGATTGCTTCCAAATAGGCTGTCTGATAAACTTTTTAAGATTCCGAAGTGGCCTAGGGCAGCTACCGCCAGCAGTATACCAATAAAAAACTTCAAGCTAGATATGTCGACTCTTTGCAGTAAATGCTCAATGGATGCAGTAAAATGTGACTGGTGGTTTGGTAATTTTATCTTAAGTAAGTCAATTAAAATCCAGGTAAAGCCAAGGCCTGTTAGAAGCCCCATATAAGGTTTCAGGCCAAAACTATGGAAAATAAACGGAAGAGAAAATGAGCCGAGCGTAAATCCAATGACTACTTTCTCTGAGAAGAGAAGCTTAATATTTTCGAATTTAGGAGCATGCTCGCTTCCTTTGCTGATTTTTTTAGTGATTAAAACAGCTGCGATCAGATAAATGGCTAAAGAGGGTGCAAATCCATATAGAATTACATCGCTGCTTGAAAATTTTCCCTTTAACCAGAGCATGGTTGTGGTTACATCACCAATTGGAGAGAAGGCTCCACCAGCATTTGCAGATATAACAACCAATGAGACAGCCACAATAAGGTTTTTCCCCTTGAAGAAAAGGCGGGAAAGCTGACTAAATACAACGGAAGTTGTTAGGTTATCTATTATTGCCGAAGAAACAAAAGCAAGGCTTGAGATTAGCCATAGTTGCTGGGCGTTGTTGAGTTTCTTGGCAAGAAGCCAGGTTCGTATGAGATCGAAAAACCTGTAATGCACTAATATTTCAACAAGGGCCATAGCCGAGAGCAAGAATACCACGATCCCAAAGATCTCCTCGCCTACTTTATTGAGATGAGCAGGCATGTTTATAGGATCATTGATAGCAATAAGTACCCATAGTAGGCCACCGAAGAGTAAAGCTATAGCACTCTTGCTGATTTTTAGTTTATGCTCGGCTGAAATTAATACGTAAGCAATTACGAATAATGTTGAAGCAAATAAAGCCATATCAGTCCCCTAAAATAGTTTTGTAATATTTTTGTATTATTAAGGATGTATTCTACCTATAATCTTTAGCCAGCTTCCATTTCTTATTTTTAGCGATAGGATCGCTCGGTATTTAAAGCCAACATTAAGATTTTAATTAATCTTGGACTAAAACTAAAGCGAAAATCCCTAAAAGTAATTTTAGGTAGCAGTCATTATGCTATTTGCCATGTCTAGCGGTTGAGAGTAAAGTAAAGTTAAAAATAGAAGGGCAAAAATTCCTGGACGGGGAGAATTATCTTGGAGCTTGATTATAAGGGGGTGCAATAAATGGAAGAGTATATTGAGCACGACAATCTAGAAAAAGAAGTTCCCGCAGAAAAAATGGCTGAGGAATCTGCCGAGGGCAAAAAAGAAAAAAAGCGAGTATATGTTGAGGAGTTGGAGGTTTCCGGCCAGCAGCTCTGGGATAGGATAAAAGAGCTTGCCCATGAATCAAACGTGCGAAGGGTTGTAATAAAGAACAGGGAAGGCCGAACTGTTCTAGATGTGCCGCTTTGGATAGCTGCAGCAGGCGGCCTAACAGCTGTTATGGCATTTCCTATCATATCTGCCATTGGGGTTATTGGCGGGCTGCTAGCTGGTATCAGGCTTGAAATTGAGAGAGAAGAGGAGATCTTATGAAGCTTACCCAGATTATTGCTCGCGATATTCCTGATGCCTGGTTTCAGGCTATTAATGCTGTGGTTAATGACGGCTTTGAGTATGTTATTGAGCGGGGTAGTTACAAGGGAAGCAAAAGAAGGGAACTTGATTTTGTAACGATTCAGATTACTCATCCAGGCACGCGGCCTCTAGTTCCCGATATACCTGCTCACCTTGGGTTAACCCCGCCTGCTTCTGAAGAATATGTGGAGGATTATTTAAGATACCTGATGACCTCGGAAAAGCAGGAAAACGAGCAGTATACATATGGTGAGTACCTAGAACCGCAAATTTTTGAGGTAATAAGGATGTATAAGGAAGATGGCTTGGGCACAAACCAGGCATGTATGGCTGTCTGTGACCGGAACTCCATTTATTTAGATGATCCGCCATGCCTTCGCCAGGTTGATACGCGCGTGCGCTATGGCAAGCTTCATTTTATAGTTTACTTTCGCTCATGGGATTTGTGGGGAGGCTTTCCAGCAAATCTAGCGGGCTTACAGATGATGAAAGAGTTTATGGCAAGCGAGATAGGTGTCGAAGACGGAGAGATTATTGCTGTTTCAAAGGGGCTGCACCTTTACGAGTATGCATGGCCTCTTGCTGATATAAGAATAGGCAAAAAACGCAATGGTTAGAGTTTAAGTCTTGAGTTTGTTAAGCCGATAGGCTTAATATGGGGAAGAAGGGCAAAGAGGAGAACTTAATAGATTGGTTATCGCTTAAGAGGGTGCTAAAGCCAGGCACGCAGATGGACATTCAATTCGATGAGAGCGATTCGCCTGTGCCCTATGTTGTCTTGATGACGTTTGATACCCCGCTGGTTGTTTGCCGCATTGCAGATGGAGTGAAAGCGCCAAAAGTCGAAGAAGGGTCCTCTCCTATGATTTATATGCCTGCCTCTCGCGATTTTTGCTCGTTTAAGGCAATTGTCAAGCAGTGTGCCGAGGGTGGAGCATATCTTGCTATAAGCCCAGAGACAAGTGCCGAGTTTTTAAGAAGGCGCAGATCAATCCGCGTTAAAGCTCCTGCTGGCATTGCATACCGCGTTCAATTTGAGGGCAAGAGCAATATCTACAAAGGAGTCTCTGTTCAGGATATAAGCAGGGGCGGAATAGGCCTACTTGTTTATGCTGCTGGCCTAATAGCGGAAGGAACGAAGGTCAAGATTGTTATAGAACTGCCTCAGCTTGGCGAGCGGGTTTCAGCTTCTGGTGTGGTTTCTCACTGTGTGCCATATGGAAGCATCCCGCGTATGTATCGGATTGGAATCAGGTTTACGATGATAAGCCCTCGTGATAAGCAAACTATAGCAATGTTCATTGACCAGCATGAAAAAAATGTTAAAAGTGTTAGCCGTCTTGCACAGTAAAGCTTGCTAGAGAATGCCCTCAGGTCCCATAAACCCCATAACACCAAAACTTACTAAATAATACCTATGCAACCTCCAAAGGTAAAGGCATATAATTTAAGGCCATTTGGAAGGCCCTTAAGTTTTAAAACTCCAGATACAAATCTATCAGCTCTGAAGATGTTGTACAGGCGTGGCTCCTTTACTGTTACTTCTGAGTCTGTAACATCATCGCCTCTTGTTGAATCATCTAACGGTTTGTCGTTAAACTCAAGACTAAAGCGGATTGGCTCGGGCGTTCGAGGCATCATTACCAAGTTCACCGAAACGGCTTTAAATGGTACAACCAGATAATCAGATTTATTGGTTCCCACATGCTCAAGATACTGCCTATCCGCTCGCCAGCGTCCTTGCAGGTAAAGCCCATGCCGGCTGTAGATACCTGGATCGTCGTAAAAGAACTCCTCCATCTTGTGAAATCCACCAGGATTATTAATAATTCCTCTTGAATATCCACAATATAATTCCTCTGATGGGGGCTGGCAGATTGCTTTCTTTTCTTTAACTAAAGGTATGTTGGATAAATCAAGTTCAGGATTTATGTCTTGCAGAAGTGCTCGAAGCTGAATCTCGGTATCCTGATAAGCACCCTCACCAATGTGATCATATACAATCTTGCCATTTAAAACCATATATTTACGTGGCCAGTAGGCATTGGCGTAAGCATGCCAGATTCTATAATGGTTATCTAGCACAATGGGGTATTTTAGACCGTAGTGGTTGACTACCCATCGTACATTTTCTGGGTCTCGCTCGAAGTCAAATTCAGGCGTATGCACGCCAATTAGAGTAAATCCTTTATCATGATATTTCTCGTGCCAATCTTCCAGATATGGCAATGTCCGAATGCAGTTAATTCAGCTGTAGGTCCAAAAATCGACCATAAACAGGTGGTTTGGCTTGTCAAGAATTGTGATTGGCTCTGAGTTAAGCCACAAATCACCACCTGTTAATTCAGGTGCGGACATTCCAATTGCTCGGCGAAAAATTTCTCTAAAGCTCATGGGCAAATATTTACCCAAAAACAGAACAGCTAGACGAAAATTGAAAATTTTTCACTATGGAGAACGGGTGCAAAGCAGTTTGAATTAGCTGCCCAGCTAATGGGTACATTTACGAAAAAAGAAAGGCTTAACAACCTATGTCGCACATACATCTTCCTGATGGAGTAATTCCGACCTTCTGGTGGGTCATGGGCTATATCCTTGCCTCTGCCGTTTTGGCATTTGCTTTTTATCAAACAAAATCTACAAATATTCAGCGGAAAGTTCCACTTCTTGGCATGATGGCTGCCTTAATGCTGGTCTCCCAGTCAATACCCTTAGGACCTATACCATTTCACCTAAATCTGGCTGTTTTATCAGGTATTATTCTTGGGCCTTGGCTAGGCCTTATAGCTGTTTTTATTTCAAATCTGTTCTTAGCTTTTGTTGGGCATGGTGGAATAACTGTGGTTGGTTTGAATACGCTGGTTGTTGGCAGCGAGGCTATTCTTGGAAGCTTTCTTTTCGCAATTCTAAGAAAGCAGATGCTCTCGGTAATGATTGCTGCAATGTTAACAACGTTTATAACTTTGATTGTTTCAATATCCTTAATGGTTGGCATTGTTGCCTTGTCGCAGGTAAATCCTGCTTTTATTCTTGGGGAAAGAGCTGGCGGTGGCCCTGCAATTAAGCTATCTATTCCAAGGTTTGTTATGATTATCGCACCTTTTGCTACTATCGGGACTATTATCGAATCGCTTATAACTGGGCTGGTTGTAAGGTTCATAACAGTGGTTAGAAGCGATATTCTTTGAAGCAAGGGACGTTCTTTACTTATTGAACTTATCTATTACTGAAGGTTATTAAAGGTTGGCATCTATGGATATTTCTTTTATTGATAACCTTGCATATAACACAGACAGTATTATGCACCGAGCATCGGCGCTCTCAAAGGTGGTAATGGTTGCATTTGTAATAGCTGCTGTTGTTATAAGCCTAGACCCTACAGTCCTTACCATAGCTCTGATTACATTGCTTATTATGATTCCACTGTCTAATCTACCTGTTCATAAAATATTGATATTTGGTGGATATGCTTTGTTTTTTGGTTTGATATTTGCTCTTAGCCAGACGGGAGGCGGAATTGTTGCGTCAGCTATTATCGTCCTCAAGGCAGAAACCGCAGCGATTTCTTTGATCTTGCTAATTACAACAACTCCATACCCGCAGATATTTGCCATTTTGCAGAAGGTTCTGCCCTCAATTTTGGTTGACGCAATGCTTATTACCTACCGCACGTTTTTTATTTTAATAAAACAGGTTAATAATCGGTTGACTGCTATCCGTGTTCGTGGGGGATATTCAGCGTTAGGCATAAGGAAGAATTTGGGCTCTATAGGAAGAATAATAGGGCATGGTCTTATTCATGCCTGGGAACTAAGTGAAAGCATGCAAAATGTGATGTTTGTCAGGGGATATAAAGGGAAGCTTCCGGTAAGTTTTTCATGGCGTTCTGTAGGTATATACGATATTCTACCACTCACCATCGGGGTTGCGATTTTTGCTCTGGCGGTGGTTAGATGAGTGAGATTATAAGGGTTGGTTGCATAAGGCATGTCTATCCTGACAAAACCGAGGTGTTAATTTGCGGCCTTGAATTTGTTGTAAAAGAACATGAGAGAGTGGTAATTCTTGGGCCCAATGGTTCAGGTAAGACCACACTTTTAAACCACCTTATGGGTTTGCTTAAACCGGTCGAGGGAAAAGTAAGTGTTTTTGGAGTTGAGCCAAGCAGACACTTTGAAGAAATTAGGGAAAACTTTGGGGTTGTTTTTCAAGATATCGATGCTCAGCTAATAGCTCCAACCGTTTGGGATGATATAACTTTCTCACCTAGAAACTATGGCTATAAACCTCAAGAGATCGAGCGCTTAGCAAATGAGATTATGAATCGAATAGGCATCGCAGATCTAAAGAAAAAAATTACACACTATTTAAGCGGAGGCGAAAAGAAAAAAGTGGCTTTAGCAGGAGCAATGATTAGCCGCCCAAAGCTTTTGATTTTGGATGAGCCGTTTGAGGGTTTAGATCCAAAGTCCAAGAGCGATATCATTGATCTCCTTAACGAGTTTAACAAGGATTTTGGAACCACTGTTGTTCTTACAACCCATGATGTGAATGTAGTTCCTCAGATTGCAGACCACGTCTATGTCATAGTGCATGGCAACATAGTGCTCTCAGGTAGTCCGAGCGAGGTTTTTCACCAGGTGGATTTTATTAGGTCGATCAATCTAGAACCACCTTTTACCTCAGAGCTGATTGCAAACCTTAGAGCTAGAGGGGTAATGATTGAATACACGGTCGATTTTGAAAAACTGGTCGACGATATTGTTAAATTAATTAAGCGCTCGGCATAGTTTCAGCACTTTCTCATCTTTCCTGTTATGCGGCTTCTGCTTCGACCACTTTTAGAATTTTCTCGGGTTTAATCTCGATTTGCTCAATTCGGCTAGCTGGCCAAATACGAATGATATTTTCATCTTTAATCCAAATGCTAACAAATCCTTCCATTGGCCGGTTATAATCGACGTCGCGTTCGTCAACTGTCACCGAGCTCCCATCCATTAGTCTAAACGTAAGTTTAGCCACCTTAATCACCTCCGTGCTTCTATATACCCCTGAAAACGACCGCGGATTAGCCTTGATTGTTTTAAAAATTTATAATAAATTGCCCAAATGTAATAAGCGTTGGGGAAATGTAATAAGCATTGGGGTAAAGATTAGCTAATAAGAATTATTCATCCGACCATTATAGTTTTACAACGAGGTGATTTGTAGTTGTTAGAAAAGCAATTAGATAATCTTAGAGTGAGGAGAACAGTTGTTAACAGCGTAGATATAGTTAAGGCATATGGTAAGTGTGACGTTTTTTCAGTTCAACTTTTTAAAGATGTTATGGCTGAAGTAATCGATGAAGGTAATACCAAGCTTATTGTTGATGTTAAGGACCTTGATTGCATTGACAGCAGTGGTCTTGTGGCTGTTCTCT
>JASEIR010000039.1:11205-14590 GCA_030017355.1 Actinomycetota bacterium
CTGGGCAAAGCATAAGATTGAAGAAATCGGCGGTAAGCTCATCGTTGTTGGATTAAATGGAAGTCATGGATACAAAGTAGGCTTAGTAGATGAATTTTGCGGGCTGTTTAGCACAGCTTCGTCAGTTGGACATGCGCTTAAGTCGTTAAGTATTAAAACCCGCTAGCTCTTTAAAACCGTTAGCTCTTAAGCTGGTTTAATAAGCTTGGCTGGGGTTTTGCTTTTTGACCCAGCTTGTTCTTTCATGATTAGTTCAACGAATTTATCAACTAGATAAGCGTCAAACTGCGTACCTTTGTGTTTCATAAGTTCCTCAATGGCTTCTTCAGGGGAGAGACCCTGCCTATATGGGCGATCTGATATCATAGCGTGGTATGAATCAACAACAGTAAGAATTCTTGCTGTAAGCGGTATGTCTTCACCTTTCATCCCATCCGGATATCCAGCCCCATCATATCTTTCATGGTGATGAAGGGTGGCTCTAATAATCTCTTTTGGCAGTCCTTTTATGCCTCGGATAATATCCGCACCGAGGACAGGATGGCGTGTCATGTAGCCCCATTCTTCATCTGTCAACCGTCCTGGTTTATTTAATACTGAGTCTGGAATACCAATCTTGCCAACATCGTGCAGCAACCCTGCAATACTGAGGACCTCAACGTCGTTCTTTTCTAATCCAATAGCTCGCCCAAGAGCAGCGGCATACTTAGCAACAAATTCTGAGTGGCGACGCGTGTATTGGTCTCGGGCGTCGACTGCTTTAATTAAGCAAAATACTGCACTTAACAGCTCAGCGTTGGTTTTATCTTTATTGCTTCGCAAGGTGTTTCTACCTTTTTTAAGCGAATTTTTATCCAACTCTAGGCAGTAAACTGGTTGGTGACCCTTGGTTTTCTTAGCCTTAGCTAATGCCATATAACCTGCATTAATAAGGTCTTGGCTTGTTTCACCGCAATCAGGATAGCTGGCTATTCCGATTCCAACCGTTAACGGGTAGATCACATTGTGTTTTGCTGAGAATCTATGGGTTGATATTGCTGTATTTATTTTTTCAGCTATCAATCTTGCTTCATCTATACCAGTTTTGGGAAGGATAACAGTAAACTCTTCACCGCTATAGCGCGCAGCAATGTCATTATCTCTGATAGATTGCTTTATTAATTCGGCTATTTGCTTTAATGCTTTGTCGCCTCTCGCATGCCCATTCACTTCGTTGAACTTGTCGAAATCGTCTATATCAATCACCAGGAGGGATATTTTATAGCCGCGTCTGTCTGCTCTTTCAATTTCTTCATCCAACTTATCCTGGAAATATCTATGGTTATAGAGATTGGTCAAGCTATCAATCATAACCATACACTCGGCAGAACCCACGCGCTTTCTGATTTCAATCGCCATATTGTTCATGGCCTCAGCAAGTTCGCCTATCTCGTCGCGGGTGGTAACAGGAATCTTTTGGTCGTAATCTCCTAGCGCTATTTTCTTTGCTGCGTCAATCGTAATGCTTAATGATTTTGTTGCACCTCTTGATACAATCCAGCCTAGTAGAGCAGGCATTAGGATAAGAATGAGCATTGGGGCTATTAGTGTTTGCCGTTGCTTTGCAAGGACAGATTTAACGTTATTTGCCGACATATCTATGCCAACAATAGCTATTGCTTTTCCCGAGCTATCATAAATTGGCGCGTATCCCGAGAGCCAAGTTCCCCATTTATCCCTGTTAAACTCTTTGTCGGCAATAGGACCATCAAAAGCCTTTTGCATCTCTGGGTAATCTGAGATGTCATATTTATCACCAAGGTGGGATACTAGCTTTGGATTCTCCTCGGCATCAACAATAAACTGCCAGATGTTTGGCTTATCGGTTTTTGTCATTGTGTATATGTAACGGATTCTTGGGTTGGCTTGCTTGATTTTATTAAGATGATTCTTAATTTTGCGGTATAAAGGTGATTTCTCATCTTTACTTAGCTCAAGAAGTCTATGCTCGTTACCGTTGATTGATGCTGCTGCAGTTCTAGCTATAGCGGTGATCTCGTTTCTTAACCCATCTTTTGTTGCATCGTAAAATACAAAGTAGAGGAGCCATAAAGCGGCTAAGGCTACTAGTAATGAAGCGCAATATATAGCCAAGAATAACTTTGTTTTTACGGAAGGCTTTAGGTTTAAAAAACCTAATGAATTTGATTTTCTCATAGGCACTCATCAACTTAAAAGAGCGCTCGTGCAACCACTGACTTTCCATTAATTAATCGGCTTAAGCAGTTGATACTTAACTACCAATTAGTGTGGCAATTGCACGAAAAAGCTTAGAGTAAAAACATTCACGAGTCTCGTGGTTTTTGCGCCCCCTTTTTTGGACAAATAGGAAGAATCATAAAAAGTCACGGAGGCAGAAAACAATCACGTGCTTAAGGGGGGCCTGTATGATTTTTGCTGAGGATCAAAGACGACAAATAAATGAGTTGCTGCAGTCAAATCTTGAACAACCAGTAACAGTTGTTTATTTTACGCAGGAAGAGCCAAGTCTAGAATTACCAACCGAAGTTGAAGTGATGCCCTGCGAGTTTTGCAAAGAGACTGGTGAGATGCTCAAAGAACTGTCAGGCATTTCAGACAAGATCAATCTTGAAGTTTACGATTTCATTCGGGATAAAGACAAGGTCGAGCAGTATAAAATTGAAGGTGTGCCAGCACTTGCATTGATTGGAGACAGAGATTACGGTATCAGATATTATGGCATTCCCTCAGGCTACGAGTTCACAGCTCTTTTGGATGGTCTTATTAACGTATCGAAAAGGCGCTCTAAACTTAGTGACAGGACAAAGCATATACTCGGGAGCATAACAGAGCCAATTCATTTGCGGGTTTTTGTAACACCTACCTGACCCTATTGCCCAAAGGCGGTCAGTTTGGCCTATCAGATGGCATTGGAAAGTGACAAGGTAAGAGCAGATGCTATTGAGGCATCGGAATTTCCTGACCTATCAATGCGACACAGCGTTATGGCAGTACCAAAGACAGTTATCAACGATGTATATTCAGTAGAGGGAGCAGTTCCTGAGAGCGCTCTTGTGGAGGAATTAAAACAAGCTGTTGGCTTTTAGGGATATTCGCTTCGGGCGATCTTCAGAGAATTTGCGGCGCGGAAACGTGCTAATAAGCTAGATTTGCTCTTACCCTGGAAGCTGCATGCAATCGCATAGTCAATTATCAGGAACATTGGCGCAAAATACCGAAGACGGAAAAGTCTCGGAAGCGCGGGCGTGGGTATACAGAATGAGAAGAATACAATCAAACGGGACGGATTTTCTCCGTCCCGTTTGATTCTGTGCCAGGGGGGACGTTCCTCTGATTTAGCCGATTTGGTCCAAATCGGCTAAAT
>JASEIR010000003.1:0-20707 GCA_030017355.1 Actinomycetota bacterium
CCAAGCTCCCCTGTTCTTTGTATTCGAACTGAAACACCGCTGCGAGAATCATTTAAGAGGATGATGCTGGAGGCATTCTTTGTAACCTCGGCTACTTGCCCAGCAAGGCATGCACCTGCAATAACCGGCATATTGGGTTTTACGCCATCCTTTAATCCCTTATCAATTATCACGGATGACCACCAATTGCTTACCGGCATACCAATTACATGTGCAGGTATAGTTTCAAACCTTTTCCTGTCTGGAAAATTTAGCAAGCGCCTTAAGCGTTGATTCTCACGGCGCATGTTACGAAGATCAAAAACTTCCCTTCGTAAATCGCCCAACTCTCTCTTAAGAGCTCTATTTTCCCTTTTAAGGATTCCAAAGTGAACAAGATAATCCCAGCCATCCTTAATGGGAGTAAGAGCACCTGTTACTTTTGCTTGTAGTGGAGAAGTTACCATCAAAACAAGGCGCTTTGCCTGGTGAATTGGCCCATTATCGCCCTCACGAGAATGAATCGTCAAGATGGCTATGCTTAAGATAATAAATACAAAAAGAATCAAATAATACCGCTTGCCAAAAAAATCGAGCATAAATCTCAACCATCCTATTATACTTATAAAAAACAATAGCGCATCAGGCGACCAGCATGCGGTAACTTAATACAACTTCTGCAACGCTAATACAATGCGGCCGACTACACGCTATTTTTCTACTTCCTATCTGGATGAGGTGCCAATCAGTACTTTTCTCAGTGTATGTATCTCGCTCAAAGCTTGCCCGCTTCCCATGGCCACACAGCTTAAGGCATCGTCTGTTACATGAACCGGCATGCCAGTCTCCTGCCTAATTCTCTCATCAAGTCCCTTAAGCAGTGAACCGCCGCCAGTCATTACAATTCCTCTATCCATGATATCACTAGACAATTCAGGTGGAGTTCTCTCAAGAGTGCTTTTTATTGCAGCTATTATTGCCTGGAGGGGCTCCTCAATTGCCGCCCTTATCTCCTCCGATGAAAGAATGACGTTTTTAGGTAAACCAGTTAATAAATCACGGCCTCTTACCTCGGCATCTTCCTCGTCGCCCAATGGATAAGCAGAGCCTATTTGTATCTTTATTTCTTCTGCTGTGCGCTCGCCAATCATGATATTATATTCTTTCTTTATATGAGCGATAATTGCCTCATCAAACTCATCGCCACCAATTCGTATGGATTGGCAAGTTACAATGCCGCCAAGCGAGATAACAGCAACCTCAGTTGTGCCGCCACCAATATCTACGATCATGTTGCCTGTCGGCTCTTGTATCGGCAAGCCCGCCCCGATGGCGGCTGCCATTGGCTCTTCTATTAAATAAACTTCACGGGCCCCAGCTTGAAGAGTCGCCTCAAAAACAGCTCTACGCTCTACCTCCGTTACTCCAGACGGAACACATACCACAACCCTTGGCCTGACACCCCACTTGCGATTATGCACCTTTTGTATAAAGTGCCTTAGCATGGCCTCAGTGACATCAAAATCAGCAATTACGCCATCCATTAGCGGCCGTATGGCTACGATATTTCCTGGCGTGCGGCCAATCATTCTCTTTGCATCGATTCCAACTGCTAGTATTTTGCCGGACTGTTTATCATATGCAACAACTGAAGGCTCGACAAGGACGATGCCTTTGCCTTTAACATGCACAAGAGTATTGGCCGTACCGAGATCAACAGCCATATCTCGACTAAAAGGCATCGCTAGAAAATCAAACATTGCTTCTCCTCTCAGCTACATCAGATTATGTTCCTTTAGGCTAATAAAACGACCATCGCCTAGGATAACATGGTCTAGAAAGTCTATTCCTAATATAGCTCCAGCTTCGGCAAGGCGCTTTGTTATTGCTATATCTTCAGAACTTGGCGTTGGATCGCCGCTTGGATGATTGTGCACAACAATCACCGCTGCTCCGTTGTGCTTGATAACCATTTTGTAAAGCTCTCTTGGGTGAACAACAGAGCAATTTAAGCTGCCTATTGATATATCTATGATTTTCAAAACCTGGTTTTTTATGTTTAGTACAAGCGCTTTAAAGTACTCTCGATCCAAGTACCTCATTTCCGGCATAAGCAGCCGTGCAACATCTTCTGGCGAGCTTATAGAAAACCGCTCAGAAGGCATTGCTGAGCTTAATCGGCGCCCAAGCTCAAGAGCCGCTAATATCTTGGCAGCCTTTGCTTCTCCAATCCCATCAACATCACATAGCTCCTCAACAGTAGATTTACCAAGAGAACCTAGTGTCTGAAAGTGAGTTAGCAGCTTCTCGCTTAGCTGAACTGTATTCTTATTTTTAGTACCAGTACCCACCACTATAGCCAGTAATTCGGCATTTGACAAACTGCCCGGCCCGAATTGAATAAGCCGCTCTCTTGGCCTCAACTCAGGCGGTAGATGTTTGATGGTCAGGTGTATCCTTCTCTCCGTCAATGCCCCTCCATATCGAAGAGATTTGCCAACACGTCTATTTTATCGAATTTGCGCAAGTATTTTCTACAATAAAAGGAAAACTGCTCTAAGTCAAAGCTAGAGTATAGGATAGATGCTCATGCCCCAAGCTAAAGCTTGGGCCTCTAATAGAAGGTATGAAAATAAGCAAAGCCACACTCAAACTCGCCATGTTCAGCTTGTCTCCAAGAGGAACATGGCGAGCTGGTTGAGAGTAATTTTTCAGAATAGAATAAAAAGTTTTTAAGCGACATGCCTGGCGACTCTGCCTGCCCTGTGCATGCTAAGATAACGTCTTTCTATCAAAACTTTAAGCATACCAATTGCAGTGTTGCACTGTAAGGTCTTATTCCCTTGAGCAAGCGCAGCTATCCCACCAAAGTCGGAAAGTATTTTAACATTTGCGAGAGCGCTTGAAACATCAAAAAAGCGCTTTCTACCCACCCCCAGCGAGGATATCAAGTTTATTGCCGCTATCTGCGCCTGCTCAATCGCTAGAGGCGCCACTTTTGGGACTTTCTTAATGCCAAAACTAGCTGCATCCCCTGCGACATAGATATTGTTATAAGCCTTGCTTGTTAAATCATTATTTACCGGAATAAAACCATCTGCTTCAGAAAAATCAAGCTTTTGAAGCGGTTTTGGAGCCTCGACTTTTCCAATTGCGCAGATAAGATCAGATGGGATTTCTATGCCACCCTCCAAAATAGCGATATCAGATTTTGCAGCTACCAGATTTTTGCCAAGATAAAGATTAATCCTGCGTTCTTTAAAATTCGCGGTAAGTATTTCACAAGCTTGCCTGCCAAGGTGAACAAGGAGCTTGTGTTTCTCATCAACAAGATTTAGCGTAAATCTATCCCTTATGCCCCTCTCTCTTAAGTAGACATCAATCCACCCTAAAAATTCTGCACCTGGCCCTGGTCGCTCTCCCTCGATTGCAAAAGTAATTGAACCATTTTCCATTTTACCAATAGCCTCGGTGAGCTTAAGAACGTCAGGAACATCGCAGGGAAACAAGATTTTTTCGTTCCCTTTGATGTGGCTCCTTTTTGACTGCCAACCCAATGCAATTATTAAGTAATCATAATCAAGGCTGCGCCCATTTACTAAAGCTACTGTGCTGTTCTTAGCATCAATTGAGGCTACCTCACCGCAAATAAAATTGATATTCTTAAAGCTTAATACGGGCTTAAGCTTTATCGATAACTCTTCCAGTGTTCTTCTTCTTGGCGGAATCCAGATTAAGCTTGGCGTAAATACCATGTCTTCGCTGCGATTAACCACCGTAAGACCATCTTTATAGCCAAGCTCTCTAAGCATAAAAGCAGCTTCTAACCCAGCAAAACCACATCCTATGATAATTACATTATTCATAGCAAAACTCCAGATCGTTCATATTTTTTCCCAAAAAAACGTAAATTTGCTCGGGTTAAAGCAAAATCACTGCAGAAGCATGGCATGTTTTGCATATTGGATTAACAACTATCCTCCACGGGTATATTCAGAATCGATATCAGATTGCCAGCAAAGCAAGCAAGCGCGCTTTTTCTTGCCAAATAATGAAGATGTTCAGCTAGCAACATCAGTGGAGGTATTAAGTTGGGCAATGTAAGTTATGACGTTGCTGTCATAGGCGGTGGCCCGGGAGGCTACGCAGCAGCGCTAAGAGCAGCGGAGTTAAATCTTAAAGTAGTGGTCATAGAGAAAGATAAGATAGGCGGAACTTGCCTTCACCGCGGATGCATCCCAACCACAAGCCTGCTTGAAAGCGCGAGTGTTCTCGAGACGGTAAATAAATCTGGCAAATTCGGGATTAAGATCGAAAAGGTATCGTATGATTGGCAAAACGTGCAAAAATCCAAGAAAACTGCCGTAAATCGCCTTTTTATGGGACTTAGCACCCTTTTTAGACAGCGCAAAGTTGATATAATCAAGGGTACGGCAACTTTAAGAGAGATTGGAAAGATAAGGATTGACGGCGAGGCCGGACCGCAAGATGTAACAGCCCCAAATATAATTATTGCAACTGGCAGCAAGCCATACATAAAGCCAGAGCTCCAGCTTGACGAAGGCGTTGGGCTTGACACAACAGCAGCCCTTGAGATTGATGAAATTCCTAAAACAATTGCAATAGTAGGTGGCGGAGCATATGGTATTGAGTTTGCTTCTCTTTTTAGGTCTTTCGGTTCCGAAGTTTTTATTATTGAAAGCGCCCCCCGCCTTCTTCCCCGTGGTGATAAAGACATATCAAAATACCTGGAAAAAGCTTTTTCTAAGCGTGGTATTAGGATATATACCAATACAACAGTTGATAAAGCAACCACTAAAAACGGTGCTGCTGAAATCGAGCTTATAAAAGATGGTGAGCGCCAGACAATGATAGCAGATAAGATACTTGTGACAACTGGAAGGGCTGCAAATACAGAGAGCATTGATTTAGAGGAGCTAGGCTTACAGACAAAAGATGGCTTTATACAAGTTGATAGCAATATGAATACTGGCGTTGACGGAATTTATGCAGTCGGCGATGTAACGTATGCCCCACAGTTTGCTAATTTTGCCTTTTCAGAAGGAATCCACGCTGCTGAAATTATTGCCGGCCTGCAACCACCTGAGCTTAACCTAAAACAGATACCTATCTATACGTTCGGTTATCCAGAAATAGCAAAGGTGGGATACACAGAAGAGGAAGCGGTCAAAGAAGGATTTGTTGTAGAATCAACTAGCCTCCCCTTCCAGTCAATATCAAGATCAGCTATCGACAAAGAGGATACCGGTTTTATAAAGATGATTTCTATAAAAGATGGGCCTATTATTGGCATTCATATGATTGGCCCAAATGTCGTTGATCTAATATCAGAAGCTATGCTGATCACAAACTGGGAAGCTACAGCAAAGGATATGGCTCAATTCCTGCACCCGCATCCATCCTTTGCTGAAGCAATTGGCGAAACGTCGCTAAAGCTGGCAGGCAAGCCACTTCATTCGCTATAGGTACAGGGGCCAGGGAGGTAACAAATATGCAGGTCAAATCAATTGAGCTTGGAGCAAAAGAGCTTATGGATGTCTATTACTATATGAGACTTGGGCGTGCAATTGAAGATCGACTCAATCTTCTTTACAAAGGTGGAAAGCTTCCCGGAGCCATATACCTTGGAACTGGACAGGAAGCAATTGAAGTTGGTGCATCGTATGCACTTGAGCCTGGTGACGTAATTGCAACCACACACAGAGACATGATAGCACAGCTACCAAGAGGTCTAACACCTAGAGAAGTCTTCAGCCAGCATTACGGTAGGATAACTAGCCTGACACGTGGTAAGGGCGAGGATAATTATCAAGGCGATCTAAAACGTGGCATGCTAGCCTCAGTCAGTATGCTTCCAAACTTCTACCCAGTTGCTGCTGGTTGTTCCCTAGCATTTAAGATACGCAAAGAAAAGAGAGTCGCGATGGCATATTGCGGTGAGGGTGCAACTTCTGTAGGTGATTGGCATGAGACTTTAAACATAGCATCGGTCCAGAATCTTCCCGTCGTATTTATTGTTATCAACAATGGGTATGCATATTCTACGCCAGTGTTTAAGGAGATGAAGGTTGCAAATGTTGCTGATCGGGCATGCGCATATGGAATCCCAGGTATTGTTGTTGATGGCAACAACGTCATTGAGTGTTATCAAGAAGCAAAAAAGGCTGTTGAAAGAGCTCGAGAAGGTGGAGGCCCAACCCTTATTGAGGCTAAAACAATGCGCATAAGAGGCCATGCAGGCCACGATCCGGCAACATATGTAGCAAAAGAGATAATCGATCTTTGGACAAAGCGAGATCCAATAGTTCGCTTTGAGAATTACCTTGCCGAGCGCGGCCTACTAAGCGAGGAAACCAAACAGAACATGATCAACCGAATAAACAATGAAGTTGAAGATGCGGTTCAATTTGCTGAAAGTAGCCCCTATCCAGATGGAAAGGAGGCAATAGAAGATGTCTATGCAGCCTAGTGGCGATAGAGAAACCACATTTATCGATGCTATATCACAAGCTCTGTGGGAAGAAATGGAGAGAGATCAAAGCGTCTTCATGATGGGTGAAGATATTGGAATTTATGGAGGCGCTTTTAAGGCAACAAAGGGTTTTATTGAACATTTTGGACCCGAAAGAATAATTGACATGCCAATTGCAGAAGAAGGATTTATCGGCATGGCAGTAGGAGCAGCGCTGATGGGGATGCGCCCCGTAGTTGAGATGCAGTACGCAGACTTTATATCGTGCGGCTGGGATCAAATCGTAAATACCGCAGCCAAGATGCACTACCGCACACGCGAGGCTGTCCCCATGGTTATTAGAGGACCTTCAGGGGCAGGTCTTAGAGCAGGTCCTTTTCACAGCCAAAGCCCTGAAGGATGGTTTGCCCATGTGCCAGGCTTAAAAGTTGTTGTTCCTGGCACGCCTTATGACGCTAAGGGCCTTCTGAAATCTGCAATTAGAGATAACAATCCGGTAATTTTTTTCGAACATAAATATCTTTACCGGCGGCTCAAAGAGTCGATCCCAACGAGCGATTACACAGTGCCAATTGGCAAAGCTGACGTGGAAAGAGAGGGCGACGACATAACCATCATCACCTACGGAGCAATGCTTCAGATTGCACTTGAAGCAGCAAGAAGAGCGCAGGATAAAGG
The DNA here is from genome assembly GCA_030017355.1 of Actinomycetota bacterium. Taxonomy (GTDB): domain Bacteria; phylum Actinomycetota; class Aquicultoria; order Aquicultorales; family Aquicultoraceae; genus JASEIR01. The sequence goes on from JASEIR010000003.1 coordinate 7,151, forward strand.
TATCTCGGTTGAGGTTGTGGATCTTAGAACAATATATCCGCTGGATAAGGAGACAATACTAAACTCGATTGCTAAGACCAGCAGGGCAATCATGCTTTATGAAGATACAAGAACACTTGGGATTGGCGCAGAGGTTTCAGCAATTATAGCTGAAGAAGGATTTGAATACCTTGACGGGCCGATTATACGAATTTCAGCACCTGATGCGCCAGTGCCGTATAGCCCACCATTGGAGGATTATTATCTTCCAAGCGTGGATGATGTTGTTTCGGCAATAGATAGACTGTCGGCATATTAATAGGGGCAAGAGAAAAGTTAGGGGCAGGGTCAAAGGTCCAGGGAGGAACGACCACAGACCGCCGCTAAGGCAGGGGCCAGGGGCCAGGGAAATAAAGGGCTGGGGACCGGAGACGGGCAAAAAAGCAGACTGGGGACCGGAGACGAAAGACGGGCAAGGAACAACCGCCGACCACAAACCGCCGTAATGAAGGGCGGGGGCCGTATCACCCTCCCCTAGCCCCTCCCCTCAAGGGAGGGGAATTATAGAGTCTCCCTCCAAGGGAGGTAATAAGCAAATACCCTCCCCTTTGATGAGGAGCTAAACCAAATCCCCTCCCCCTCGAGGGGGGAGGGACAGGGTGGGGGTGAAAAATGGAGGGGGACAGGCAAAAGATAAATTGTCATTCTTAAGCCGAAAGCGATAGCGTAAGGCGAAGAATCTAAATAATATTATCATCCTTATGCCACCTAGTGGCATATAACCTAAAAGGTGATGGTTGTAAAGAATAGGTTTAAAGAAATAGAAGAAAATATGACTTAGATCCTTCAGCTCCGGCTAACGCCTCCGCCTCAAGCTTGATCTTAAGCGGAAGCGAAGGGATGACAAAAAAAAGAAAAAGGGGCTTCTTAAGAATGGCAGAAAAAAGACTCTTTAAGAATGACGGTAATGAACCTCAATGTGGAGTGATTTAAAATGACCGTGCCTTTAAAAATGCCCAGGCTTGGAGAAACGGTTACCGAGGGAACCGTAGTCAGGTGGCTTAAAAAAGAAGGCGATTACGTTAACAAGGATGAAAGCATTGCGGAAGTCTCAACTGCAAAAGTCGAAACGGAAATACCTTCGCCAGCAAGCGGAAGAGTATTAAAGATAGTTGTCCATGAGGATGAAACAGTCCCAGTCGGTGAAGACCTTGCTTTGATTGATGAAACCGCAAAACCAGAAGCCAAACCCGTGGAGGCAAAAGCCCCTCCCCCACCGCCAGAGGTAGAACCCAAAGCAAAGTTGGAAGAAAAACTTGCCGTTAAAGGGAAGGCTGGCTTTATATCGCCAGTCGTTAGAAAGCTAGCACGAGAATACAACATTGATTTATCTAAAGTTCAGGGAACAGGCAAGGGGGGTCGCATAACCAGGCAAGACATTGAAAAATACATTAGCGCACAAAAGCCTGCTCCGCCTGAGATGCCTAAGCCGCCCATCGCTATCGGCCCACCAATATCGCCAGCCCCAATGCCCTCAGCTGAAGTGCCTAGACGAGAGTTCCCAGGTGCTCCGGCTGTTGAAGCTGAAAGACCAGAGGCTGCGCCTGCACCTCCTCTACGACCTGTGCCTCCTCCACGCGAGGAGGTAAAGCCAGCGCCACCTGCTGAGGCTAGGCCAGAGGCGCCACCAGCAGCTATGCCTGCTGAGGCTAGGCCAGAGGCGCCACCAGCACCATACTTGCCAGGTGAGCGAATAGTTGAGGTAAGCCATATTAGACACGAAATTGCAAAGCATATGGTCCAGAGCCATAGCATAACAGCGCATGTAACCGCAATTGTTGAGGTAGACATGACAAGTGTGAGCAACCAGCGCAGTAAAGTCAAAGAGACTTTTAAGCAGCGTGAAGGCTTTTCTCTTACCTATCTGCCTTTTGTCGCTAAAGCAGCTATAGATGCTCTCATTGCATGGCCTATTGTAAACGCAAGATTTGTAGACGAACAACACATAGCACTTCATGATTATGTTAATCTTGGCATAGCGGTTGCACTTGAAGAAGGGCTAATTGTTCCAGTTATAAAGAATGCTGAGAGGATGAATCTGGTTGGCCTGGCCAGATCGATGCATGATTTGGCAGATAAAGCTAGAACCGGTAGGCTCACACCAGATGATGTAACAGGCTCAACATTTACAATCACAAACCCAGGCTCCTTTGGCTCCATCATACAAACGCCAATTATAAACCTGCCAAATGTAGCTATCTTAAGCCTTGAGCTTATCCAGAGAAGGCCAATAGTAATAGATGAGGCCATAGCAATACGGCAGATGGTTTACATGCCTCTCTCATACGATCATAGGTTGATCGATGGAGCAGTAGCTGCGCAGTTTTTAAGCCGGATTAAGCATAACCTTGAAACATGGGATTTTTTGCCCGACCTTGCAAGCTATATGTAACAGAAAAGGCCATACATAAAGGAAATTGTTATGGAATGCTGGGTTTGCGAATTAGGAGAAATTGATTACAATGAAGCACTTAATTTACAAGAACGCCTCATCGAGTTAAGGCATCAAGGGAAAATACCTAATGTCCTGCTGCTTCTACAACACCCGCACATATACACGACAGGTAGGCGGATCAATCCATCCCATTTGCTTCTAAGCGAAGAAGATATGAAGGAATGGGATGTCAAGGTAGTTTCCACCGACCGTGGCGGCGGAATAACTTATCATGGGCCGGGCCAAATTGTTGGTTACCCGATAGTTGAGATTGGTAATATATCCAGGATCAAAGATTATCTGAACAATCTGGAAGAAGTTCTAATAAGAACACTCCTTGCCTTTGGAGTGGTAACAGAGAGGTTGCCGGGTTACCCTGGCATTTGGTATGGATTTGAAAAAGTTGCAGCGATAGGGCTTAGGGTAACAAGGGGGATAACAAAACACGGCTTTGCCCTTAATGTATCTACTGATCTATCTTACTTTAACAATATTGTCCCCTGCGGAATTTACGACCGGAATGTGACATCTCTCTCGAAGATAGTCGGGCAAAAAATTCCTCTTGCCTTGGTTGAACAGCTTATAATTAGAAATTTTGCGGATATATTTAATTTTGAGATGGTGCCTATTAAAAAGGAGGTGCTCTTTGGGATATTAGAAGACATTGATAAAGCAGCCTAAAGTCAGGAGTCAGGGAAATAAGAGACCGGAGATAAGGCTATGGAATATAAACCTAAACCTGAACTTAATAGTAACAATAATACCAGTTCAAAGCACATGCCTAAAAAACCATCATATCTTCGCGTTAGGTTCACGCAAGGCCCAAACTATCGATTTGTAAAGAGCACTTTGCGAGAATTGGGGCTTCACACAATCTGTGAGGAAGCTGGCTGCCCCAATATTTATGAATGCTTTGAATCCAAAACAGCGACTTTCCTTATCCTTGGAGATATCTGCACACGCAACTGCCGCTTCTGCCAGGTACATCCAGGAAAGCCGCTTCCAATCAATAAGAAAGAACCGTTACATATAGCAAAAGCAGTATCACGTCTTGGCCTAAAATATGCCGTCATAACCTCGGTTACAAGGGATGATTTGCCAGATGGAGGAGCATCTATCTTTGCGCATACAATAGCAGAGATCAGAAAAGTTAACCCAAATTGCGGCATCGAGGTTCTTATCCCCGACTTTGCTGGAGATTGGCAGTCTCTTAAAGTGGTTATCGATGCAAAGCCTGATATCTTAAACCACAACATCGAGACAGTGCCCCGCCTATACCCCCAAATCAGACCTAAGGCAGATTACAAAAGATCGCTAAACCTGCTTGGACATGCTAAGATAATGGGCCTTACAGGTAAGACAAAATCAGGCATTATGGTAGGTCTTGGCGAAGAGAAAGATGAAGTTATTGAAGTCATGGCGGACCTCAGGCATTACGGCTGTGATATTTTAACAATCGGCCAATATTTAGCCCCCACAACAAGCCACTTTCCAATTGCAAGATATTATAATCCTTCCGAATTTGATGAATTTAAGGAGATAGGACAAAAAATAGGTTTTTCTTATGTTGAGTCTGGCGCGCTCGTAAGAAGCTCATACCATGCAAAAGAGCAGTTCAGGCAGGCATCGTAGAAGCCTCTTCATTTTTGGAGCATGTTGCCCGTTTGCTATTAGATGCCGCGGGTAAAAGAAAAGCGTGGCGGGATGCTCACGGAGTTCTTAAGCTGAAAGGAGGTTTGCCCAATGGTTTATCGATCTATAAATGCTGCTCTTGAGGGAGTACAATTTCCTATTAATAAAAGTTCACTCATAAGAGAAGTCGGAGACCGAGAGGTTGAAGTGCTTGAAGGAAAAACAATGTCGATGAGGGAAATTCTAAACGCTTGCCCGCATGATATGTATGAGTCCGAAGCTGATGTCATTAAATGCCCCGAGATCGTTGACAAAGTTCGTCACGCTGCCTAACCCTCTCAATCTGGTACGTGACGCGGGTAAACCGCCCGCGTCACGTATTGGGGACGTTGCTATGCATTCTATGCATTCTATGCATTCTACTAGCATCCATCCTTTATACAAACAAAGCTTAGATTCCAGCCCTTTAGAACAGCGATGAAAGTACTGCAATAAATGCTAGAACAGTAATTACCGCGCCTATTACAATTGCACCCCAGGCTAAATAATCACCGCTTTCCTCTCCCTTCCTTATCCTCATCAAAGCAGCAATGCCTAGCGCAACCGCAGCAGCTCCAGAGATCATCGCAAATAAAACTGGTATAAACCATGCAATTATTGCCAAACCAAGGCCAACTATAGCCATCCAGCTAATCTGCGGTCTCTCCTCAGCAGTGGGTTGTTTTTCTTCCTCTTCCTCCGGCATAACCTCCCGTAGCCTTGGCCTTTCTTCGCGCTCTTCTTCCGGACGCTTTCTAGCTTGAGCCATTGCGCTCACCTCCATCACGGGTCGCTATTAACCCGCCTTCCTTTGTTTACCACCATTAGAGGAAAATAACACGTCCGGATTCCCCTGCTTGAAAATTCAGCTATGAGCGCTTTTGCAATTTGATCGAATCGGATATCAAATAAGCTGAGACCAAAGTTAGCACGAAAAGAGGGGTTGATAAATTTCTCCAATTACTTACCATAGCTCGGTGCGCCACCTTTTTGCCCTGGAGCACCATAGCCAGGCGTGCTTCCCTTTTGGCCTTCGCCACCGTACCCCGGTGAAGCTTTTGTTGTAGGTGGATTATCTCCCGTACCACTTTTTGAGGAGCTACTACCAGCGCAGCCAAATAAGCTTGCTACTAATGAAAGCGCCATCAAGCTAACTATTGCTAACTTTGCAGTTCTTGCCACTAACAACACCCCCAAGTTTTATCAGGTATCTGGCTTTACCGGATACCTTGAATTGCACTTACCAATCGAATAGCCACCATAGCAACAAATTGTCTTCTCGACCGGTTCTTGACCGGCTGCATATTAAAGTTTCTTACTGCTACTTTAGTTACCCAAACTTAACGGTTTTTATTCTATTCTAGGGGACGTTCCTCCGATTTAGCCGATTTGCTTTTTGCGCAAGATATAGCCAGACATAACACTGCTTTGCCATAATCTGGTTTGCCTGTTCCTTCCGCTTTTTGAGCAAAATATAGCCAGACATAATCCGTCTCTTTGCCTTTAAAAGCAGACCGGGGACCGGAGACGGGAGACCATCTCACCCTCCCCTAGCCCCTCCCCTCAAGGGAGGGGAACAAGAAGCCTTTCCTTCCAAGGGAGGGGAGCAAAAATTCTCCTCAAGGGAGGGGAATTATAGAGGACCTAAAGGCAGACGGGAGACCGGCAAAAGATAGGGTCCAGGGACCAGAGTCCAGGGACCGAAGACGGGCTAAAGAGCGGACCGAAGACGGGCTAAAGAGCGGACAGGAGGACGGGAAACCATCTCACCCTCCCCTAGCCCCTCCCCTCAAGGGAGGGGAATAAAAATTGTCATTGCGAGGAGCCCGTTAGGGCGACGTGGCAATCTCAAATAAAGGCAGACCGGCAACGGGGAAAGTACTGTTATCTAGAGGATTGCGGTGCCAGGCACCACAGCTCGTTGTGGGCACCATAGCTCGTTGTTGGCACCACAGCTCGTTGTAGGCACCATAGCTTGTTGTAGGCACCATAGCTTGGGGCATTCTTCTTTTTCTATGAAGCGGTTAGGCGGATTAAATCTTTTAACGATTTGGGCATATAGCCGCCCCTTTCCAGGATAAAACCGCCCATTATCTCTGATAGCAAGAGTGAGATGGCATGCGTTCTATCTCGAGCTTTAAGCTTCTTTAAAATAGTACTTATATGCCATTTTACAGTTTCCAAACTTATATAAAGCTTATCGGCAATTTCATTATTTGTATATCCCTGAAAAACTAAATCCAGAATCTCAATCTGACGCTCGCTTAGACTATTAAGTAATGGATAGTTAAGCTTTTCAGCGATCCTGAGGTATTCGCTGTGCATGTATACTTTGCCATCTGCCACAGCCCTTATGGCTTTAATCAACTGGTCACCAGATATGCTCTTTAGACATAGGCTCCGAAACCCAAGTTTAGGCGCACATTCATGCACCTTTTTGTCTACATAGTCGGTCAAGCCAATGCAGCCTCTCACTTCGTTGCATATACGGCTTATGTTGCTAGCCAACCGCTCTGTATTAGCTTGCTTATCTCCTAAATCAATCCTAACTGATCGCTCATCAATTATCACAACATGCGGCGATGGCAAATCAGAAACTAGCCGCCGTAACTCAAAAACACTATTAACGATGACGCTAAGAGAAATATCCTCGACTTCGGCTAGTAAACTACTAATTGCATATCTCATTAAATCTGCATTTGTTACAAGACTTACATATATCACTACAATTCCTTCTAATTCTAAGTTATAAGCTGCCAACCAACGGTCTCGAGAATACTAGCTTAATGGTTCAACTAACTCCTTGTGATACACAGCCCTTCTAAAATCACAGGACAAGCATTTAGATAGTTTTTCTGCAAATGAGCCTTGCACTTCACCATCGCATATAGTACCAACTACCCTCCAGCAATTCTGGCCACTAATTGGATATGCCGGACAATGTATTCTTCTATCCTCTTCGCACCCCATAAACTCCCAGCAATTCACGTCGCACCTCCCGTGCCGATACCCGCATAAAAGCCAGCATTTACATATCTGCTGCTAATCTTAAGGCTGTACTAATTATCTAGGCCATTGCCACATGTTTTAGAAAATAGCCGTTACAGATTTTTACTAATTTCCAACAGGCATCACCGTACAAAACAGAGACTAATTTTGGCAATCGGAAATGTATAAATGCTATTGTCTGTTTTCGTTTATCTGCTGATAGATAACACCTCCGCAAGAGGTTATCAATAAGCTCATTTTTGCTTGCCAGATAACTAGGTGCATTATCTTTTATTGGTAATCGGTGGCTGTATCGGCAGATTATACCCCTCAGAAGTATGGTTTTGTTATTATCAGCTATTGAACAATTACTGTTGTTCTATCGCTAGCAGCCCCTCCCCCAAGCAAAGCTGTGACGGTAATGTCGCATGATGCACCAGGTGTTGCTTTTGCTGTTAGAGTGGCATTTTGGCCAGGAGATACTGGTGATGTAGTTGTTGCTTTGGTCGTTGTAGTGGTTGGAGCTTCAGTTGTCATAGTCACCCGCTCTCGTGCACGCTTGCGCTCCGTTGTAGTAGTTTCTTTTGCTATCTCTTATGGCTCTTGGGTTATTCTTGCGACAGCAGTGTCCGTGACTCCGGTTATTATTACTGCAAAAAGAAGACATGCTGATGTAGGCAGTGCAATTGCGATCGAGCTCTGATCTTTAGTGATACCAGGAAGTTCCGAGAGAAATCTTACAATCCAATTTTTAGCGTCTTCGCTTACAAGGGTTGCAATAAACATAATTGGAACCGCAATAAGCAATAAGGCAGACAGTGCAATCAATATCCATGGGACAAAGAAAATAACAATTACTACCCCGAGGACTAAGGCTGCTTTCAGCCACGGGTTAAGTCTCTTAAACCAATTTGCAAGTTTTGCCATTGCCAGCACCACCTAAAAGTGTCAGTGCCAACATTTTCTTACAATGACGTACGTAATATTTTGAACTAGCGAAAGTATTACCCTTGTACTGTCAAGATTAAACTATGCAAGATTGAGCATTGGGCTATGCACGCATTTCTGTAGCTTTCGGAATATGCAGGGGGACGGGAACCCACCACCTGTGTAAAATTTGCATTTTCTAGGAATATAGAAGGCATGGGGGAGGTACGGGTCATGCGTATAAAGGTGCCTGATAAAGTAAAAAGGCGTATGAAGCGAGAACTAGAGAAATATTCAGATGTATTAAGAATGGCCATAAAGAAGAACATTAACGAATCTGATACAAGCAATATAGTTAATGACATGCTGGGCGATATTTTTGGCTATGATAAGTTTTTTGATATTACGACCGAATACAAGATACGGAAGCATTATGTCGATTACGGCGTTAAGATCAATGATCAGGTTAAGATGCTCATTGAGGTCAAAGCGGTAGGTGTGCCATTAAATGAACAGCATATTTTCCAGGCTGTATCGTATGCTGCAAATGAAGGAATTGAATGGGTCGCACTAACTAATGCCCATACCTGGCAGCTGTATCACGTCAAATTTACCAGACCAATCGACAAAACGCTTGTATACTCGGTTAACGTTCTCGACAAGACTATGAGCGAGTCAGATATAATTAAACTCCTATATCTTATCTCAAAGGAATCTCTGGTAGACAACGTGCTTGATCGGTACTGGGCAGAAGAATCCCTGTCTAGCCCTGAAATTATCGCTGGCGTTTTATTTACCAGCGAGATTATTGACAGGATTCGGCAGGAGCTCAAACAGCTAACTGGATACCTGATGACGCCAAGAGAGCTAAAAACCAAATTAAAGGCCGAAATTATCAGGGAAGATTTGGTTCCAGAAATTTCACCAGCAAAACCAGCTGAAGCTGCTGAAACTGCCGAAAGACCTGCCCAAGCTAAAAAGCGAAAAGCTGCTTAATCATAGCTTTTGCCTACACCCTTCCAATCGGCATAATACATAGCGGATACTCCTCTTGCGGCATATCAAGAATTACTTTCACAGAGAGATCATCAAATGCGCCAACAGCAAGCGTGCCAAGGCCAAGAGATACCGCTTGCAGATAGACATTTTCCGCAGCTAAGCCAAGATCCATATGGACATACCTAATACCTCGATTTCCATACTTGCTGACTGTGCGTTCATATACAGCTGAAAACACTATACTGGCGGCAGCTTTCTTAATTTTAGTTTGGTTAATTGCTGCAATTGCAAGCTTTGTTCGTATATCGCCATCAAGGGTTTTTATCAAGTCGTGGCCAAAAGGTCGGTATTTATAGACGCCTGCCGGCAAACTATTAACATTGCCGGCAACCAGATAAGTCTCAAGTGGGTATAATGCTCCAGCAGACGGAGCTGCTCTTAATCCTTTGTATGGCTCCGTTATTCCTTGAGCAGCCCAAAGAAGCTGTGACACCTCCTCTAGAGCTAGAGGCTCATCCTTATAGCGTCTAATTGACCTTCGCCTAAGTATGGCTTCTTCAACTGATATGCTGCTTCTATAGCGTGGCTCAGGCAATCTCACCACAACTGGATTGTACTCCAATACGGACACATCCCTTCGTATGCACCCTCTTCTAGAGAGTGTATACCACTTGGCAACTGCAATTAAAAGAGAAGACGAAGTAAATCATCAATAACTCATTTCCTCATCTAGGATAAGGTCCCTTTCGCTGAGCTTTGAAAGAGTTACAGAGCACTCTGTTTCTCTAACCGCAAATTTTTTGACGTGAGCTATTAGCTCGGGACTCCAGATGTTTGATTTAACAGCCTTCGCAAGTTTGCCAAGATCTAAGGATGCCTTCATAACATCTTCTAAACAGCCAGCAGAAGCCAGAAGCGCCTCCAGTTCTTTTCTTTCTGGAGTCCCTGCATAAGGATATTTTTCCACTTCTTCTATCTTGACTTTCGCTTTCTTGGTGGCGCCGCGAATAACATCAACACCTTCAGCCTTAGCATAAGCTATAAGCGCCTCCTTGATTTTGACAATCTCGCCATCGATTTCCTTAACCAGCGCCTTCTTCTTATCCTCAAGCTCTGCGAGCTTGTTTACTAGAGTATAGCCAGTCTCGTTCGCGTACTCGTTCATTGGCAAGCTCTCGATTATATAGAAATGCTTACGCCTTGGACATAGATCAGGATAATCACACCAATCGCAAAGCGATGATTCAGACGGCTCAAATTCTTTTGCTGCCTCAATCTGCATTATAGTCTCAATGGTTGTGCGTTTGATGTCTTCAAGCTGCTCCGGGGTGCGCTTTGAGCGAAACTCCTTATCAAAAACAAGATAGTGCCAAACAAGTTCGACATCCTTAGCATCAGTAAACGCTTGCTTTAGCGCAATCTGATAGAGGGCGAGTTGCTCATCCGCATCTAAATCTGTTTGCTCTGGGCAGGTGTTAGAGCTCTTATAATCATGGATCTCGTATGTACCGTCAGGGCGCTGGTCAAGCCGATCAATATACCCAACCATCTGAAAACGTTTCTCTGGGTCAAGAAAGAAAACGACTTTTCGCTCAAGCCCAAGCGTAATGGCCTGGTTAAAAGGTTGATATCGCTCGTAATAGGCTCGGATACACTCCCTTCCCATTTCGAAGTAGTTATCCTGTGTTAAACCCTCTTTTTTTATGTTAACGTTGTCGTGCCAATTTGCCTTCCATCTTGACTCATAATCTGCAAGAAGCTCATTTAGACTGTTTTGCTTTTTGTATTGAAGGTCTGCATAGAGCTTTTCAAGTACCTCGTGAATACGCTTTCCCATAAAGGCCTCTATACCCTCACCTGGACGCTTGATCCTATCAATGTAGGTAAATTTATACCTTAGCGGGCAACTTTTGAAAGTCTCTAGCTTTGAGTATGAGTAAACAGCCACAGCAATCTCCTTTGGTAAGCAACTGGGCAGAGTAGCCCGTCAAATTTAACTACCGACTGAAAAGTTAATAGTCCCTGGCGTAATAATAGGCCAATCAGGGGCCAGGGTCCAGGTCATTCTTTGGAGATTGCTGGGTAAATATTCAAGCTAAGCAGCCGATAAGATATATCAGCAGTTTGATTAGAAGCAAGCAGTAACCGAGGCAAATGATATGAAGCATGAACTATTTAATCTAGCGCTATGTGAGTTTGCAAAGGCAATTGATGAGTCTCTTTTGCCGCAGACAACAATCTCAAGCTTGGGCTTAAAGCTTGCTGTAAAAGCTTATCCCGAGTTTAAGCTGCTGCTTAAATCGCATTCAGATCCTACAAACATTGAGGTGTTTGCAAGCGCTCTAAGGTATTTCATGCTATCAGAGTTTAATTACGAACCTATCATAGCAAATGCAAGCAATGACCGTATCCGCCTTGTTGTTAAAAAATGCCCATTTCAAGAGCATAATTCACCATCCTTGTGTTCTGTAATGCAAGGCATTGTTGGCGGTCTCACGTTGATGTCCCTTGGATATTGTAAGTTGGCAACGCTAAGCGGGCCCGAACGAGCCCCAAAACCTTGTTATATAGATTTGTTTACATCGCCAACACCAGAAGCCAAAAAACAGGCAGGTTTTGAATATTCAAAAGAAACCATAAGTTTATTACAGAAACCAGATGATGAATCTGTGGCGTTGCAGCGCCAGTCACGTCGCAAAATAGCGCTTGGGTTGTTTGGCAGCATAGCTCTAAGCCTGCACGACCAGCCAACAGAAGAGGTTATTGGAAATAAATACATTGAAGCTCTCTCGTGTGTGCAAGAAATCAGAGCAGCAGCCCTTTACTTAAAAGAATTCAATACAGGCCGATTTGTCCTTACTTCTCATTTCGGCTTGCCTGATGATATCTTGCCAGCAATCAGAACAATTGGCATAAAGGATAACTCTAGCGATGATAACAATGAGAGCCTATTAGAGATAGTTGAGAGATTTGACATTCATCAGCAAGCAATCATGAGAAGAACTGGCATACGCTCATTTACATCCATAAGGCTTAAGACGCCCGATAAGATAATAGGAGTTTTAAATATTGGTTGGAAAACTCGCTTTCCAACAAGCTTTGAGATGCAAAACGCTATAACGGACAGCTGCATGTTAATGGCAGCACTAATTGATAACTGCCGATTGCATCTTGAGCTTAAAGAAACGCATTTTAGGTTAGAGAAAGCTTACATTGATGCTATCACCCTCATTAATAACTTAATTAATGCATTAGATCAGTGTTTAGAAAGGCACTCCAAACGCGTGGCCGAGCTCGCAGAAGCAATTGCAGTAAAATTGAATCTGCCTCAAGGCGAAATAAATCGGCTATATCAAGCAGCTTTTCTTCACGATATTGGCAAGGTAAATATACCTCCAGAAATACTTTCGAAATCTAGTCAGTTAACAGAAGAAGAATATAAGATAATAAAAACCCATCCCATTGTTGGAGCTGAATTGCTTGCACCAATTCCTGCGTTTCAAAGCATTATTCCTGCAGTCTTGTACCATCATGAGAGATTGGATGGTTCTGGCTACCCGGAAGGGCTTGCTGGAAGCGATATACCGTTACATGCCCGCATTATTGCGGTTGCCGATAGTTTTGATGCGATGACTAGCGATAGGCCATACCGAAAAGGGATGAGTAAAGAAACAGCAATTAGCGAGCTTGTAAAAGATAGTGGCGCAAAATATGATACCGCAGTTGTTAAAGCCCTTTTGGAGGTGCTCAAAGAGCAAGAGGCAAAGGGAGACAGAACTCCTGCCGAATGCTACAGCAACAACCGCCAAGCACTGATCACCACCCACCGTTAAAGGTAGAGGTCAAGGTCTTGCCCTAGGAAAGCTTAACCAGTCTATTTTACTAAGCTCTATATGGACAATCATTGCATCGCTAGTTCTTTTCCTAATTCCAATAGTTCTTATGAGAAAAAGACTGATAAAACAGGCCGCTGCTATCATGTTGAGAACAGCGACCTATAACCAGCAATTATTCCACGCAAGAGATACTACCTACGCAGTGTCAGTGGAGTCCATTTGGCAAACTCGGTTATGTGCGCCCAGAACGCTTCGTATCCAATAAATGCCCAGATTAATGCCACAATCACCAGCAAAATCGCAAAAATCAATCGGATTGTCGGATTAGCCCGCAGCCAAAGAACAAACGGCAATGCGATACCGGCCAAACCAGATAGTATAAAGCCAACTCCAGAAAGCACTGGGCTTGTTGTTAGACCCGCCGCAATGAACCGTATGCCAGCTAGAAGCGCAGCTATGCCACCAAAAAGCGCGTAAACCCCTACCGTTAATATATCCCAGCCAAACGCTATGGCTATTGATGCGATCAGGAATAGAGTTCCAAAAATAAGTTCTAGCTGGCCAAAGACAATATTAAAGCTAGATGGTAGCGGCCAAACAAAGATTGTATGCAGTCCAGTTGCAATTCCAATGATGCCAACAACAGCAAACCCAGGTGCCCAT
>JASEIR010000003.1:20717-31627 GCA_030017355.1 Actinomycetota bacterium
CTGCGCTGGTTAGCCTCATCAACGCCAAAATACATATAGCAGGCCAAAAGGAAGAATCCGGCAACCAAATTGATAAGCATTAGTGCTAAATTGTCAATAAACATGAGCCCACCTCCAATCTCCTAAGGAAGATATACCCAGGAAATTGGTTTTCTCGCTCTTGACTAAAGCAAAATGGCGGGCTCTTTTTGTCGTACTTAAAATTCAATGCCTTTTTGATTTCAAGTGCTTTTAGCGGCGCTCGGCTTTTAAAATCTCAACAATTGCAGGGTCGGCTAGGGTAGAGATGTCACCAAGGTCGTCGATTTCGCCGCGTGCGATCTTCCTTAAGATTCTTCGCATTATCTTTCCGCTCCTTGTTTTCGGAAGACCAGGGGCAAACTGCATCTTATCTGGCGTTGCGATTGGTCCAATAACAGCTCTTACATGCTTGATGAGCTCGTTCTGGAGCTCAGGAGACGGCTTATAACCATCTTTTAAAGTTACAAAGACATAGATGCCCTCACCCTTAACCTCGTGCGGGAAGCCTACAACCGCTGCCTCAGCAACTGATTTATGGCTTACTAAAGCTGATTCTACCTCAGCTGTACCAATTCTGTGACCGGACACGTTGATAACATCATCGATTCGGCCCATAAGCCAGAAATCGCCGTCCTCATCAACTCTAGCTCCATCGCCTGTAAAATATTTGCCAGGAAAACGGCTGAAGTAGATATCTTTAAAGCGCTTGTTATCAAGATCACCATAGGTGCCTCTTAGCATCCCTGGCCAGGGCTGATCAATGATTAGATAACCACCTTCATTAATACTAGCTGGTGATCCATCGTCCCTGACAACTTTTGCAGAAACACCGAAAAATGGCCTGGTTGCTGAGCCAGGTTTTAGCGTCATCGCCCCCGGCAGCGGAGTTATTAGAAATCCACCTGTTTCAGTTTGCCAATATGTATCAACTATTGGCAGCCTTCCCTTTCCAACATGGGTATGATACCACATCCATGCTTCTGGGTTGATCGGCTCGCCAACCGTTCCAAGCACTCTTAGAGATGAAAGATCGTGCTTTTTAACCCAGCCCTCACCCTCTTTCATTAGAGCTCTTATAACAGTTGGAGCCGTGTATAATATGTTTACTTGATGCTTATCAACTATCTCCCAAAACCTCCCAGGATTTGGATAAGTAGGAACACCTTCAAATATCACACTTGTGGCACCACATGCAAGTGGACCGTAGACAGCATAGCTATGGCCAGTAACCCAACCAATATCGGCTGTACAGAAATGAGTTTGGCCCTCTTTATAGTCAAAGACAAGCTTAAACGAGAGCGCAGTAAAGAGAAGATAACCTGCTGTTGTATGAACCACGCCTTTTGGCTTGCCCGTAGAGCCAGATGTATAAAGGATAAATAAGGTATCCTCTGCATCCATTTGCTCTGGCTCGCAGTAGTTGCTTATATCTTGAGCTGATACCTCATCGTGCCACCAGGTATCTCGCCCCTGCTTCATATCCGCATTGCCAGTGCGTTGAACTACTATTACACCCTCCACCGTCTCGCACTCTTGAAGGGCTACATCAGTATTTGCCTTCAGCGGAACAAGCTTTCCTCCACGCACGCCGTTATCTGCAGTAATTACCAACTTTGCCCTGCAATCTTGAATACGGTCACGCAAGGCCTGCGAGCTAAAGCCACCAAAAACTACGCTATGAATTGCTCCAATTCTTGCGCATGCCAGCATTGATATTACAAGTTCCGGAATCATAGGCAGATAAATTGTTACCCTATCACCTTTTGTTATACCTTTCTTTTTCAAGACATTTGCAAACCTATTAACCTCACGGTGGAGCTGCTGGTAGGTATAAGTTTTATAAGTACCATCATCGGCCTCCCAAATCAAAGCCGCCTTGTTTTTATGCCAGTTATTTAAGTGCCTATCAAGGCAATTATAAGAAGCATTTAACTTACCACCCAAGAACCATTTTATATCCGGCTTTTCAAAATCCCACTCAAGAACCTTATCCCATTTTCTATACCAGTCAAGCTCTTTTTCAGCCATCCCGGCCCAGAAACCATCCGGATTTTCTATTGATTGCTTATAAAGTTTCTCGTATTCTGCAAGGCTTTTTATATGAGCATCCTTGCTGAATTTTGGAGAGGGCGGGAAGGTTCTTAACTCCTCCATCAATGTATCCAAGCCAGCCTGTTCTGTCATAAAAATCTCCTTTCTGTAAATCAAGAAAAGCCTCGGTTAATTTAATGGCAAGAACTTAATCTTAAACTATTCTTCTCGTTTTACCTACTTGCTTTGCCCTAGCATAGCAAGCTTAAAAGTCGCCGCCGAAATGCGACCAGATACCGCTTTTACTTTATCCTCTGGAAAATCTTCCAACATTTATGCCCTAATTTAAAGTATCTTTTAATGTTATCAAATGTTATCGGCTTTCTTGCAAATTACTTCAAAAAACAGAAGGTTTAAGTCATAAAGAGGTAGAATAAGGTTAGCGATGGCAGTAATCGAAACAGTTGAATTAACCAAATACTATGGCATAAACCGCGGCATAGAGAACCTTAACCTCACAATTGAAGAGGGCGAAGTCTTTGGTTTCCTTGGCCCAAACGGGGCTGGAAAAACCACAACGATAAGGCTTTTAATGGCCATTTTATTTCCAACCAGAGGTACTGCTTCTGTGCTGGGCAAAAATGCCTGGAGGGATTCCGCAGCAATCAAAGAAGAAATTGGTAACCTACCGGGCGATCTAAACCTTTACGAAAAAATGCGTGGAGAAGAATTTCTTAACTTTATCGCGCGCTTCCGCCCAAGAAAGCCTCCGGTCCTAAAAAAAGAGCTTGTTGACCGATTCGATCTTGACCTTAAAAGAAGGATTAAAGAGTATTCAAAGGGAAATCGGCAAAAGCTTGGAATTATCCAAGCAGTAATGCACGACCCAAAGCTCCTTCTGTTGGACGAGCCAACTTCAGGTCTAGATCCTCTTATGCAGCAGGAGTTTTATCACTTGGTAAAAGAGTTAAAGTCACGCGGCTGCACGATTTTTATATCGTCACACATCTTGCCAGAAATCGAGAAAGTCTGCGACCGGGTGGGTATTATAAAAGAGGGTAGCCTAGTGGCAATCGAAAGAATTGACACCCTCATTTCTAAAAAAGTTCGCTACATCGATGTTATCTTTGACAACCCGGTAAATCCGGATGATTTTCGCTTGCCAGGAGTTATTTCTATAGATAAAGTAAATAATCATTTGCGCCTTACCCTTAAGGGAGAAATCGACGAACTAATTAAAAAACTTGCTCAATATAAAGTTAGAGATATTATCTCAACCCATGCAAGTCTTGAAGAAATATTCCTGGAATTTTATGGCAAGGGTGGTCCAAGTGAACGCTAACCTTTTCATAAAATCACTAAAGGAGATACGCGTAAGCTGGACTTCATACGCCATTGGCTTAATGTTTTACGTATACCTTCTTATATCTGTTTACCCCTCAATCCAAGAGAGAGCTAAAGATTTTCAAAAGATTTTTGAAAATTATCCGGAGGGATTTTTGAGATTTTTTAGCGGTGGATCGGGCGTGGCTGATATTACATCTCCAGAGGGATTTTTGTCCATCGAGATATTTGCATTCATGTGGTTTGTCATAATTGGCGCGTTTGTCATTGCCTACGGGACAGGCGCAATTGGTAAGGAAATTGACAGCGGTACAATCGAGATTTTGCTTAGCCAACCAATTACTAGAACATCAGCAATTATCAGTAAAGGTCTTACCCTGTTTGGCGGAACTGCCGCCCTTGTCTTTATCACCATGGCCTCAACCTATCTTTTTAGCTTGATAGTAGACTTGACAATAAAACCTGAAGGTATCCTGGCTTTAGCAGCTGTAGGGGCTTTGTTTTTTCTTGCCGTTGCTGCGTACTCGCTCTTTTTCTCAGTTCTTCTTAGCGAGCGAGGCCATGCTGCCTTTGCCTCGGCTGGCATCTTAATTGCCATGTATCTTTTAACATCGCTAAAGCAATACGCAACGTGGGCTGAAAAGTTAGACGTGATTTCATTGTTTCATTATTACAATTCAGCGCAGCTTCTTACAACTGGCGACATTCCGCTTAAAAGCACCCTGGTTTATGCCGGAACCACCATTTTCTTTGTTGCCGCTTCAATTCTAGTTTTTAGCAGACGCGATATCGCACCTTAAAGCTAACCTAACAGTTGTCTATAAAGCTTGCCAAGAGGGAATATTGGTTAATATAGATAAAAGAACGGGTTAAAATAGCTTTAAAGCCTAAATAATGTTATTATTTATTTACTAAATAAATGAGGAAAAAGGTTGTGGTAAATAATGTCAGAGATTATAAATAGTCTGGCTATACCTGCTTTTTTTAACCTGCCAGGGCCATGGGAGCTCATTTTAATTCTGGTTGTAGTTCTGATAATCTTTGGTCCTAAAAAGCTACCTGAGATTGGAAAGGCAGTTGGCCAAAGCATAAAAGAGCTAAAAAAGGCAACCAGCAAAGAAGAAAAAGAAGAAAAGAGCGCAGAATAAGGCTTATCTCAAGAAAAAAGCAAAAAATAAAAAGAGCTCCGCTTTACTACTTTACTTAAGCGGAGCTTTTCTATCAGTCAAGCCGTCTGCCACGACCTAGAAGCCCTGCCACAAGCTTCTATTTATTCCGTCTTGGCTGATAGATATTAGAATTATCGTCAAAACAACCGCAAACTTTAGCAATTTTTATAAATTTTTTGAATTCGTTAGCGGGGTCGGCGGTCAGCAATCGGTGGTTGGTTCTTCCATCTAGACCCAAACTTAAATGCTGGGCAGATAAGCTTTAAGGTTCTCGAGAACTCTTATTAGGACAGGATCAGAAAATTCATATCTAAGGTTCTCATCCATGCCATTCTCAGCATAGACTTCCCGCCTCAGTTGCACAGATGCTCGATGACATGCTGCATCAATACACTCGAAGTCATAATGGGTAAGGACGTGTCTTAGCATCAAAGCGAAGGTTTGCTCTTCCATTTTAACCCCCGGCCTGTACCTATATAGTACCTATAAGTTAATTATTGACAGAAAAGCGGTCGGATAAACTCCTAGAACAATTATTGCTGCTACTATCAACATTATCGATAGATACAAGGGTGCTGAAACTGGCATTGCCTTATCAGTTACAGGCGGAGCTAGGTACATCTGTCTTATCACTGTAACATAATATCCAAACGAAACAACACTATTTAACACAGCCACAACGGCAAGCCATATTAGATTTGACTTCACAGCAGCGCTAAATAGAAATAACTTGCCCATAAACCCAGCAAGTGGTGGTAATCCAACCAGGGAGAATAAAAAAACAGCCATCGCAAAGGCGACCATCGGTGCCCGCTTATGCAGCCCAGCAAAATCAGTTACACTCTCGCCTATCCCACGCTCGGTCGTGGCAAGCACCACAAGAAACGCTCCAAGTGCAGCTAGGGAGTATACAAAGAAATAAAATATCATGGACGAGTAGCCAATTTGATCGGCAACCGCTAATCCTATCAATAGATATCCAGTATGGGCGATTGCGGAATAACCAAGTAGCCTTCTTATCTGATTCTGTGCTAAGGCAACAAAATTTCCAACTGTCATGCTTAGAACTGCAAGAGCAGCAAATACCATTGCCCAGGCTGGCTTAACTGAAGCAAGAGCAACCGGAAATAGGTGAATGATAGCCGCAAAACCTCCAGCTTTAGGACCAGCTGCAAGATATGTAGCAACGGGAACAGGAGATCCCTCATAGACATCTGGTGCCCAAAAATGGAACGGAACTGCCGCAACTTTAAAGCCTAATCCAACAATTATCATAAGCATGGCTACAGCTAGAGTTGCATCTATCTTTTGCTTGGCTAGCTCTTTAGCTATTGCTATAAAATTCGTCTGGCCTGTTAATCCAAACAGCAACGTCATGCCGTAAAGCAGGATTACCGAAGCAACAATCCCTAGTAGAAAATATTTTAATGCAGCTTCGGACGACCTTGCACTTCTTCTACCTGCAGTAAGAACATATGCTGGTAAAACAGTAAGCTCAAGTGCAATAAAGAGCATTATTAAATCTGCTGAAGACGCCATAAACATTGTGCCTAAAACTGAAAACAGAATTAGGCTGAAAAACTCTCCTTCGCCCATTGAAAACCTGGATTTTAATGCTCCAAGAACCATAAGGGATGTTGTCACCAGCAGAATGGCTTTTAGGATATTGGCAGTTAGATCTACTGAAAACATGCCATTGAACTGGGTTGTCTCGATATTCCATATCCCTGCAACAGATGCCAAAGATGCAATGAGGCCGATCAAAGTGACAACCCCGAGTGATCGCTTGGCATTGGCTGATAAGAACAGCTCGCCAACAAGAACTATTATTGCGAAGCTAAATATTATAAGCTCTGGCGCTAATACAAACCAATTAACCTGTTGCAACCATTCCATTCTAACTACCTCTTATTATTTGTAATACAGTATTCACAGCTGGGTCGATATAATTTAAGAATGGCTTTGGATATATGCCAATCAGAACAATAAATATGACCAGCGGTATCATACTAAAGAACTCCCTAGCATTTGCATCTTTAAAACCATCCATTGCCATCTTGGGAATACCAAAAATTGCATTCTGGTTTGCCCTTATAAGATAGAATGCCGTTAACGCAAGCGTAAATACTGCAAGAATTGTATAGATCTGATATGCAGTGTATGAGCCAAGCAGTATCAGGAGCTCACCAACAAAACCACTTAAGCCTGGCAGACCCAAAGATGCCAGGGCCGCAAATACAAACATGCCGCCAAGAACCGGAATCTTTACCGAAATACCGCCAAGCTTAGAAATATCGCGGGTGTGCGTCCTCTCGTAGATATATCCCACAAGCAAGAACAGCATACCTGTAATTAACCCATGATTTATCATCTGAAGTATCGCGCCATTTAAAGCTACTGGGGTTAGTGCAGCTATACCAAGCATTACATAGCCCATATGGCTTACGCTTGAATATGCAACCATCTTTTTTAAGTCTTTTTGCGCCAGCGCTGTATATGCGCCATACACAATGCTTATTATTGCAAGTAGCGCAATATATGGGGCAAACTTCGTAAATTCGCCTGGCAGTATCTGAACAATAATCCTTACAAACGCGTAAGTTCCCATCTTAAGCAAAACACCTGCAAGGAGCACACTTCCGGCTGTAGGCGCCTGCACGTGCGCATCGGGAAGCCATGTGTGAAATGGCCACATCGGCACCTTAATTGCAAAGCCAAAGAAGAACGTTATAAAGATAAACGTTGCCAAGTAGTGATGATAACCCGCCTCCATTAGCTTTACCATGTCAAACGTGTTAAGCCCCGAGGTAAAGTAAAGAGCAAGAATGCCAACTAGCATCAACACGCTTCCAGCCAGTGTATATAGGAAGAACTTAACAGCTGCATAGGTACGATTTTCGCCGCCCCATATGCCGATGATAAAATACATAGGGATAAGAACCAATTCCCAGAATATATAGAAAAGAATGAAATCAAGAGCAGCAAAGGTTCCAAGCATACCAACCGCAAGCAAAAGCAGCATACTATAGTGTTCTCTTACCCTGTCCTTGATCGACCACGATGCAAGAACCGAAACAACCATAAGCAGCAAGGTCATCTCGTAAAGAGGTAGGCTCAACCCATCAAGCCCAACAAAATAACTAATGCCAAGACTAGGTATCCAGGAAACTTTCTCGACCAGCTGCATGCCAGCCTGACCAAGATGGTAGTTTGTAAGGATTGGAATTCCAAGCGCAAGGTCAGCAAGTGCTATTAAGAGTGCAATGGTGCGAATGACGTTAGCCTGGCTTCTTGGTATAAACTGAAGAAGCAAAGCTCCTGCCAGAGGTAAAAATATAGTAATTGTCAGCAACGGGTAACTCATCAAATCACACCCTTAATAAACACCTAGAATCTTGAAGGACCAAATAATCAAGACTATCAATCCTGCTAACATATATAATGCGTAATTTTGTACGTATCCTGTCTGAATCTGTCTCAGTCCACTACCAACCTTGGTACTAACCCATGCAACGCCGTTAACCGCCCCATCAATGATTTTCTGATCGAAGCTAAGAACATATTTTGCTATTGCATGGGTTGGCTTTATCAATACATAATAGTAAAGTTCATCAAAATAATATTTATTAACCAGCAGCTTGTAGATAGGGTTATCTTTACTGATTACACCAGAAGGCAACAGCCTTGTCCCGTACTTGAGCCAAGCTGCAAAGATACCAGTTATTGCTACTGCAATGGAGAGCCCCATTACAAACATATTGGCATGCTCAACCTCATGGCTGTTGGTAATAAAGACCTGGAAGAAATGTCCAAGATATGGCGAGCCGACCATACCAGCTACTAGCGCAAGCGTGCCAAGGATAATAAGCGGGACGCTCATAACAGGTGGCGACTCGTGCACATGATCGACGTGGTGTCCTCTTGGTTTGCCAAAAAAGACAATAAATATGAGTCTGAATGTATAAAACGCTGTAAGTAGCGCAGTTAGTATGCCAACCCAAAAGATTGCTGTATGACCACTTGTGTATGCTCCAAGCAAGATTTCGTCCTTGCTCCAAAAGCCGCTAAACGGCGGCACTCCAGCAAGTGCTAAACCTCCAATGATAAACGTAAGTGAGGTTATCTTCATCCTAGGCCCAAGCCCACCCATATCGTGTATTTCTTGGCTGTGAACTGCATGGATTACGCTACCTGCACCCAAAAAGAGAAGAGCTTTAAAGAAAGCATGCGTAAACAGGTGGAACATACCAGCAGCAAATGCACCAACACCTAAACCCATCATCATGTAGCCAAGCTGGCTAACTGTAGAGTAAGCTAAAACCCTTTTGATATCTGTCGCGGTAAGCGCAATTGAGGCTGCTATAAATGCTGTAATAGTGCCAATGATCGCAACAACCTCAAGCGATACTGGCCCCATCTCAAATAACGGATATGACCTTGCAACCAAATACACACCAGCTGCAACCATGGTTGCTGCGTGGATAAGGGCGCTGACTGGTGTCGGGCCTTCCATCGCGTCAGGCAACCACACATGGAGCGGGAATTGTGCGGATTTACCAACTGCCCCACAGAAAATCAGAATAGCTATGAGCGCTGCTAGTGGGGCTTGTAGATCCATGCCAAATATTTTGTTCATATCAAGTGTTCCAGCAACTACATATAAAAGAATCAAGCCTATTGCAAAACCAAGGTCTCCGACTCTGGTAACCATAAAGGCTTTCTTTGCTGCTTGACTTGCGCTTCTCTTCTCAAACCAGAATCCAATTAACAGATACGAGAAAACACCCACGCCCTCCCAGGCTATATATGTCTCAGCAAAGTTAGGCGAGTATACAACAAGAAGCATCGATGCTGTAAACATTGAAAGGCAAGCAAAGAACCAGCCAATGCGCTTATCCCCGTGCATGTACCCAACAGAGAATATCTGTACCAGCATGCTAACCAGCGTGACCACAATTAACATCATCGCGGATAGCGGATCTAACAAAAGTCCGAAGGTGGGGTGAAAATCGCCTACAGATAGCCAGGTAAAGGAAAGTTCAGCTCGTCCACCACCCATCACAAAAAGAACTGCAATTATTGATAGCAGAAAAGATGCCGCTACTGCACTGATTGCAACATAGGAAGACCGCTCCCCCATCTTCTTGCCAAATACAACAAGAATGAGGAAGCTTGCCACTGGCAGCAATAATATTAGCGACATAACATGGCCTATCCACGGTGTTACAGTTGTTACAAACGGCGCTAATGCATCAACCATAATCGTTCCCCACTACCACTTAAATAAATTGAATTCGTCCAGATTTACCGATTTTACATTTCGGTAGATTGTAAGTACCAATGCTAAGCCAACAGCCACCTCGGCCGCCGCAATAGCCATAACAAAGAGTGCAAATATCTGGCCAGAAGCTGCTGCTGGCGTTATATATCTCGAAAAAGCAACCAGATTGAGATTGGCCGCATTTAGCATTATCTCAACGGAGAGAAGAATGGTAACCGCATTCTTTCTAAGCAGCACGCCTGCCAAACCAATCCCAAAAAGGATTGCGCTTAATATTAGGTAGTATGATAAAGGTATAGATTCAAGAGACATGACTATTGCGGCCTCCCCTCTTCGCGAGCAACAACTATTGCCCCAATCAATGCTGCTAGAAGCAATACCGAAACCACCTCAAACGGCAGGACATAATCTGTCATAAAGAGCTTCCCCACAAGCGAAATGGCATTTTGAGCTGGCGTAGCTTGTGATATTACGAAAGCTGTTTTCTTGAAAATTGATGCGAGAAGTGCTACTAGAACGATCACCGAAAGAACAGTGCCACCACGCTGTTTTACTGCTGAAACCATGCGAACATTGGTCATCTGGGCTGTAAGCATAACACCAAAGAGCAACATAACAATAACGCCACCAACATAGACAAATACTTGCATAATTCCAACAAGGTCGGCGTCAAGTAAGAAATAGAAGCCCGCTATTGAAAGCATGTATGCGCCAAGAAACATTGCTGCGTGAAAAAGATTTCGTCCCACTACCACCAACAACGCGCTGACAACAGCGATGACTCCTAGCCCTATAAATATGACTTGTGGTGCCAGATTGCTCATACCACTTCTCCCAAGAAATAATCTATATTAACGCCTTAAGGCCTTCTCCATTTCATAGAAAAGCCTATCTTTAACGTACTCAGCATTTTCGATGTCTTTACTCATAACAAGTGCCTTTGTTGGGCAAATTTCAGCGCAAATGCCGCAAAACATGCACTTGGTAAGGTCAATATTGTATTTTAAAACCTTACGGTTTGTTTCCTGCGGACCTGTTCTTTCAACATCAATGCAGCCCATTGG
>JASEIR010000040.1:0-6739 GCA_030017355.1 Actinomycetota bacterium
CTCCCTTGAGGGGAGGGGCTAGGGGAGGGTGATAATTTTGAATTTTTAATTGAAATTTTGAATTATCACTCTCTGCCCTTGCTGCCACCTTTTTGTAGAGCTTTAGCTCCCTCAAATCGGATTAGCGAGAATTATATATGGTACATAGGCAAGGATGACTGGTCATAGCGGGTTTGTCTTGTTGCAAGCTGCTTTAGCGTCATGCCCTTAAGAACGCGCTCAATTGCATAGCCAACCTGGCACCACAGGTCCTGCAGAGCACACTGCGTGCTCTTGGCGCAATCAGACGAACTAGTGCCAGTGCAGGTAACGGTGGTTAGCGGGCCTTCCAAGACTTTTATAACCTCAAAAATGGTTATATCCTCAGGTGCGCGGGCAAGCGCCACACCACCTTGAGCGCCGCGTTGGCTTCTTACCAGCCCTGCCTTTCTTAAAGCTGTAATCTGCTGCTCTAAAAAACGCTCAGGAATCCCTTGTCTTAAAGCTATCTCGCGGACCCCAACCGTTCTTTGGCCGTAAAAACCTGCCATGTCGATAAGTGCCCTGAGTGCGTATTCGCTCTTTGCTGAAAATTTCATTTGGTGTTCCTTAATAAATGAGAATTTATAGAATATATAGCAACGTCCCCTAATTCCAATAATTCCGATAAAAATAGTGCGCTTGAATGTAAGATAGCACTAATCAAGGGAAGATGTCAATTATTTTTTGCTAACTATTTCCTGCTATCTCCGAAACTAGACAGTGCCTGCTTTAAATTAGGATCATTTGGGCTTAAACTTAGAGCTTTTTGTAGGTATAGCTTGGCATCATCCTGCCTTCCCAAATCTCTATAGAGGAGCCCTAGATAATAATAAGCTCGAAAATTGGTGGGGTCGATCTTTGTTAATAGTTGAAGGTTTTCCACTGCAACATCGATTTCGCCATTTGCTGCTGATATCAGCGCATAGATCAAGCGGGCATCATATTTGAGCGGATACCTTTCAAGCGCTGCAAGTGCGTAGTTTAACGAGGCCTGATAATCATTTTGCCGGTAATAGATCTGCGCCAGCCGGAAATATCCCTCATATGTCTCAGGGTTTATTCCTATCGATTTTTTATAAACAGATATAGCCCCGTCAATATCTCGAGATGCCTCTAGCAGCTCGCCATACTGTAGCAAATAATCAATTTGCCATGGGGCTATTTGGGATGCTAATTTAGCATTGCTTACTGCAAATAAACGGTCACCGTTAATTTCTGCATCGATGGCCTTTCGAGACACGATATCAGCAGCAAGAGTCATAAGATTTGGTATAAGAAGAAGCAGGCAAAAACCAAGCGCAGCTAATGTTAAAGTGCCAGGGACATGGTTCTTAAGAACTATTTCCCTTGAACCAATTACTGAAGCAGTTAAGCCCACCATAAGCCACATAGCAGGGGTTACCCCAACAGTTGAAAAATAAAACTGCAGTGAAACAAGATAGCCAAATACACCCAACCCCAAGCCAGCTACCAGGAGTCTATCATCTAGATTTACTTGCTTGCGTAAAAAATGCAATATGCCAAGAAAATAAGCACTAAAAAACAATAAGTATATCATAAGACCAACAAAACCTAATGAGAATGTGACCTGCAAAATATCGCTATGCGGTCTATCATAGCGTTTGTTAATCTCAAACGAATACTGCGTAAGATCTAAAGACCGGGTTGATACCTGCAGGAAAGTATCAATCCCGTATCCAAGGATTGGTCTTTTTTGAATCATATCAAGGGTCAATCCCCAGAGATGAAGTCTTGCTGATGCTGTATCACTTTTTTGATCAAAAGCTGATGCAATACGAGACCCAATATCACCCGAATAAATAACGGCTAGTACAACAATCACCAAGACAACAACTGCAGCCCATATAGATGTCGATTTTAAGGGTACACCTGGCTTAGCTAATTTTAGCCATCTGAAAAAAATTACTGCTAGTAAAGGGATTTCTATGGCAAATGCAAGCCAACCTGAACGAGAATAGGTAAAAAGAAGCGCGCTTGCGCCCAGCAATATAAAGGCAATTGTGCTTAGCTGTGGCCGCTTTAGAAGTCTAGTAAATGCCAATGGAAATATTAAAACGATATAGCCTGAAAGAGTTAGGGGATTTCCAAACGTTGAGAAGACACGCTCTCCGGCAAAGGTTCCTTCTTCCCACCACTTCCAGTCAATTCCAAAGTGCTGAATTACACCATATGCAGAGATAAGAACACCAGCCCAAATTAACGCAGATATCAGGCGCTCAACATCATCTCTTCGGGTAACAGTTGGAATAAGAAGTCCAATTGCCAAATAACCAAGATATGTAAGCAGACCCTCAAATCGGCCATGCGACCCAAAAAAGCTTACCATAGGATTAACCGAAAAAACGGTCGAGATTGTGTAGCTTACCCCAAGCAACAGAAGTGGCCAAAAGTAGTACGGGCGGTTAAGAATAATTCGACTTTCCATCCCCCACCTGGCTAGCCAGGCTAAAATTAGAAAGACAGATGCGATTATAGCAAGATTAACCTTCCAGGTAGAAAACGCTTCTTGTGCGATGTTTGGAGCAAAAACAAGGGGAACAAAAACAGCGATTATAATAGCGGATGTAAAACCAAGCTTATTATGTAGATAACTATCTGGGGCTTTCGGTTTACTATTTTTGGCTTTACTTACCATATATGTATCCTTTAAACAAATCTACGATTATCTAGATGCTTGAGCCATTCGTGCCTCGGAACAGTGCGAAAGTCCGAAGCCCGAGGCGCAGAGGTCTTTCACCCCCACCCTTACCCTCCCCCCTCAAGGGGGAGGGAATTATTTTAAGCTCTCCCTCCAAGGGGGAGGGGATTTGGTTGTGCTTCCCCTTAAGGGGGAGGGGATTTTCTGTCATTGCGCCAGCTAAGCTATACCAAACAAAATAGTCCAATTTGAACTACTGCCCGATTTATTATATAATAGCAGCATATGGTACTATATTAAAGCTCTTGCAAGTTATTTGGGGGTAATTGTGAAAAAAAGCATATGGCTAGTAGCAATAATTTCGATAGTCATGCTCAGCTTAATTGGGTTAACTGCTGGTTGCCAGAAGAAAGAAGATATAGGCGGGTTAACTGATGAGCAAATCAAAGCAGCTAAAAAAGGCGATCTGCAGGCCACGCACGATTTTAAGTACACTGGAGGCATGTGGTCTGAAAGTAAATTACCGCCTAAAGAGGCAAAAAGAATCAAGAAAGAGATTGAAGAGGGATTTAAAAAGGCACTTGATATTTGGATAAATACAAAGGATAATCCAAAAGATTTCGAAAAAGGTTTAGCTGGTAAAGCACTATGGGAGTTAAAGCAGCAAACTGCAGCCGAGCAAGCACAGGGCAAGATTAAAATCAGAGTGCACGATAAAAGAGAATTTGAAGTGGTAAAAGTAAAGGAAGGCGCAGGGGCTGTTGCATATACCTACATAGATAATGGATACTATATCGACGCAAAGACAAAGAAGCGGATAAGCAAACCAGTTGGAGACAAAAAAGAGTGGCTGATAGGTATAGGCAAGTACGGTAAAGTGTGGAAGATTACAGAGATAGTTCCTTTAAGGCCTAAAACCCCAGCAGACAAAGAGCACAAATCCCAATAGCGAAGCCTAATAGAAATCCCAATAGAGCTAGTTTATTTTTCAATAGAGCTAGTTTATTTTTTATTTCTATTTCTATTTCTGATTCTCAAGCACAGCGCCTGCGGCGCTGCCTGAATGGCAGTATGTACACAACCCGCCCTGGTGGCAAGAGAAACATTTCCTTTCATTTTCTGCCGGATGGCACTTGTCGCAAAGCTTGTTGGGCGGAAATGAACCGCCGGATGCAGCCATGCCGTGATATTTTAGCCACCTCTCCGTTGAACCATGAACTGACGGGTAATTATGGCATTCGTCACAAAATATTTGATAGCTTGGATATGAACCTTCAATTGCATGAGGTATAGGTGAAAGCCCATCTTTAAATATATGGCACTTCTTACAAAGCCTTTTATTAATAAATCCCGGCAGAGCATGTTTTTTTGCATCCCCTACCCAATCATCCGGATGCGGCATTTCAAGACCATGGCACTTTATGCAAATACTATCCTGAGTCTGTGGATGGCAGCTGCGGCAATTTTTCATAGCCGCCACATCGATTTTTATAATCTCGCTTGCTATCTTGCGGGTTGTTGGCTTGGCCTTACTTGTATGGCAAGTATCACAGCTGGCAGAAGCCTGCTTATTATTATGGCAAGCTAAGCATTTATCCATTGTAGGTACGTTATTGACCGCTAATGCCTTACCGTGCGCAACGCTGTTATGGCAGTCCGTGCAAAGTAGGCCTTTTTCTAGTACATCTGTATGACGCATCCGCACTCCCCACTGAGAAACAATCTTGCGAGTGATTTCATAGTGACAGCGCAAACAAGCCTCGTTTGATACTTGAGCATCATAGCGTTCCTTCTCTTTTTTAAAAACAGATGCGCTTAACCATCGCGTGTAATCAATAAATTGCGCAACAGAGCCATCTATGCCAGGCCTGCTGTGGCAGGAAAGACAGCTTATCCCTTTGTGCGTAGACTTCTTTAGATTCTGGACCAGCTCGCCGCTATGGCAGCGCTCACAAACCTCAGGTCTGCTCCCATAATAGTAAACAGCACTTATTGAAATAATTAGCGCAACGGCAAAAATAATGCGGCCTGTCCAGGCCTCACGCCTTGTAACCTTAAAATGCTTAGCTGTAAGAACATCCAATATTTTTTGATGCCTGCTTCTAACCGAAGAAATCGCTAGCCAGATAAAAAGGCTAGCAATAATAGTGAGAAGGGCAAGAATTGCAATGATAAGTATTGTAGTCTTGGTATTTGCCTGGGGGTTGGTAAATGCCTGGTTGACATCTGATAGAAAGTGCCGAAGCAATGATCTTAAGTTGTGCCAATCAAACCCCTGATTGCTATTTATCAAGACCGGCACTCCTTCTCAGTTCCTGCAAGCGATCTTTTGGCAGACCAGGATGTATGTGCGATGCATGACATCTTAAGCAGCCCTGCTCAAGATGGCACCTATAGCAAGTTTTTTTGCCCTTCTTTTTTGCTATGCTGCTATGGTTTTTAAAAAACTTATCGTCATGGGGCATATCAATACCATGGCAGGATAGGCAGTAACTTTTATGATGGCATTTATAGCATCCCTCCGCATCAGCCTTCGCTTGCTCAGGATGATACCTCACCCAAAACTCGGGATGCGGCAAGGAGGCGTTATGACATCTTAAGCAGAAGATATCACCATGACAGGTTGTGCATGTATTAAGGTTACCCATGCCATGAAGCTTTCTCCACTGCGGCCCATGGGTGATTTTCCAGCTTGTTTTTATTTGTTCTCTTCCATCGACCCCTTCAATATGGCACTCAGTGCATGATACACTTGCCTGCTTCCCGTTATGGCATACGGAACATTTATCCATCGCTGCGGGTTTCGGGTTGGCAATAGCACCAGGGTGGGCAACTGTATTATGGCACTCTGTGCATCTTAGATAATCTGCGACCTCCTTGTGGCTCATTTTTATAGCTTTGCTTATAACAGCCCTTGTTAAAATATCATCATGGCACTGTTTGCAGTTATCCTGCGATACATTTGCAACAATAGGACGCCTATATGAAAAAGTTATCTGGCGCGCGACCATGCCCACTACCCTTGCCCGCCAGGTAAATACAGCAAAAACATTATTTCTCTGGTGGCACGTATTGCAGCGGATATCGCGGTGACTTGATTTTTGCAAAGCTGACGCTTGAGAGCTGTGGCAGATTGTACAAAACGAAGGGCTAAACGTGGCAGAAATAATTATGTTGATAGCAACTGTCGTGCAAGCAATTCCTATTAGAGCTATCCTAATAATCCAATCTGATCTCTCTCTCATCTAACAAAAACCTGCCCGCTAGAAGATTGCTCCGCAAAGCTACTCCAAGACCATCGCTGAGCGGATCATATTCCCAACCTTGACTACATGCTTCTCAAGCGTGCCAGTTTTTTTCATGGGAACAGCTTGCTCATAATTAGCGCTAACCTCAACTACATATCCGCTCTTAACCCATTCAACAAGAAGCATGCCTTGGTCCTTTGTATAGCCCGCATTGGTTGGAGCATCGCCAATCTCTATATTAACGCGATCACTAATCCCCCTTACACTTAGATCGCGATCGATTGCTTTTTGCGCAATATCATTAGAACCATAATATGTTATCCTTATATAAACACTGATAGGCTCAACTGCTGCAAATTCTTCTTCCTCCGGTTTAAGCACTGCCTCAGCCGCATAATCGCCCTCACCGGGAACTTTCTGCGGGCCAAAAAGCGTATAGCCCTCAATCTCCCTTGGGAAGAAGCGCAGAGGATGTACAGGCGGTAGCGGTCGCTTTACTTTCTTGCCTTTAGTGATTTTTCCCCTTGCCCCTGAAAGACGAACAGCATAATTGCTAATTTGACTCTTTGTTACGGTGAATACATCCCATCCGGTTAAAAAGATTGCAGCCATAAACGAAACGATGACCGTTGCTAAGAGTAATATTCTCACCTTCGTAGGAAAAAGCGGGCTTTCTATTTCTGCAGTCTTTCTAGCAGTCTGCTTTCCATTATCAGTTTGCGGCTTATTGCTGAATATAAACATCTAATATTACCTGTACCTTTTCGCTTCTATTTTACTCTAATAGTATAGTCGGTTCAACTGAACTTGT
>JASEIR010000040.1:6749-8877 GCA_030017355.1 Actinomycetota bacterium
GTTTCGTCAAAGATCTCATCTAGATCTCTATACCAGGGCGGCTGTATGGTGACTTTTTCTTTTTTGCCAGCAAGCCGATTACTTATCATAACCTACCGAGCGGCTAGCTTCTGGGCCGTGGCAGATTAAGCAGACTGCATCAAGTGCATCTGCTCCACCGGTATATGGACTGCCGTTTGGAGCAGCTACTTCATATGTCGGATCATTAGCATCCCAAGCGTCACCCTGGTCAGGAACCGACTGTAGAAGTTTGTAACCAGTAGATGGACCGGAGTGTGGGAAGTCAGAGTAGCTTGGACCTCCATCAACACCCTGGAACTGGCGATAGGTCTGCTTGTATGCCGCATAGTTTCTTGGTGAGATGTGGCAGTTTGCACATGTTTTATCTCCACCCATAGCTGTGAGGCTCATGCTTGTCTCACCGACTCCATCGTTGTCAAGGTCGAACTTGACCGAGGTATCCTTTGTACGCGGCATATCATTGTTATGGCAATCATAACAATGGAAGCCTGAGTTTGCATTTGCAGTAGTTGACTCACGACCGGTGATCATCATAGGCACTGCGTGAGACCTGTCGCCCAGCATGCCCTTGCCATACTTGCCAACACCAAGCTCGGTTGAGACATAGTCCTTACCAGCAATATTGAGGTTATGGCAATCGGCACAGTAGAAGGACAGCGATGTTTCATAGACCGGTACAGCGCTGAAGTAGCTGTCCCAGTTTGCATCGCCTGGATTCAAGTTATCGCTGTGATAACGGAAGGCAACATAACCAGTACGGTTCACACCGCCAGCGTAAACCCATCCAGTAGCCGTAATTGACTGATCGTTAAGCGGAACTACATTCGGCCTCACATCAATGGTCGCAAGCTCAACAACCTTCAAGCGAGGATCAAATGTAAACTCACCAATCTGCTTGAAGTTTAGACGGCTGTCTGCAGTAGAGTTGACTGTTACATTATCTGACTTGATACCAAGTCCTGTAACATCCATCGATGCAATACCGCCTGATGGGCTGTTACGCAGCAGCTTATAGCCGCGTGACCATGTAGTACCTGCCGGCAATCCAAACTTAGCCTGTGCCACTGGCGACATTGCAGGCTTCCATACCTGCCTATAGGCGTTATGCGGCTGGTGGCAGCTCTGGCAACGCAAGCTAATTGGACCTACACGGAACCACTTACCAGCGTGAACTGTCCAACGCATGATTCTGTTCTTTGTTGGATTGTAGTGACGCTTACGAGCTTGACGTGTAGTTCCATCAGCCAAAGTAATGTTTATGGTTTCCTCCCACTGCCATACAGAGCTGTCTGGAATCGCACTATCAGCGCCAATTGTATGGCCGTTAGCTGGGTAGATAGTGCCAGCCTTCCAGTATGCGCTGACAACCGAGTGGCGGTGATCGCCAACGTGGCAGTACTCGCATGCCTGATCTGGAGAATCAACCCTCATCAAGGCAAAAGTACCGGTTGCACGGTGGACTGCGTGGCAGGTCTTGCACTTGTTGGTTGTTGTATCATAGCCACCGTGTGGACCGCTGTCACGAGCTGACGAGTCAACCCTCAGAGCATCTGGGATCTCATATAGCTGATTTGTCTGGTTATCAAAAGCCCTATATGAACCCTCATACTTCGTTGTCCCATAGGTGTCGCCATAGGACCAGAGGGATGCACCTGATGGCCCAGCACCACTTGTTGGTGTAAGCGCATTGTATTCCGTACCAGGAGGAACATTTCCTGATTTTTCTGAATACGTGAAGTCATCGCTGCTTGTCAAGCCTGGGTCTTTTGCGAGAGCGATACCAGCCATCACAAATACCAGCAGCATAGCCGCCATTAAAACGACTAAAGCCTTTTTCATTCTTTTCACCTCCTTTCAACAGAGAATAAAATTTCCTTTCATACCACATCTGAACTAGCTATAAGTGAGCTATAGATTTAAACTTCGATACTTACACTTTTCACAAGACAGCCCATAACTGCCTGCAGCAAGCAGCCCGCCAACAAACACATGGCCTCTTGATAACATGGGAAAGTATTTTAACCAGTAGGACATTTGCTTTTGACTAGATTCCGATACCTGCACTGTTTCCTTGCTTCAGCTCTTGGAAAGGGCACTACTCACAATC
>JASEIR010000040.1:8887-14477 GCA_030017355.1 Actinomycetota bacterium
ACAATCCTTTAAGAAACTCCCAATAATCAGGGCTTTCAAAGATCTTGGCCTTATTATGCATTAGTATAATCCGTCTTAGACTAGTATATCTAGGGCTATGTTAATATATGGTACTCGTGAAGTCAAGCACTATCTTGAAAAATTTTCAAGAGATTTTTTAAAATCCTTACGCTTAATAAATAGAAATACAAGAGGAAGCTTCCTGAACTGGCAAAACTTATCTATCCCTTATTCTTGATATGGCACATCTTGGAAACCCAAGATGTGCCATGCGCTGACTGCCACAACGCAACTTGCAGAAACCAAGATGTGACATATCAAGAATAAAATGCCAAATTTTGCTAAATAAATCGGACGGATGAACCCGATATGATTACTAGTCCAATTTGGACTAGCTACATAATAATACTTCACCTTCTCTAGGTCAAGCTCCTTAAAAGCTCTTATTCAAGTGCTTTGGTACTTTGCGCAGGTACCATGAGCTGTCGCAATGGCAGTCCCAGTCAATACTATGCTGATTTCCCTTCTAACCCGCTTATAAACTCATCATAAGACAGCGTAACGATATCATTCTCATCGGCAGCCTTCTGAAGCAGGTTATCTTCAGTAAGTATCGTAACTTTCTTAAACCTCATTTGAGCTGCAAATAGCTTAGCAGATTCACCGCTTAAACCGTATGCATCCGCAAGTTTTTCTATATCCTCAGCGGAGTATTCGGCCGCCCGTAAAACTCTACCCAGCTTGACATTATCATGAACCTGATCGCTCAGCTTTTCATATAATGTATCAGTTACATATATCCTTCCAGTTGCTTTAGCTAAAGCGGCAATCCTCCCATCATCAATTGCTCTCCGCAGGAATACCTCGTCAGCAAAGAAGACAAACTTGCGCCTGCGAAGCAGAGCAAGAAGCGGTATCAACAAGAAAACCAAGAACCATGGTACGTAGCGGCGTGCAAAGGTAACGGGTGTTATAACCGGGCTCGGTATCCTTACTACTTGCACCCGATCATTAAACTTATCAGCAACAGCAAATAGCTCGCCGCCCATAGAGGCTATTCCACCCGGGTAATAGAACTGCCCATCCTCTTTACCCCACTCTCCAACTACTCCTCGCTGGCGCCCGCTGGTATCAAACATATATATCTCGCCATTAAAGGCATCCATCACATAAAGGAGGCCATCATCGGCAAGGGTTACACTAACCGGCAGGCCGAACTTTCTTTCCCTAGACATAATAGCTTTTTGCGGATTAACTGGGGATCCAACATCCCAAAGATGTTTTCCCTCTTTGCTATAAGCGCTCAAACGGTAATTCATTGAATCGGCTACATATATGTTGCCTTTGCTGTCAACTGCAATACCTGTTGGGCGATTGAATTGACCTTTACCTCGGCCCTTTACGCCAAAAGCGTTTAGAAGCTTGCCGTTAAGGTCTCCAATCATTACCCCCCGATCAGTTGTAACGTATAGTTTATTATCTTTAGTTGTAGCCGCAAGCGGCCTTGGTACATTAATCTCCCATATAGGTTGCTTTTTGGCGTTAAAAATCGTAATTTTATTCCGTGTATGCTGCAACACATAAATACGTCCGTCATCACTTACAGTGATTGCACTTGGAAGCTGGATCTCGCCCCTGCCTGTGCCGCTTTTGCCAAATCTGGTAACATATTTGCCGTTTTTGTCAAAAACAAGAATTCGGTTTTTAAATGTGTCTGTAACATAAAGATTGCCCTGTTTGTCAACCGCCA
Source organism: Actinomycetota bacterium (assembly GCA_030017355.1). Classification (GTDB taxonomy): domain Bacteria; phylum Actinomycetota; class Aquicultoria; order Aquicultorales; family Aquicultoraceae; genus JASEIR01. The sequence continues at coordinate 10,638 of JASEIR010000040.1, forward strand.
CTTCTGTTGGCCTATACAGCCTATCCGGGCCTACTCCATATATCGAGAATATATGCGCATAGCCCTTAGGCTGCTTAATACCAACAGCCTGCGTTGGCCTTGTTAACATATAATAAAGACCAATCAAACCTACCAGTATAGCCAGCAAAATAATCAAGATGACTATGTACTTCCTGTTGCTCTGAGGAATAGCCAAGTCAAACCCCCCTAGACCTTATTTCTTAAGCTTAACCCCAAGCCTAACCAGAGCATCTTTTGCTTCTTGGTTTGTTGGGTCGTAATCTAAAATACTGCGGTACTGCTCTATGGCATTTTTAGTTTCACCAGCTTTTTCATAGGCGCGTGCAAGTGCTATAACAACATATGTTGCTTCAGGCCCTTCAGATAGCGCCCCATAATATGCCTTTATTGCATCTTTATACTTGCCCTCCCGCATATATATCTCACCAAGCTCGTAATATGCTTGCTGATACACGTCAGCTAACCCGGTGTTTAGCTTTACGCATTTATTAAGGGCAGCAATTGCTTCTTCTGTATCACCTGCTCTACTTCTTGCAACGCCAAGGGCATAATAGGCGGTTGCATTGTTGTTATCAAGCTTTACAGCAATGCTTGCCTCCTCGATAGCTTCGTTATAGCGGCCGGCCCTGCTATAAGCAAGGCTTAACATAATCCTTGCTTTAACGCTGGTAGGGCTTGACTTTACAGCTGCTTCGGCATCCATTATTTCGCGCTCTACCTCAGTCCTTGGCGTAGTCGGCTGGTTATATAAGACTGCTTTAACAACAAATATCAAGGCTACTCCTATTGCAATAACAGCTAAAAAGACCAGGATGCGCAGGGCAAACCCCAAAAGCTTTTCATTTCGCATACCTGTTATTAACCCCCTTTAAAACCTACTATTTTATTCAGCCATTTATTATTCCAATATGGTATATATCGGCATAAAATTTATTGAACCTTCCATGGCTGACTCTTTAGGGTAACGCCGCCCCAAAACTTCTCTATATCCTTGCCGCCAATCTTTCCGCTTTCACGTCCTTCAACTTGAAGTTTAAGCTTTTTTATGTTTGGAAATTGAGCAAGCGTGTTAGTGATTGCGGCAATGACTAGCTGTTGGTCAAATTCAGAAGCTTTAAAATTTAGCACGCTTCGTTCAAAGTTAACTATAGCGGTATCGCTTTCAATCTTTACATCCAAAACTTTTGTAATAGGGATAGCTGGCTTATATTCCTTGACCACGTTCGGGGCTTCAAAGATTTGCCTTACAGCCTCGGCGGGGCCGAATTTTGATTTTTCGATTTCGCGCGTTTCTTCAATCAGCATTCCATTAGCGGGATAGCAGATATTAATCTGAACTAGATCTTCTTGGTTTTGCAGTCTTTGGGAAACTTCTCTTGCAACTTTGCTTTCTCTCGAGCAACCGGTAATTAATAATGCTGCCAGCGTAGCTGACAAAATAGCAAAATAAACTAATTTTTTCACCATTCTCCCCTTACGGTTCTAAGCGCCAAAAAATCCTAGACTAATAAGCCGCCTTTTGCATCTATTGCTTTGCTGTTTTCATCACTGCCCTGATTGTGAAGATTATCTTTAATAAAAGAACAAAAATGCCGGCCTATGCTTTACCTTTACTTCCTCAAGAAATTTGCAATGCCCTCTGTCGCTTACGTTTACCCAGCAGCATTAGCCTAGCTTAATATATGCTAATCGAATTTAGCATCGATGACAGTAAGTGTTGACTTATCGCCAACCTCGTCAAGACCAAAACCTGTCGGGATTTCAAACTCTCTTGTCTCGCCAGGCTTTACGTCGTTTATGGTACACTTGCCAAAAACAATATTTTTGCCCTTGGTTCTAACATCAGATGCAACTATGGTTGCTGAGATAAGATTTCTGTCTGTTCCGTTGGTAAGCGAGCCGAAAATTCTTACAAGACCTTCGTCGTTTGGATAACGAGTGATAAAATCAACTTTAAGTTTGCTAATAAGCTGCGATTTTTGCTCTTTGGTTAACACTGAGGGCTTTTCTGCACTGGCACCAACAGAACTCCCTGGTGAGCTGCAGCTGGAGAGAATGATAACGGCAAGACACAAAACGGTGCTTAAAACCAACAACTTACAGCGAGACATTAGCAAACCTCCTAGCAAAGAGATCATTTTAGACTTCTTTGCAACAGCAAACAGGCAAATAATAGCAAAAAGGTCATTGTTAGTCAACCAAGAAATAGTATAAATTGGAATAAGCTATAATATCAACTATAGCCTGTTAAATTAATAGAAAAATTTTACAGCCACTACTTACGGCTGTTAACACTGCTGAAAAACTTGCAGGAAATATAAGCTATCGGAGTGTTATGCGTTATTTCTTTATGGGCAAGCCAGGAAGCATAGGCGGCGCTAGAAGCAAAATTAACCTTGATATGGCTATCCGGTTGTGCTTAGTCCTTATTGTAACTGCACTTCCCCTTTTCATGCTTCCGCAGACTTATAGTGTGTTTGACCTGCCAGAAGCTATGCTTTTCATTGTACTTACAAGCCTAATCTTGTGCACATGGATTATTAAAATTACTCAAGAGGGCCATATTAAATGGTATCGGAGTCCTCTGGACATCCCCACCGTTACTATGATTGCAATAGTAACCATATCTACTATTTTATCTGTAAATCCGATCACAAGTTTAACTGGATCATCGCTATCTGATAGAAATGAATCTTTTTTGGTCTTTCTTTCCTATATTTTTCTGTTCGTGGCCGCCAATCAATTCACCGCCGGTAACTCCAATCGAAAACAGCATCTGCTAAAATTTTTTGTTACTACGGCTTCCGCAATTTCGATTTACGCGATTCTTCAGCACTTTGGAATTGACTACTTTCAATACGATGTGTCAGGGATTGATACAAAGCGGCCGCCTGGAACACTTGGCCAACCTGCTTACCTTGGAATGTACCTAGCAATGGTCCTTCCTATCTCCATAACGCTGTTCTCTATCGAAAGGCGTAGACTAGATCGCATAATTTATGCTTTATCAGCGATTGTAGTTGTTATTGCCTTGGTTTTAACCTACACGAGAGGCTCATGGCTTGCAGCAATCGTGGCCGTTGCCATTGTTATTAGCTATTCTACCTTAAAGCAAAGTAAATACCGAGTAAGATTGCTGGTTCTTGTCGCATGTATCTTTTTTGCAGTTTTGCTTGCAGTAGTCCTTTCAGGCTCGCTAAATCTCTTAAGCGAAAGAGTTGAGTCCGCTCTTGAGCTCAAAGGGAGTGCAGCACAAAGATTAGGTATCTGGAATTCAACCCTTAATTTAACAAAGGAAAGGCCGCTTTTAGGTTGGGGCATCGAGACCTTTGAGGACATACACCCAAAGGCAGAGACTAGATCGCTGGTTAGGCTGGAGGGTGGACCAATTCGAGCTGATAGGCCACATAATCAGATTCTTTACTTAAGCTACTCTATGGGTTTTATAGGATTACTAACATATTTATGGGTAATAATTACAGCGTTTCTATTTGGTCTTAAAGCATTGAAAAATTTGGATGGAAATGATTCTTTAATGCTAATTGGCATCATGAGCGCTCTTGTTAGCTGTATTGTAAGTGAGCAGTTCCTGTTTAGCCTAGCTGCAGTTACACCAATCTTCTGGTTGATGGTTGGTTTGTTGGTATCAAATGCAAGCCGTTTCCAAGTAGTAAATATTAGCCATCTGAAAGCACAAGTCCTTCGATGCTCCATGGTAGCGATTGCCTTTATCTCACTAGCTATGGCAGCTGCTTTTATTACAGCTGATGTGCTTTACGAGCGTGGAAATGAGAGTTTTGATGGCAACGACCTTATAAG
>JASEIR010000041.1 GCA_030017355.1 Actinomycetota bacterium
GCTCATCAGGCGGCGTCTAGGTATGGCTGATGATGAATTTTTAATAAAACCAGAGACGATCGAACAATTAAGCAGCCCTGACAGAAGGAGAATTGATCGGATAATTGATGATAATTTTATTACCGAGCACAACCCTTTTATTAGGCATATTGTGCGAAGGACACGGGATTTTCTTGAAAATACCATCAATCCCGAAACGGGCGAGCCCTATTTGCAAAAAGTCGAAGTGGAATTGATGGGCGAGAGCAATGATGAAGCTATTGTTTTGCCGCCATATCTTAAGGAAGCTTATAGATATGCTGAGGAATTCTGCGAACTCCTGCAAAAAAGAATAAAAAGCGGGGGCTTTTTGAAGACTTTGCTCCTAAAAAGGGTTGGCAGCACCATGATTGCAGGCAAAAATACCGCAGAGAAAATGCTTTCTAACTGGGGTGACGTTATTGATGAGGAAGACTATGAAGAAGAGGATATAGCAGAAGAGAAATCCCTGCGGGAAGAAATCAAAAACATGAGCAGCGATGAAAGAACCTGCCTGGTGAAATTTATTGAAACTCTTAACGCAAACAAGGAAAAAGATCCAAAATATAAGCTGCTAGTTAAATTGCTGCTTGAAGAAAATTGGATAAAGCGAGGATGCATCATCTTTTCTCAATATTATGATTCAGCCTATTGGGTAGCCGAGAATTTGTCTTTCGATCTACCCCATGAAAAAATAGGTATTTATGCGGCTGGGGGTAAATCGGGCATATTTACCGGCGGCATTTATGAAAAACGAAGCAGAGAAGTAATTAAGCAGATGGTCAAAAATCGGGAATTGAAGATTTTGGTTGGCACCGATGCTGCCAGCGAAGGGTTAAATCTACAGACTTTAGGCTCGCTAGTTAACCTAGACCTACCCTGGAACCCTACAAGGCTTGAGCAGCGCAAAGGCCGTATTCAGCGCATCGGGCAGATTTATGACAAAGTATATATTTACAACATGAGATATAAAGGGTCGGTAGAAGACCGGGTGCACTCCTTGCTTTCTGAGCGGTTTGCCAATATACATAGCATGTTCGGGCAAATTCCTGATGTTTTAGAAGACGTCTGGATTTATGTTGCACTAAATGATATTGAGGAAGCAAAGCGGAAGATCGACGCTATTCCTAGGCAGCACCCCTTTGAATTGAGATATCATGTCCATGTGGGAAAAGTTGCCTGGGAAAGCTGTGCGAAAGTATTGGATAGCGGGGAGAAGAAAAAGCATTTAATGACTGGATGGCAATAATTGTTATGGATAACTGACAAACACATGTCACTTTGCCATGTGATAATCTTTTTATCAAATTTAATATTCCCAGGATAAAAGAGGTGATAGATATGCCAATAAAGCTGCAGGCGGCAGAGGTTCGTAAATTTAACAACTTCGCCGAGATCGAACAATACGTGAGCGAAGAAGAAGAGCGAGTAATCACTGTTCCACTAGAAAAATTGCTTAATAATAATGCGTCATTTGCGGAAGATCAATACTTTGGTGCTAGATCATCATGGTTCAGGTTTACTGAAGATGGATTCAAATCATTCTGTAGTGTTTTTTCAATCCCTTTTAAATTTATTTCTTCTTTACAAGAGCTAGATTTGGCATCAAAAGCCTTAAATGACTATATAAGACAAAGCGAAGTAAGAGAAAAAATGCGCAGGTTTCAGCTAGTAGTAGATAAACCGTCTATGGCTGTTTTGGGTGTAACTAGTTTATCGTATCGACAATATAGCAATAAGGAATTTATTGAAGTGCTTAAAAATTCCTTTCCCAAAACAATTAATGAGTTTAAATTTACACCAAGCTATGTCATTAACACAAAATTATATCTGCGCGTGTTGTCACCGGATATCGAAGTCGGCTTAGTTTCAGGTCTAGGTGGGACAGGAACAGATGTTTCAAAAATAGGATTACAATTTTGCAACAGTATGGTTGGAGACAGTGCAATTAAAATATCGTTTTTTGTTTACCGATTGGTTTGTGCGAACGGATTGGTCATGCCCGCTGGTGGTTCGTCAGGAAAGGTTATACATTCTGGAAGTGAAGACACATTTGAAAAAAGGATTACGGCAAGCGTCAGACCTGTTTTGATGAGAATTAAATCCGTTGCTTCCTGGATTACTGATCTTAATGGTATTGAATACAACCCTAAAGTATTGGTCGAAGCCGGCGGGGCAAAAAAGGTATATGACGTAATAGGATTGAGTAGATCTAACGCCAAAATACGCAAAAGCCTTAAAGGAAAAGCCATTACCCAATTCGATATAGAAGTAATATCTAAATATCCTGAATGGTACGGCGGAGATTTATCAAGGAGAGTATTTGATTCGATATTTCGGTCAAATCAAAGTATGTTTGACTTTATTAATGTTTTTACAGAATATGCAAAGAAGTTACCACCGCGTAGGCAAATGGAAGTCGAGGAGAAAACCGGGGAATTAGCTAAATGGATAATTGAAAATAAAAAGAAGCTTGATGCAAGGCATACGCGTGCCGAGTCTTGATACAGATTTTGAGGTGCAGTTTTTAAGCATTCAAGCTTAAAAATATTTTTTACCTCTATCGAGCCTTTTGGGAAGGAAAAAGGTGGAAAAATAAAGAGAAAAAAGGGACACCGTTCACATTCTCAACATACTTCCCTGGTATCTACAATTTTGCGTTTGTGAAGAACGTTCCCACTCGCCCAATCGCCCACTCGCACCGCACTTGCACATAACTTATAGCATAATCTGAAAAATTTAAAATACTTATGCTAATCAAGCACTAAGGGAGCAAGAATCTATGACGAGAAGGGTTGATGATCGGCTGAAGCAAACGGACAAAGATCTAGAACATGCAAGTCATGCTCTTAAAGATGGGGATTGTGAATGGTCTTGTTTTGCAGCCCAGCAAGCTGCAGAAAAAGCGCTAAAAGCTTAATATCAAAGCATTGGAGGAGGAAGCTTTGGTCATTCAACTCTAAAGATGCTCAATGATTTGCCTGGCGATATCAAATCTGAGCAGAAACTATTTAAGAAGGCGGCAAAGCTTGATAAATTGTACATTCCCAGTAGTTGCCAATGGTTTTGACTGGGGTGCACCTATGGATTATTTTGGAGAAGATGAGGCAGTACAAGCAATTATAGATGCTGGAGATTTAATAAATTATGCAAAAAGCTATGTTATTAAATAAAAATGAAGCTGTAAAAGACCTTAAAAATCTAGCTGCAAAAGCTACGGAAAAGGACGAGAATATAGAGAGTAATTATGTTTGGCTCTTTAGCCAAAAATACCTGCATCCCATTTAGCGATGCCGACCTTTTGATAATTCTTAGAGAAAGTAAAACGAGCTTTATCGATAGAATTTCTCAATTATCTTCTTTTATTTATCGACGCTCCTATTCTGGTTGACGTTTTTCCATACACCAAAGAAGAAACAAAACGAATACCGCTTGCAAAAATGGCAATTTCAGAAGGAATTGTGCTTTTATAATGCCTTCTTGTAACTGAGAGTGTTCTCATATCTACTCTCATAGATACTCTTCGGGCGGAAATAAATGATCGTGTTTTAAGGGAAGCTATATATGTCTATAATTTTAAGGGATGAAGAGATTGCTGAAAGCGACGAGATAAAAGAGGGCGTAATTATTGATTACAGCAGAGAAGGTAAAATAGTATCCATAGAAATTGTGGATGCTTCAGAGCAAATAACCGACCCAAAAGGCATTTCTTATGAGCTGAAAGGCGAAAAAAGAATATCCGCGTGAGTTAGCTGATAAGTAGAAAGAGATTTGATTCTTAAGATTTGAATTTAATCGATTAAATTTGAGATAATCTCTAAGGTAAATCTTGGGAACCGTTAAGGAAAATTCATGACCGCCGTTTATGTTCATATTCCTTTTTGCAAGCAAAAATGCAAGTATTGTGATTTTAACTCGTATGCTGCTGCTAGCTCGCTTTACGAGGTGTATATTGATGCGCTGATATCGGAGATCATTTTTCGCTCATCAGAGCTGCGCGATTTAAATGTTAAAAGTATCTATATTGGCGGTGGCACGCCAACACTTTTGACGCCGTTTCTATTGGAGAAGGTTCTCACTTCAATAAAGAAACATTTTTTAGTTGCAAAAGATGCAGAGGTTTCCATTGAAGCCAACCCTGAAACCCTTACAGCCGACAAAGCAGTGGCGTTAAGACAAATTGGTATAAATAGAATGAGTATTGGTTTTCAATCACTTGATAATGATTGCTTGAGAGCTCTTGGAAGAAAACATACAGCAAAGCAGGCCATTAATGCCTTTAAAGTAGCAAGAGAAGCTGGTTTTGATAACATAAACGTTGATTTAATATTTGGAGCTCCTGGCCAGTCCTTGGCTGGTTGGGCTTTAACTCTTGAGCAGGCAATCTCGTTGGAACCAGAGCATGTCTCGTGTTATGGCCTTACTGTTGAGCCCGGTACTCGACTTGAGCATGAAATTGCTTCTGGAAAGTTAAAAGTTGCAGACCAAGATTTGCAATCAGACATGTTCGTATATGCAATCAAGTCTTTAAATGAATCTGGCTATGAGCATTATGAAATCTCGAACTATGCCAAAGGCGGCAAGCAGTGTAAACACAATCTTGTTTACTGGAACAACGGTGACTATATAGGTTTTGGAGCCGGAGCGCATTCAAAAATTGGAAATAAAAGATTCCACAATGTTCTTGGGATAGAGGATTACATAAATAGCTCTCGCGATTATTCCTATACGGAAGGTGTTCTTGAGCTGACTATGGAAGGTGAGATGAGCGATACAATTATTCTAGGTCTTAGGAAGATGGAAGGGATTAGTCTAAAAGATTTTGAGTCATCCTTTGGTATCTCACTGCTTAATCTATATGCGGAGCAGGTTAAAGAGTTAATAAGTGATGGTTTTGTTAGAATTGAAAATGGCAGGCTTAAGCTAACACAAAAAGGTATTCTCCTTGGCAATGAAGTGTTTTTAAGGTTTATTTAGCAATTGACAAAGGGCTGGATTCTAGATACAGCAAATCCAGTGTCGGGTACTGGAAATTGTTTGTAGCCAGTGTCAAGGTACTGTAAATTGTTAGTAGGCAAGGTACTGTAAATTGTTAGTAGGCAAGGTAATATTGACATTTGGTGCGGTTTTTTATAGTATATTCTGGTTGTGATATTAGCGTTCACAAGTAACAGCTTGCCTTTTTATGCACTATTGGAGGAAAAATGAAGACTTATTGGGCAAAGCCAAAGGATATTAAAAGAGAGTGGTATGTAGTTGATGCAGCAGGAGTCCCGCTGGGTCGTCTTGCAGCCAAGGTAGCGACTATTTTGAGGGGAAAGCACAAAGCAATGTATACACCAAATATAGATGTTGGTGACCATGTTATAGTTATCAATGCTGAAAAGGTGATTCTAACAGGCCGCAAAGCGCAGAATAAAAAGTATTATCGCCACTCAGGATATCCGGGTGGTCTTAAGGAAATCTCATTTGAGAAAATGATAGAAAGAAAACCTGAAAAGGTTATTGAGCTAGCTGTTAAGGGTATGCTGCCTCATAACAGTCTTGGCCGGGCTATGTACAGAAAATTAAAGGTTTATGCGGGGTCGGAGCATCCACATGCCGCTCAGCAGCCAAAGATGCTAGATATTAGGGCGGAAGGAGAGTAGTTAGTGGCTGAGAAAGTTGTCTATTACGGGACTGGTAGAAGAAAAGACGCGGTTGCTCGAGTTCGCTTAATGCCAGGGAAGGGCGAATACAATATAAATAATAGAAGCCTAGAAACCTATTTTGGTCGAAAAACACTGCAGACTTTAATACAGCAACCCTTCGAGGTTACTGGGACTAGCGGCAGATATGATGTAATTGCAACAATTATTGGCGGCGGAATTAGCGGCCAGGCTGGTGCTTTGCGTCATGGTATTGCTAGAGCCTTGCTTGAGGCCGACGAGGGTTTTCGTAGCGAGCTAAAGAAAGCCGGGTTGCTGACTCGCGACCCGCGAATGAAAGAGCGCCGTAAATATGGCCTAAAGAAAGCACGTAAACGTCCGCAATTCTCCAAGAGGTAATATTTATTACTTACGAGGTTATACGAGATATTTCTTGAGGTTAGAGAAGTTTGCTTCTTTAACCTTTTTTATTTATGGTAGTCTTCTAGGCTGGTCTTCATACTTGTTTAGGGTGGTTTTATGCTTCCAGCAATTAAAATTAACCTGTCAAAAATTGAGCATAATACGAAAGCAATTGTTTCTACTTTTAATGCGCTTGGTATCCAAGTTGTAGGTGTTGTTAAGGCATGCCTTGGGAATCTTGATGTTGCAAGGTCGATGGTTGCTGGTGGGGTCTCGTTAATCGCCGATTCCAGGCTGCAAAATTTGGAGCGTTTGAGTGCGCTAAATGTACCTCTTATGATGCTAAGGCAGCCAATGGTTGAAGAAGTATTGCGCGTAGTTGAGCTAACTGAGATGTGCCTTGTATCAGAGCTAAAAGGAATAAAAATGCTCTCCAATGCTGCTGGCTCAGTTGGTAAAAAATATAGGGTTATTGTTATGGTTGAGACCGGTGATTTAAGGGAAGGAGTTCTACCTTTAGAGCTTCTTGGTTTCATGAAAGAAGCATCAAAAGTTCCTTGGATTGAGCTTGCAGGAATTGGAGCAAACGTTGCTTGCCTGCAGGGCGTCCCGCCAACATCATCAATGCTAGAGCTTCTTGTTGATTTGGCAAAAAAACTTCGCCGGCGGCTTGGCATTGATCTGCCGATTATCTCAGGAGGTAATTCAAGCGTGTGGAAGCTTGTTGAAGCTTCTGCAATTCCACCGGAAATTAACCAGCTTAGGCTTGGTGAAGCTATACTTTTAGGACAGGAAACCATAAATTTAGATCCTATTCCTGGAACTTTTCAAGATTCTTTTGTTATTGAAGCTGAAGTGATAGAAGCAAGAGAAAAACCGTTACCAAAAAACACAATAGCCTTGCTAAAGATTAGCGATGACAAGCATAGGAAGCGCAACTCCATAAAGCTAAGAAAAAGGGTGATTCTTGCACTTGGTATCCAGGACATAGGTAGAGGTGAGCTAAAGCCTTTAGATAAAGGCTTGCAGATACTCAGAAGAAGTAGCGATCATCTTGTTGTCGATATAACAAGCTCTCATCTTAACTATAAAGTTGGTGATAAAATATCCTTTATTCCAACCTATGAAGCCTTGCTTGCCGCCATGACATCTCCATTTGTAAAAAAGGTACTTCTTAGATAGATAGCTGTTGGCTTTTGTGATAACAATGGCTAGATGACATATTAGCTAGATGCTATACTATAGAAGTTGTCTTGGTGTTTCATTGAAGGTCGTTCTGTAGCTCAGGAGGTATAGTTTGCCAAAACTTTTTGGAACGGATGGGGTTCGTGGAATTGCTAATCAAGACCTTACTGCTGAACTAGCTTTTAAGCTTGGCCAAGCAGGGGCAACTGTCTTGAGCAGGGGCAGGGGCGGAGTTTTTGTAATTGGCAAAGATACTAGAATTTCAGGCGATATGCTTGAGGCAGCTCTTTCTGCTGGTATATGCTCAGTTGGGTCTAACGTAGTAAAAATTGGCATTCTTCCAACCCCAACCATTGCTTACCTCACAAAGGCACTAAAAGCAGATGGCGGGATTGTTATATCGGCGTCCCATAATCCAGCGGAATATAATGGCATAAAATTCTTTGGCCCGGATGGTTTTAAACTTTCTGACAAGCTTGAGGCTGAAATTGAAGATACCATGGATCATATCCATGACCTTCCTGTAGGGCCAAGTATTGGCACGATTAAAGAAAACAAGAAAGCGGTTGATTATTACATCGATCATGTTGTTAATACGATATCTGGAAATCTTGAAGGGCTTAAGGTAGCAATTGATTGTGGGCATGGAGCATCATATCAGCTATCTCCGATGGTTTTTCGTCAGCTTGGTGCTAAAGTTATGGCTGTAAATACAAAACCAAATGGTACAAATATAAATCAGGGCTGCGGTTCAACTCATATTGAGTATATCCAAGAAATCGTCATGTCACACGACGTCGACATCGGCTTTGCGCACGACGGCGATGCTGACAGGGTTATTGCGGTTGATGAAAACGGCGAAGTGGTCGACGGCGATTTTATTATGGCAATATGCGCCACTCACTTGAAGAAGCAAGGTCTACTTCCTAAAAACACGCTTGTCTCTACTGTTATGGCAAACCTTGGATTCGATATAGCAATGAAAGAAAATGGCATTAAAGTAATAAAGGCCAAGGTTGGCGATCGTTATGTCCTCGAAGAGATGCTGAAACACGACGTGCTGGTTGGCGGCGAGCAATCAGGGCATATTATATTTCTAGAACACAACACAACCGGTGATGGACTGATTACTGCATTGCAGCTGTCATCTGTTGTTATGGAGACAGGCATGAAATTGTCCGAGCTTAAAAAAGTAATGAAGAAACTGCCGCAGGTTTTAATCAATGTGAGGGTTAAAAGCGCAGATGGTTGGGATAAGATTCCATCGATTAAAGAAAGTATTAAGGAAGCTGAAGCCGAACTTAGAGATAGGGGAAGGCTCCTGGTTAGGCCATCTGGAACTGAGCCATTAATTCGAGTTATGGTTGAAAGCGATGCTGAGGAAAGTGCAAATTTAATAGCACGTAGCGTTGCTGATGTAATCCGTCAAGAACTTGGGTACTAGCGTTAAATCGGGTATAATAATAGTCATAACAGTCAACACATAATAGTCGACAGGTAATATACAGGGGTGTTGCTGCAAGAGAATATTGGTCTAGGGACAGAGGCAACTTAAAGCTAAAGCAGCTTAATAAAGAAATAACTAAGCGCCAGAACTGCTCATTAATGGGCAGTTGACGAGGAAGAGGTTAATCGAAGTCTTCGGCGGATGCCTCTCGGCAGGCCACGGTCGTTATGGCTCCTACAAAACCGCTGGGCAACTAGCGGGACAAAAGGGCGCCAAGTGGTACATAAAGCCTCCTTTGATCCCTAAGATCCGTTTTCTTACGCATGCCCTGTTATTTAGCTGTTTGCATTTTGCGGAAGGAGAATTTATGTGCGGAATTGTTGGCTATGTTGGGCCTCGGGACACTGTCCCAATCTTAATCAATGGCCTCAAGCGCTTAGAGTACAGAGGCTATGACTCTGCTGGAATTGCAGTTTTAAACAGTGAAATAAGTATTGTTAGAAGACTTGGCAAGCTAAAAGAGCTAGAGAACGCACTTGTTGAAAATGCCCCATCTGGTTTTGTTGGTATAGGACATACGCGCTGGGCCACCCATGGAAAACCGTCTGAAGAAAACGCCCATCCCCACTCTGATTGCTCTAGAGAAATAGCAGTGGTGCACAACGGTATTATTGAAAATTACATGTTGTTAAAAGAGGAACTCCAATTAAGAGGCCATGTATTTACCTCGCAGACCGATACTGAGATTATAGCTCATTTAATTGAAGAGAAATACGACGGTGATTTGCTGGCTGCTGTAAAGAGCGCAGTAAAAGAGCTCAGGGGCTCTTTTGCTCTTGCAGTTATTAGCAAACATGAGCCTGGCCGGCTGATTGCAGCTCGTAAGGATAGCCCATTGATTTGTGGGATAGGTAAAGGTGAGAACTTTATTGCCTCCGACATACCGGCGATTCTTGGATGCACTAGGAGCGTGTTATTACTAGAAGACAATGAGCTAGCTGAAGTTACTTGCGACGGCGTAAAAATACATAGCCTTGATGACCTACATGTCGAGCGCGAAATCCTTACAATTCATTGGGACGCTGAAGCTGCTGAGAAATGTGGCTATGAAGACTTTATGCTTAAAGAAATCCATGAGCAGCCATTAGCAGTAAGAGAAACCATAAGAGGAAGGTTTCTTGATGGCAGGGTAACCTTAGATGAGGCTTCAAATCTTACCGATGATATGGTTAAGAAAGTCAGCAAAATATTTGTTGTTGCATGCGGTACCTCCTATCATGCAGGCTTGGTTGGCAAAAATGCGATTGAAAAGTGGACAAGAGTTCCTGTTGAAGTGGATATTGCTTCTGAGTTTAGATACCGCGACCCGATAATTGATAGCAATACTTTGGTGGTTGCCATATCCCAGTCCGGAGAGACAGCAGATACCATAGCAAGTCTTCGTGAGGCAAAAAAGAAGGGAGCTAAAGTAATTGCAATAAGCAATGTGGTTGGAAGTACCATTACTAGAGAAGCCGATGGCACCATCTATACACATGCAGGTCCGGAGATTGGTGTGGCTGCGACCAAAACATTGGTTTCACAGATGGCTGCAATTTATACTTTGGCTCTTTATCTGGCTCAGGTGCGCGGTACTCTATCTCAAGCGGAAATCAGCAAAACAATTCATGAATTAAATGAGATTCCTGACAAAATAGCTACCTTATTGCAGGATATAAGCCCGATTAAAAAGTGCGCTAGCGAGTTTTCAAATTGCAAGAGTTTCTTGTTCCTAGGACGTGGAATTGGTGTTCCAGTTGCTTTGGAGGGTGCGCTTAAGCTTAAAGAAATATCATATATTCATGCAGAAGGCTATGCTGCAGGTGAGATGAAGCATGGGCCAATTGCTCTTCTCGAAAAGGATGTTCCGGTCGTGGTTGTTGCTACAAAAGGTCATACTTATGAGAAAGTAATCAGTAATATTCAGGAGGTTAGAGCGCGTGGCTCATTTGTTATTGCTGTAGCTACCGAAGGTGATAGTGAGATCAAGCAACATGCTGAGCATGTCTTTTATGTACCAGAGACATCTGAGCTCTTATCAGCTATACCAGCTGTTATCCCATTGCAGCTCTTAGCTTATTATATTGCAAAAATCAGGGGCTGTGATGTTGATCAGCCACGCAACTTAGCAAAAAGCGTAACGGTAGAGTAAAAATCAAGTATCAATTTCAGGGATTTTACATTTCAGCCTCTGTCATTCCCTCGACTTTGCTCGGGACAGGCCTGAGGAGCCGAAGGCTCTGAAGGATCTAAATCGTATTTTCTAAATTTTTAAGTATAGACATGCCTCTCTATCAACCAACACCTTATAGATTATATGCTAGTCTGTGGCATAATAATGACAATATTATTTAGATCCCTCGACTGCGCCCTTCGCTACCCTCCGGCTCCGCTCGGGATGACATCTTAGAGAGCTTTGCCCTTTGCTTAGGCCTGTCCTGAGCGAAGCCGAAGGAATGACAAAAAAGTGATAAGTGGCGGGATGGCAAAAAGGACAGGATGACAAAATAATGAACTTCAGGATGACGAGTAAATAACAAACTGCAGGATGACAAAAAAAGTAATAAACTGCAGGGCAACATATAGCAAACTGCAAATCCCTAGACATAATGCTGATTTAATACACTTCAATTACGCCTCAAGCTAGCCTTACCACTTCCTAAAAGTATCCTGCAATGTTTGGGTAAAAATTAATAAAGACGGTAGTTCATCCTATTTAAGGAATGACTACCTGCACTTTGCAGGTTAAAGTGTTTAGCTTGCTTATAGGCTGGCATAACAGGCAAAAAAATGGATCGAAATGGATATTATGTAGTTAAAGCCATCGTAATTGCATTGGCAATCGGCTTTGGATTTTTTATCGCTGATTCCATAATCAATGCCTACATACTTCATCGGGGGAGTTTCAGCCGCCTGTTGTTCCGTCCGGACTTACGCGAAATCTGGGTGCGCTCGTTTGTCTTATTTCTTGCCCTGATATTTAACTTAGCATATGGGCAGCTAAAAAGGGTAGAAGATGAGCTTAGAATAAGCGAAGAGCGTTTTCGAAGGATTTTTGAAGAAGGCCCTCTTGGTATAACGCTTGTTGATTTCGATTACAGGTTTGTAAAGGTTAATCCTCGATTTGCCCAGATGCTTGGATATACCGAGGAGGAGCTTACTAAGCTTAAGTTTACTGACATCACCCATCCAGATGATGTTAGTAAGGATACTGATTTAGCGAAGTCTTTGTTTGCAGGCAAGATACCGTTTTATCAAACAGAGAAGCGCTATATAAAGAAAAATGGTGAAATCCTGCTAGCTGGTCTAACTGCCTCTATGATCCACAATGAAAAAGGAAAACCTCTTTATGGACTTGGCATGATTGAAGATATAACTGAGCGAAAGAAGGCAGAAGAAAGCTTAAGGTTATTTATGCAAGCTGTTGAAGAGGCGCCTAACGGAGTTCAAATTACCGATTTAGAAGGCCGCATAATCTACTCAAACAAAGCTGTTGAAGAAATATACGGGTTTTCGCCAGGGGAGTTAAAAGGCAAACATGTAAATGAAATGAATGCCGATCCCAAGTATGCAAGCAAAGTAATTCTTCCAAGCGTTTTAAAAACGGGGCGTTGGGCTGGAGAACTTATGGTAAAGCATAAGAAGGGCTATATATTTCCAATATACCTAAATACTTCTATGGTTAGGGATGCCGGAGGCAGGCCAATTGCTTTAATGGGAATCATTACCGATATCACCGCACGAAAACAAGCTGAAAAGCTAAATAATGCCTTAAGTAGTATAAATATGGCTATTATCTCAACCCTTGATTTTAATGAGATTATGCAGAAGGTTATTGTTGAGTCTGCTAGAGCTTTAGAGGCAGAGGTAATCGGAATTACTCTTCGTGAAAATGATCGCTGGGTGATTAGATATGTCTATGGACCTACAAGATATCCGGTTGGTGTAGAGCTGCCACCTGAAGAGGTTGACTATATAAAAATGGTTGTAGAAACTCGAGGTCCAGTTGCTGTAAGCGACGCCTTTCATGATCCTAGAGTTAATAATGAATTAATGAGGGAGCTGGGCGTGCGTTCAACGCTGGCTATACCTTTAATAGCAAGAGAAAAAGTATTTGGCGTCATGCGATTTACTTACCGCACAGCTCAAGTAACTTTTACCGATGCCCAGATTGATTTTGCAGCTAAACTTGGGACTTCTGTTTCGTTAGCTTTAGAAAATGCCCGTCTTTTTGAATCACAGCGAAGAATTGCAGATACACTACAGGAAGCACTGCTAACCGTGCCAGAAAAAATAGAAGGGGTGGAGTTTGGTAGCTTGTATCATTCAGCAACTGAAGCAGCAAGGGTAGGTGGGGATTTTTACGATATATTTGAATTGGAACATGGCAAAGTAGGTATTGTAGTTGGCGATATATCTGGCTCGGGAATAGAAGCAGCTGCATTAACTAGTGTAGTTAGAAACACTATTAGAGCGTATGCTTATGAAGACGGGACTCCAGCTCTAATAATGTCAAAGACTAATGATACAGTATCAAGAATAAGTTCACCTAATGATTTTGTTACGGTTTTTTTAGGTATTCTTAACATTGGCGACGGTAGCCTTTCATACTGCTCTGCCGGGCATCCGCCTGTAATGATAGGAAGACTGACTGGAGTTGTAGATTTACTTACAGAGCGATCACCAGTAATAGGAGCTTTTAAAGGTCTACGCTATAGAAGCGGCAAAGATAAACTAAGCAAAGGAGACATGATGGTTGCCTACACTGATGGGGTAACTGAAGCAAGGCATGACAAAGATTTTTTTGGCGAGGGTCGTCTTATTGAATTGGTTAGAAATCTAAGGGCGATGCCAGCCAGAGAAATACCTAAAGTTATATTTGGTGAGGTTGTAAAATACAGTGCTGGTAGGCTGCTAGATGATATTGTTATACTTGCTGTCTCTCTTAAGGGTTAGAAAAAGAACGCCTTGCTTTTGCAAGGCGTTCTTTTATGTAAGGAATCCCTCGGTAATGACCTTGGTTATTACTTAAGGAATGGTACTATCAAAAGTGCAACAATATTTATGACTTTGATCATCGGGTTGATGGCTGGGCCAGCTGTATCCTTGTATGGGTCACCAACAGTATCACCAGTTACTGCTGCCTGGTGGGCAAAAGACTTCTTGCCACCGTGATGGCCCTCTTCGATATATTTCTTTGCGTTATCCCAGGCACCGCCACCCGTGGTCATTGATATTGCTACAAACAAACCAGTAACGATGGTTCCAATAAGGGCCCCGCCAAGCATTATTGCAGCAATGTGATCAGCCCGTGAAAGACCTGTGCCGATCGCAAGTATAACAAGTGGCGCTAGAACAGGAATCAATGCAGGGGTAATCATTTCTCTAATGGCTGCTGCTGCAACAATATCAACTGCTTTGCCATAATCTGGTTTGCCTGTTCCTTCCATAATTCCCTTAATCTCGCGGAATTGCCGCCTTACTTCCTCGACGACTGAACCAGCTGCGCGGCCAACCGCACCCATGCTAAACGATGCAAACAGATATGGCAGAAGGCCACCAATAAAGAGACCCACGATTACGTATGGGCTCGAAAGGTCAAACCTTAACTGCAAGCCAGTTTTAGAAAGCTCCTCTGTATATGCTGAGAAAAG
>JASEIR010000042.1:0-491 GCA_030017355.1 Actinomycetota bacterium
GTCATCGTATACTCCAAAAAAGTCAGGCACGTAGCCTATAAGTTCCCTAGCCTCCTCTGGAGATTTTAAGACGTTCACGCCGCAAATATTAACCGATCCCGTGGAAGGGGATAGCAGCGTTGCAAGTATCTTTAAGGTAGTTGTCTTTCCAGCCCCATTAGGTCCTATAAACCCATAGATCGAGCCTTCTTCTATTGATAGGTTTAAATCGTTTAGAGCTACAAGACTCCCGTATCTTTTACTTAAGCCTTCTGTCTCAACTATATTTACTGCCATTTTCCTGTTACCTCGAATTCAGGTGCCCTGAAGTAGAGCTCCTCCCGTTTATTCTTGCTTATGATTTCTATGCGAATTTTGGCTTTGTTATCAGGACTTATATATTCCTGTGATGGTTTTAGATCGACCCACCCTTGCTTTGTCTCTGCTTGAATCCATTCGCCTTTCTTAAAGTTATACGCATACATCTTATACATTGTAGGTGGGCCCATTTG
>JASEIR010000042.1:501-14237 GCA_030017355.1 Actinomycetota bacterium
AATAGGCTTGTAGAGAGGGGGGTATATTTCTGCTTAGCCGGTATGCTATATTCAAAATCGGCGCAACCGTTGGATATTACGAAATTTGGGCCATCGATCCTAAAGCGCCCTGTCTTATTCACCAGCTGGTAACTTATTTGACCTGGATGAATCACAAAATGATCTTTAGATGAAATATCTATGGGTAGCATTAGCATGGTTTGTCCCCGGTAAAAGGGCTTTTTCCCGGAAATATCAGGCACCATAATTGGTTTGTTTATCCACGCAATTACGGTTGGAGACTTTGGCATATTTTCAGCTTCATAGCCCAAGGCAAGATTGAGCATCTCGGTTTTTATTAGCATAGTGCCCGAGTAGGTTTCAGGCACCATTATGCGTTTTGAATTCCCTCTTTTACGCCCGAAGAACTGCATGCCTATGGGTCCCTGATTAAAATTCGGCTTATTTAACTTTAATTTGATCTCTTTTTCGTTCCCCGGCTGTATCGTTCCAACTTTCATAATGTGTTTACCGGCGACAACAAAAACATCTGTTAATGGGTAATCGAAGTTGTTTTTGATTTTCCCCTTGATGCCTCCATCCACATAGCTTAAGTTATAAGCAAGCTTATTCTCGAAATCAATCCTACCGGATGTAAAGAAGCTCCTCATGGTCCAAGACGCGACATTAAAATTGCTTATAGTAACCTTATTGTCTTGGTCTATTATTGAAGGGTCGAACATCGTCATCGGGTTGCCATAATAATGCCCTGGCATCGGTAATCCAGAGATCCCCTTAGGCATATTGATAATATAGCTTGTCTTTCCAGGTGAGAATATGCCAAACGCATTGTATAATTTTGCGCTCTTTTCTTTGGGATACGCTTCGAGAATGCCAAGCTGATTTACGATAACGTCGCCGCCTTTTGTCATATACGCATACCAGTAGCTGCTAAGCCCAAAAATTGCAATAAAGATCGGAATGGTCACCCAGGCCCATTCGCGCTTATCAAGCTTTTTCAGAATAAAGTAGTTCAGCGGGCTAACTATAAGCAGGTATAGGAAGAGAAAAGCTATTACGACTGTTAACGATGGGGCTTTTAACGCGGGGATGTTAAACAATAATTCCCCAAGTGCCCCATGCCAGACATTGTATGGAACGTTAAGCCCGTGCTTATTACTGCCCATGGTGATCTTCTCCCAGAACTTATCGTTAGCTCGCCATTCCGAGAAAGGGCGCTGGCTTAAGTCAAAAGCTACCCACACCACACGTCCGTTCCCGAGGTCTTTACCAACGATATAAGGCGCCTCTTCGTTTCCTAAATTGATATCGCCCTGATAGCTTTTAATCGATGTGTAGATGAAGGCATCTTTGCCCTCATAGTTGTTGGCCAGCTTAAGAGGCGAGGGTAAATCCTGGCGTGTCTTGTTTACTCCAATTTCGACCGGGACTGCCTCTGAAGGAAGACCGCTGATTACCTTGGAGGCACCCGGTCCTCCACCTAGTATAAGTAATCCGCCGTCACGTACCCAATCAAGAATAGCTTTCTTTTGTGCGCTTGATAATTCCGCGGTGGAGATACCATTTATTATAAGGATATCTAAAGAGCTGAGCCCAAGATAGCTTTCAGGGAGTTCGGTGGGGTTATTAAATACTGCCAACTGTGAGCCTTGCGGGCTATTAACTAGCTGTGGGTTTTGTGTGATAGCAGTGATATCCTTAAAGAAATTCATATTTGAGTCCTCGTTTGTGAGCACGCCGATAATGTTTGCGAAGGGCTCTACCCAGCGGGGACTCAAAGTGGTTTGCAGGAGTACTTTGTCTCTGGAGACATAGCGCGCTTTAAAGAACGGTTGGTCAACCATGATAGTCAGCTCAGCCTTTTTTCTCGCACCTTGTGCAAGATCCAATCTCTTTCGAAAGATGTTATGCGGGTTACCCGCAGGGTTGTTCTCGATTACTTCGACATAGCCGTTGACCGATGGCCCGTAGTTCTCAAGGATAAATTTTACCGGTATCCATTTTTGAGGATGGTGATAGCCCTTGATGCCAGCTATGACCGTCATCTTTAGTTTTTTGTTTTCGGTGATGATGGTCTTTGAGCGATCTGCTGGATTGTTTGGGGATATTACTGAACCTATATCTAATTTACCTAGGTCTTGCGGTTGAGTCGCCATACGCACATCACTTGCAAGCAATTTTAACAGGCTTAATGAACCAAGATCTACACTCATGCAGATAAAAACGGCGCTTAAGAGGAGCGCGATGGCGACTGTCAAAAACCAGTGTTTAAGTAAGCTGGGGCTACTCAATTTTTCCTCCAACTATTGCAAATAGACTACTTCTATTTCTATGTGTTAGACGTCTGGAGTTTTGAATAGGTTCCCGAGTATGCGAAGTTTTCGATAGAGGTTTCTTGAAAACTTAGCCACTCTAGGGAGATCTATCTCTAAGATACAATATAGTAAATTATAGTACAAGCTTTTTTTTATAAAGTCCTACAGTGCTACAGTCCCTCGTCCCTAGTCAGAATTTAAAAGATTAGGAATTAAGAAGGACTCGGAATGTAGGACTAGGGACTGGTAACTATTTACGGTAGCACGGCTTTAAGTGCTATCGTAAATCTGCTATCCTTACATCAAGTCTAAGATTGAGGAATCATGCCTACTGTAATAGCTACCTCAGCGAAAGGAGAAAAAGTTTTATCATTATCTGCTCCCATGTTGCTGGTTCTAGTTCTAGCAGCTTCTTCAATTCTTCGGGGTGCATATTACCCTATCTACCAGCACATTATATTCATGCTGACGGTTGTTTTGTTTATAGCCTTCCTCAACGGAGGGTTGCTAAATAAAGAGAAGGTAGACTCTAGATTCTTTATTATCTGGGCGGGGTCGCTTGCTTTAGTATCAATGCTTTCAATCCTCTGGTCCTCGATGCCTTTTAACTCCATATCGAGTTCTTTCATCTATATTGCATACTTCTTGTTTCTATTCGTATTCTCTCATGTTTGGCAGCTGTTGGCGTTTAAGCAGAAAACAGGCATCGAGCTGTGGCTGCTTGTATTTGCCATCATAGGAGGTGTAGTTTCTGCAACCGGTATAATTGGATTTATTCTGCAGTTCTATCCATGGGCGATGGCGGTAGGTGGCGTGGTTGTGGCTGCCTCCTGCATAGAATACCCAAATGGCCTTGCAGTATATGTCCTGATGACCCTTGGCCCAACCTTATACCTTCGAAATATCACCCCGAAGAGCCGGCGCAGGCTTCTGACAAGTTTATCAATCATCCAGATTGCAGCTATTCTACTAAGCTTCTCAAAAACGGGCTTCCTGTTTCTAATTATTATAGCCGGATACATGATAACGAGACTACATACTAGAGATTATCATGCTAATTATTTAAAAATCGTGAGCTTGCTGATACTTATAATTACGGTAATCTTCTTAGCAGGAGTAATTAATAGCGGTGGTATAGTCAGCATGATGAGCTGGCTTATATTCGATATCACGCCTGAGAATATAGTGGCCCACAGGTTGGCGACCTGGGAGGGGAGTTTTAACACCTGGCTTCAAAGACCTTGGCTTGGCTGGGGAATTGGTAATTATGACCTTATATATCCAAAATTTGCACTGGATAGTATCACGCGCCACGCGCATAATTTATTTCTGCATATTGGAGTGGAGCTTGGCTTGCTAGGGATAGTCATACTTCTCCTCCTTTATGTATATTGCACCAGGCTTATATTCCTATCTGTTTTGCGCCGAGATGAAGGAGCGGATTATGATCTGCGCATGGTGCTGTCATTTTCATGCCTTGTTTTCTTAGTAAGTAATCTCTGGGATTTCACCTTCTATATACCGGCGGTGACGTTGCTGTTTCTGGCGCAGGCCTTCATATTACGAGCCCGGCTTACCCCATCGCCTGGAAGCACGTTTCTTGGCCTCTTCAAGCCTTGAGATAACCTCTTCCTTTTCGGGCTTACTGGTAGCGACCTTGGGTAGCGAGACAAGGGCTTTCCACCTAGAAGAGACATAAGCTTGTGCAGCTTTTATATCCTCTTTGGAAATGGTAATCCTTCTAAGGGCTATGTCGAAGAAGAATAACAGGAACACCACAAGAAGAAGGTAATTTGATATTTCTCGTAAGCTATAGTATGGTGGTAGATCTTCTGCAAATGCTTCATCCGGCGACTTTAAGAACCTTCCGCCTGTGGCCGATACCAGCCTGGTCAGAAGGGCCTTGTTTGGCTCCCTGAAGCGGTATTCGGACGAATAAGAAACGACGTGTCCGAGGGTATAGTTTGAGGTTGTACCATCCCGATTCTTAATCGAAACTGTCACCAGATAAGTTCCTTTTTGGGCAGCTTCAAATCTGCCCTCAAATTTACCGGGTGACGTCTCTTCAAGCCTTATAGAATCGGTTGAGTTGTCCGGCCTTGCGACCTTTCCTGTTATAGCAGCTCCGCTTTTTGCCTTCGCGCTGTCTGACTTGAACGAGACGGAAACCACCGCATCTTTTCCAACTTGCCTGGTGCTTGCGATAAGGTCATCGCTTCTTTTCTGCGGCATGCAGGAGCGCACTACGGACGACCAGAATTCATCAAACCGTTCCCAGGAAAGCCAATTGCTTGACCAACGGTTTTTCGAGTCGGATAACCAGGCCACGGAGGTTCCAAGACCGTATCGCCACGTTGAGAGTATCGGGTCGCCCTCATCGGAGACAAAAGTTATCTCGGATCGACCCTTCGGTGTAGTTGCAATATATCCTTTAAGTGCCGGAATTCCGGAATCACCAATGCTTTTTAGAATCTGAGTCGGGTTTACCAGCTTAGGATAAAAAACCCTTTGATTTACATAGGAGCGAGAGATAAGGGCGGTCTCTTTGGTTATGAATTTCGGGATATCCCAATCGGTCGTCATGGGGTAATGCCTGCCGCCACCCACACCTGCCAATTCCTTAAGAAATTCCGATGAGCCGCCCCCAGCGGCAACCGCTGAAAATGTTATGCCGCTGCGTTTCATGTCCCTTACGATGGGATCGAGGCCCTGCATTCCGGTCCAGCCGTCGGTCAGCAATATAACATGCTTTATTTGCGCCTCATTTTTCTTTAACTGCCTGGCTGCCTCCTCGACGCCGGCCTCAAGAACCTGGCTGCCGCTTGCGGTGAGACTGCCAACCATATCTGGAATCCGATTCTTATTGTCATATTTTTTGAGGGGCACAACCCAGCTTGCCCTATCATCTACAGCTATAACCCCAAAATAATCCTTTTTGCCGAGTACTTTTGAGGCCCCCACTGCTGCTATCTTTGCCAGCTCGATCTTGCTTACTCCGCCCTCAAAGCTCCTTGCCGTATCGCGGTTATCGCCTGAGCAATGGCACTGCCCCATGCTTCCGGATTTATCGACAACAAGAACTACAGCAACCGAGGGAAGGTGGCGCCGACTCTCGATTTCAGACTTTACCGGAAGCGCGTCATCAAGCGGTGTCCCGATATAACCGCCAATTCCAAAGCTCTGGTCTCCAGCGATAGCTATCAAGCCGCCACCCGTGTCGCGGACGTAGGATTTTATCGCCTTCATTTTCTCTTCACCAAGCTGTTCCGCAGATACGTTAACTAAAACTACGGACTGATATTCGGCAAGGCTTGCGGCCTTTGACGGTACGTCCTCGGGTTTAATTAGGGTTGTATTTAGAGACGAACTTTTCAGGGCCCGGATAAGATTTACCGACTCGCCGTCAGCACCTTCAACAACCATTATTTTTGGTGGACCCTCTACTAGAGTTATGCTATGCGCCTCGTTGTTTTCCGCCCAATAATCGATTCTTGGCTCTACCTGGGCTTTAAGTTTTCTAAAACCGTTGCTTTTTGCTTCCAGCTCACAGGAGTATTCGTTAATACCTTTCTCGATGCGAACCATCATACTTTTTACCGGCTCATCGTCTTGGAATATTTGCAGGTTTCCTTCCGTTTCAACATCGCTTTCTACCTTAACCGTTGCGTAAAATCTTTCGCCTACCCTGACAACTGATGGTGTCTTAAGCGACATCATAATTACCTCGTTCTTATTAAGCGAGGGAAGAGTAACCACCGAAAGCCGGATATTGTTTAGCTTGAGAAGCTTTATTGCTTCGTTAGTATCACCAAGGCTCTCATTACCATCTGATAAGAGAACGAGATGCTTTCTCGAATCAAGGGGAAGCATGGCAGACCCCAGATTAAGTGCCCCGGCTATATTGGTAAGGCCGGTTTTTGGCATAGAACTGATGTAACCAAGCTCGGGATTTTTAGAAGGATAACACTCAACGAGGGCATCAGCTCCAAAAACTACGATACCGGCGGTATTCTTCTTACCCATACTGGCTAAAGCATCCTTAACAAAATTTAATGCCTGTTCCTTTCCCCTGCTGGTAATACTATCTGAGAGGTCGATGGCAAAGATAGTCGATATCTCATCAACCGATTTCTTTATGCTTAAACCCGCCAGAGAAAATACCAGCAAAGCCAGAATGATGCAGCGCAGGGTAATCGAAATAATTTTCCGACTTGATGTCAGCCCTGGAAAAGCATGCTTTCTTGACCAGAGGATAACCGCTGGAATTAAGATGAGGAGTATTAAGATTAACGGTTGCTTAAATACTAATGGCATATCAATACCCCTTTACATAAACCCAGCCCTCGATCATAAGCAGAACCAGGGCCGCAAGGGCAAACCATCTCCAGATATCAACATCGACACTGCTGGTGCTTGGCCGGCTTTTTGATGTCTGCCTAAAAGCAAGTTCGGGATGGTCGGCCGGGGCAATATCGGACTCACGCTGTGATATCAGGCTAACTGCAAAAGGCTCGGAGACGACTTTGCTCCCAACTTGCTGACTGATGCGGTATATGCCTGGAGCCCGCGTGTCTTGAAACACTTGCTCTTCTTTCTTGAGCATTTTCCTGCTGCCATCAGGATAATCGATGGTTATAGAGCTTGCACCGGCAAGTGGCCTTATTACAATGCTCTCGCCCAGATTTAAACGGGAAAGATTTTTCCCAACCGGCGCAGGGCTTATATAATCGATGATATTTGCAAGAAGGATCGGATATGCAATCCTCAGGGGCAAATCCGATTCCCTTAGATCGAATGAGAGCAGGACAGCTCGCCTTCCATCGTCCTCACCGGCAGCTATTGCGGTAGTTGATTTTCCGCTGGCTAGGGCTTTCATCCAGCTAGGGATATGAGTCATCTTAACCCTTGCGATTTTTATCTCTTCCAGATCAACGGATTGCAGAACCAGGTGATTTGGATCAAGGCTCTCAATTGAGGGCGCCCGCTCAAATCCTGAGGCCTCGAATACAGATGGCTTACTCTTTACGACTGGCGGGTTGACTACAAGGAAGTTTCGGTTAGGCAGGCTCCTGGGGGCAAAGCCATCAAAGACAAATATATCGGCATTTTTGTCCTTCATCCAGTCTTTGGGACCAACCATACTAATTTTTGCCGATGAGACTGCGCGAAGGCCCTCTTCCAGAAACAGGTTTCCATTGCTTACCAGAGAGATGTTCTTTAGGGCTCTTTCTGATTTTAGAACCCAGGCGCTATCATCAATCTTAAGCAAATTGCTACACGACAGCCTGACTTCGATCGCCTCCAATCCCAGGAGACCGTCTTTAAAAACAACGCTATCCATCGAGCGCTTTTTTAGTTTTAACTGTTTTGAATCGATTAACTTGTTATTATGGTAGATGCTAACCAAGATGCTCTTTGCCTTACTCGAAAAATTTTCAACCGAGACAAAGAGCAACGGCAAATGAGGTGGGTTGAGGTTCTCAAGCAGCGTTGCCGTTCGAATGGCAACATTATCATCGCTCTCACCCACACGCACGAATTTCACTGGCGATTTTAGGGCGGTCTTGACTTTTTCAAAGCATCCGTCGCTGATTAAATAAACCTGGCTGTCCTTGGAACGACTGGCTATCGAGGTGCCGATATTTATGGCACTGTCAATGTTGGTCGATGACCCCTCAGGCTTTAGATTCCCTATTTCTCTTTTCACCAGATTTAAGTCCTGGGAGTTAACAAGGATAATCCTTGATCTATCTGCAAATGTTATGAGTGAGATTCTAGCCCCATCCGGCGCTCGGTCAATAATCGCCCTTGCTTTTGATTTTGCCATATCAAGCCTTGATAGACCGCCTATCGTTGTTCCCATGCTTTGCGAGTTATCGATTATAAGGGTGATATTCTTTGCATCTCCAGCTTGACCGCTAATAGTGGGCAAGGCGAGGGCGATGATAAGGGATATGAGGGCAAGTAGCTGTAAAAGCATGAGAATATTTGGCTTTAATCGCTGCCAGGGAGTATTTGCCTGAATGTCCTGCAAGAGATCTTGCCATAAATAGATGCTTGAGATAGGGGTATCCTTCCTTCTTATCTTGAGCATGTAGAAGATCACGACGATTGGCAAAGCTGTGCTAAGAAAAAACATGGATGAATTAAGGAATCTCAAGTCAGAAGCCCCCTCTTCCTGAATGTCTTTAGAAGGAGTTCATCTAGTGGGATAGATGTTTCTATATCGATATAATTCATACCCCGCTTGTGACAAGCGCTTTCCAGGGATTCCTTCCAGGTTCTGAGGTTCTTCTTATATTTGTTTAGCAGCTTTGGCGTGATTGAGGCCTCTCGCTTTTCGCCTGTCTCTGAATCAACAAGCCTGATATCCCCGAGGACATCGGGCTCTAGCTCTTGCGGGGAGAGAATGTGAATCACACAGACCTCTCTTTTTCTCTCCCCTAAAAGGCTTAGGGCTTTATCGATGTTATCACCAAACAGGTCGCTTATGATGAAAACAAGACCGGCCGCTGACCTTTCGGAAACGATCTGACGACAGGCGCCTAAAAGGTTTGTCTTGCCGGTAGGCTCAAGGCCTTCCAGAAAGTTAAGTAACGGAGGAATATAGGCTAGGCCGCGATGGAGTGCAAAGCGAGCATTAACCCCATCACTGAAACCATAAACCGAAACCCAGTTAAGATTTCGAAGCGCAATATATGAAAGGCAGCCACCCAGTTTTCTTGCGTAATTAAGCTTATCAGGCTCACCCCAGCGCATTGACCGGCTGCAATCGATAAGAATCCTGATGGTCGTATCTTCCTCTTCCTCGAATAATTTAATATATGGGCGCTCCAGCCGCGCATAGATATTCCAATCGATTGTGCGCAAGTCATCGCCAGGGACATAATCCCGAAAATCGGCAAACTCAATTGCGCTTCCTTTTTTCAGACTCCTGAGATCGCCCTTGAATCTTCCGGGAAGCGGTCTGTGTGTGATTATTTTTAACCCATCCAGCGAGGAAAGGAGTTTGGAATCGATTAAGCTCATAGAACTACTCGCTTTTACTTACATCTATATGGTTAATTTGTGAGACCCTGTTCTTATCCCGGTTGAATCACATCCAAGATATCTTTAACTAGCGCGTCTGATGTCACGCCCTCCATAACTGCCTCGTAGTTAAGAAGAATACGGTGACGGAGTGCAGGCATGGCTACTTCACGAAAATCCTCAAATGCAACGTTATATCGTCCATCAAGTAGGGCCCTTATCTTAGCTGCGAGGAATAATGCTTGAGCGCCCCTCGGGCTAGAGCCATAACGGGCAAATTGCTTAACTGATTTTGGCGCGAACTCCTTGTCGGGATGTGTTGCCAACATCACCTTGATTCCATACTCGGCGACATGAGAGGCGACCAGTACTTCTTTAGCTAGGGCGCTCATGTTAAGTATCATCTCGCCACTGGCAACCTTACTCACCTTCGGAACAGTCGAGATTGTCGTTCGGTTCATTATCTCCAAGAGCTCAAGATCTTCAGGGTATGGGACAAGCAGTTTGAAAAAGAAGCGATCAAGCTGAGCCTCGGGGAGCGGATAGGTACCCTCCATTTCAAGAGGGTTTTGTGTTGCCATGACAAAGAAAGGGGAAGGGAGCTTACGCGTTTTGGTTCCCACAGTTACCGATCTTTCCTGCATGGCCTCTAAAAGAGATGACTGGGTTTTTGGCGTCGCCCTGTTTATCTCGTCCGCAAGGACAAGGTTAGCAAAAATAGGTCCCTGCTGGTATGTTAAGGCCTTGTTGCCAGCACCATCCTCGGAAAGTATATTAGTGCCAATAATATCCGCTGGCATCAGGTCGGGAGTAAACTGTATGCGACTAAACTCCAGATCAAGGACTTCACTTAGTGTACGGATGAGCATGGTTTTACCAAGGCCCGGCACTCCTTCTAAGAGCACGTGTCCCTCGGCAATCAATGCTATAATGACGCCCCTAATTATCTCCGCTTGGCCTACAATTACTTTTCGAATCTCCTCTTCGATTTTCTTTGCAGTCTTGCCAAACTCTTCTATCGGGATCTCCATGGTTCTAGTATTATCATCTGTTTTCATGGAACACTCCTTCACTACATAGGTTCTTGGTTTTAAGCCAATTAGATATTCTATTCTTTATTACTTATTAGGCCTCAGGGAATCGAAGTAATTCTTTATAATCTCTTCCATGCCTGGCGGTATTTCACCTCTGTTAATCGCCTCCACGGCTGTATCGTAATAATGGTAGTAAACCTGGGTGTATGGGATAAGGGCTTCCTTCATTGACGGCGGCAGGCTTATGTTTTCGACAGTTTCTTCTCCCTGCAATTTTTGCCCTGTTAATTTCTCATCTCTCTTATTTGCACTAATTAGTTCGGGAGCATAAATGGACTCGTATTTTCCCTTTCGTCGCTCCCGGTCGAGTTTGATATTTCCAAAGTCGTTGGAGCCAGAGCTAATTCCCTGGTTTGAATTTGGCCTGGCGCCAATTGCCCCTTTTCCTGCGCCGCTACCATTCCCCGAATTATTTCCAGCGTTGGAACCACTCTGTCCATTATTTCTTCCTTGGTTACCCAAGTTATTGCCGCTTTGGTTACTTGAGGAATTCCGGCCTGATGAGGAAGCCATCTGCGAGGATTGTTGCCCAGCGTTAGCCATCGATAATCTGCTTTGCGACAGTTGATCTGAGAGACTGGATATCATTTGCTCAAACGAGGCCGATTGTCCGGCTTGCTCTAGAGCTTGGGCTAACTGATTTGATGCCTGTTCTAGATCTCGTTCACCTGACTGGCGGCCTCCCAGCGCATGGGATAACTTAGATAGGGCTTTTGCTAGTTGAGGGTCGGTTTGTGAGGCAGATTCCGACATCCGGTTTAGCTCGGCTGATAATGCTTTTTTCTCGCTTTCGCTAAGATTCTTTAGGTTGGATAGTTTTTTGGCTTCTTTGGCGGCTAATTTAAAATCCCGATTCTGAAGGGCGCTGGATAGTTCCTTTATGCCTGGCATTCCAGACATCCGTCTTGCAAGCCTTTGCAGCATTTCATCGCTGCTCTTACCCCAAGCCGGTTTTTCCTTTTCTAGCTCCTGCTTTAGTTGGGATATTTTAGCAACAGCTTCTTCTCTGGTAAGGTTCTTCTTAGATAGCTCCTTGATTAAATCATCGATTTTCTTTAGGAGCTCTTCTTTATCTTTTTTACTTAACCCGGTGTTCTTTGATATATCAGCCTTCTTTTTTTCGAGTACCTTCTTCTCGATCTCAAGTTGCTTGGCGAGCGCCTTTCTTTCCATAAGAACAATCTCACTTGGATTTGGAAGGTAGAAGAGCAGACCATTGGCAAGAACTAGAGAGATTATGGCCACGACAACCTGTTTTGGAGGCCTGTACGAGAACCCTTCGGCCGGATTGATTGTTGATGCGATCTTGGCTGCATCGGAGATCACCTCAGGACTGAATCTAGTCCTTAACCCCTGGCTTCTTAGCTCAATCGCTGTTGATAAGCGCTCCTTGGTCTTAAATAACAGGTCAACAGTTGTTGCACATTTAAAATCATCAATTCTCTGGAAGAAAGGCCATGATACTGCAAGTATTGGGATGACAGTAAAGACCAAGGCCTCAAAGATCCGGCGGTTATCAAAAATAAGGATTCTAAACATGAATTCGATTAGTAGGGTCATAGATAGAGCGGCTAGCAGGGAAAAAAGGAAATTATGCCAGCATCTATTGAGCCTTATATGAAGCCTGGCCTGAGCAAGCTTCTGAAGTATTATGGCGCTTCCGACACTATCGTTGATATGCTTATCGTGACTATCTTGATGAGCTTTTAGAGCTTGCATTTTTACTCACCACTTTGGCTAACGATCATTGACTTATCTAACTGTGCGTTCTCTTTTCCTGATCTTCTTAATATGAATTTAAAGCTCCAGCGATTTATAGGCTTAATCAACTGGGCTGATGCCAAAATAAGAAGGACTGTAAGGATCGAATATACTATGAGCGTGTATAGCCAATCGGCTATTAAGTGGGCACCCTGCTGGCCATCGGGGCCTCCTACGATTGTGGGTATACTAAATGGCCCGGGCACCATACTTGAGAAGATCGAGCCTAAGGAGTAAAACGGATTAAAGATAAGGACCATATTCATTAGCAGTGCGCCAGTTTCTCTATCTGCGTTAGGCCCCTGCAGAAAAAACACACCTATAAATACAGATGTTATTAGTGTACCTATAACAAAGGTCAATACAACTGAGTAGGAGAGGATTGTCGAGAACTGTGTTTTTCTAACAAGGGAAGAGAAAAACAAGCCTATAGCACCGAAGAAGATTGTTGTTACCAGTGTAAATAAGTAGACGAGGACAAAATCTAAAAGAGATACCCCACCAAATATGAAGACAATACTCGTCACCGGAAGGGAAGCCAGGATAAGAAGAAATATATAAGCAACTGCAGAAAACAATTTACCTATTACAATGGAGAGAGGGGACATCTTAGTAATAACCAGCAGATCATGCGTTTGTTGCTCTTTCTCCCTGGTTATCGCACCGACGGTGAAAGCGGGCGTTAGGAACAGGACCATGGCAAGCTGGAAAAATGAGATAGCTAAGAGGAGAATAGCGCCAATATAAAAAGGCCTGGCTCCCATAGACATGGTTTGCTCAGTCATATCAATTACACCGAATGCGAAGGTAGATAAGACGATCAAGTAGAGAGTGAGAATCAGGGAAGCACGCCCTCCTCTCATCCGACTTCTCAATTCTTTAATAACAACGGCGTTATCTCTCACTGAACTACTCCTTCGGTAATCTTAAAGAAGATATCTTCCAGGTTTGTTGGTTCCTCGAAATATGATATAATCCTGACTTTTTTATTAATCAGGTAGGTTAGAAAATCGGCGACCATCTCAGTTCCGCCCGCGATCTCTACAGAAAAAAGACCTTGTTCCAGCTGTTTTACAGAAACAATGGCATCGAAATTTTCTGAAGCGTCTATGAATGGTTCGATATCACCAAGCACTCGGATTTTTACTAGTTTTATGGTATGAGCATCCCTAATTATCTTCTCAACCTCACCACTTACCAGAAGAGTACCTCTCTCGATGATTCCAATATGGGTACATAGCTCAGATAGCTCTGGAAGGATATGAGAAGAGACAATGATGGTTTTACCCATCCTCTTTAGCTCTTTTAAAAGCTCTCTCATCTCAACTCTTGCCCTTGGGTCAAGGCCTGAGGCCGGCTCATCTAGAATGAGTAGCTTTGGATCATGGATAAGGGCTCTTGCAAGACAGAGTCTTTGCTTCATCCCTCTTGATAAAGACTCCACATAAGAATCCTTTTTATCGCCTAGATCAACTAAGGAGAGTAGATCATCTATTATTGAAGCTCTTCTTGCTTTTGCTATTCTAAATGCTGCTCC
>JASEIR010000043.1 GCA_030017355.1 Actinomycetota bacterium
CTCATTTTTGGAGTAAGTGTATCAGGAAGCACAGGCATCTTTTGGATTATAATTGGTGCTCTTGTTGCAGCATCGCCAATTGTAAAATCTGCCGCAGAGCGAGAAGGTGATTTATTGCTAAAGGCAGCAATGGCCGCTCTTAGTTTAGTCGCGCTTGTCTCAGCATATTATGCTATGTCTTTATATGTTGGTGACCGCTACTTTGCTTTAGCAATTAATAATTCAAACCTAGGCTATTATGAGAATGCCTTTGGCAATTATGAGCGAGCCATCAAATTATACAAAAACGGGAGGTACTATGACTATTATGGCCGAAGCCTCGAGGATTTTGCTTTTTCCAAGCAAGACTATAATCTTCAAAGAAAGGCAGCTAGCATATATGCCCTTGGAAAGAAGTTTGAGCCATACGAAAGTGATCACTATAGGTTTTTGGGCAATTCGCTTATCAGGTTGGCCTTTAGCCCTGATGACCCAATATTAAATACCGCAATAAAGGAACTAGAAACAGGCATTAAAATCCGGCCTTATAATATACAAGCCTTAAAGGCTTTAAGCAGCATTTTTTTGTACCAAGGAAGGTATAAGGAGGCAATTGATTCAGCCAGACTTGCGCTAAAGATCAATCCAGAGGAGATTGGGCAAATCACAGTAATGGCCAAAGGCTATGAGAAGTTAGGCAACATAGAGAAAGCCAAGCAATATTATGAAAAACTCCTTGCATTATCACCTGATAATCAAGAGGCAAAGGATTTTTTTGCAAGAACACAGTTCAAGCTACCGCTTCTGAATCCAGAGAGGTCAAGTGAGACGAAGTGAAAGCCAACCTCTTTAAGCTTCTCAACAACCATCTCGGATTGCTCAATAACCCTAGGCCAATCATCTTTCGGGACCTCAATTCTTGCCGTATTGCCATGGTGGCGGACTCTAAGCTGCCTTAAGCCAAGCCCTCTTAAGAATTTTTCAGCCTCTGCTATTTGCTGCAACTTAATTTCGGTAATTTCTTCGCCATAAGGTATTCTCGATGCAAGACAGGCCATGCTTGGCTTATCCCAATTTGGAAGAGAAACTGCAGCTGCCAGCTCACGAATATCTAGCTTTGTAAGGCCAGCTTCTTTCAATGGACTTCTTACTCCCAATTCAGCTGCTGCTTTAATCCCCGGCCGCCAGTCATCTTCATCGTCGGCATTGGTTCCATCTGCAAGCCATTTCAAATTATGCTCAAGCTGGAGATTTCTCAAGATTGAAAACCTGAGTTTCTTGCAGTGATAGCAACGGTCAGGCGGGTTTTTAACAAACTCAGCGCATTTTAGCTCATCAGCTTCAATAACCAAATGCGGAGCCCCTATAATTTGTGCCAGCTGTTTTGATTCTTCAAGCTCATCCCAGCTAAGTGTTGCTGAGCTTGCTGTAACAGCAAGCACATTATCGGCCAGCTCATCATGCGCAACTTTTAAAAGAAACGTGCTATCTACCCCACCAGAAAATCCCACTAGAACGCTTTGCATATCTCTTAGGATGCCTTTAAGCTTTTCGTATTTTTCCTGTAAGTCGGGCGTTAAGGTCATCTTCAACCCCATTGATCCAGTATCTATTCACCATTCTTCATTATTTCTAAGAATTCAACCATCACCTGTCTGGTTATACGTATTCCAGTGGCATAATTATGACAATGTTATTGAGATTCTTCACTCCGCTGTCGCTACGTTCAGAATGACATCATCGGATAATGGTCAATAGTTACCAAGCTGGTTAATGAGTGCCGCAATGTATCCGGCACCGAAACCGTTGTCGATGTTAACCACAGCAACGCCGCTTGCACATGAGTTTAGCATAGTAAGAAGAGGCGCTAATCCACTAAAATGAGCCCCATAGCCAATGCTTGTAGGCACCGCGATAACAGGGCATGATACAAGACCTCCAACAACGCTTGGTAAAACACCGTCCATCCCAGCTACAACAACAATTACCCGCGCAGAAGCAATTCTCTCATATGCCGAGAGAAGCCTGTGAAGGCCAGCAACACCAACATCATAGATTCGCTCAACTTTAGAGTTAAGCATCTCGGCAGTTATTGCTGCTTCTTCAGCAACTGGAATATCTGCCGTACCAGCACTAATAACAGCCATTAAACCGATTTTTTCCTGTTTATCCCGCTTATCAACGCAAACAACCCCGGCTTGCGGGTGATAAATGGCGCCTGGCTCGATGCTTTTTATAGCTGCAAAAACTTCCTCATTTGCCCTTGTAGCCATGAGAGCGTCCGCATTCTCAAGTACAGTTTTTGCAATGTCTTTTATTTGCTCAACCGTCTTTCCCTGGCAGAAAATAACCTCGGGAAAGCCTTTCCGAATAGCCCTGTGGTTATCTACCTTTGCAAACTCGAGGTCGGTAAAAGGCAGGTGCCTTAAACGGTCGTATGCCTCATCAACGCTAAGGGTTCCACTTTTTAATTCTTCCAATATCTGCCTCACGTTGCTGCGGTGCATCTTTCACCCTCCGTAGGGACGTTGCTATAAATTCTATAAATTCCTTGGCTTTTCGCCTTCTAGGGACGTTGCTATAAATTCCTTGAGAAAATACACAATTTGTAGCAACGTCCCAAGATTCCTTCACAATTTATAGCAACGTCCCTAATAAGATCTTGACAATTTATAGCAACGTCCCCAAGATTTCACAAATTAAGAGTAAATATAGTTTATTGCAGGTATCAATTTCAGGCAACACTTACATTCTTCCTTCTAAGAGTATGCAAAGCAACCTCAAAATTATTTAACCAACTAACAAGATCGATAAATTTTTAACATAGACCGTAAAAATCCGTTAAAATTGCTTGACAAAGATATGGCCAACCGGTATAGTTCAAATTGGACTAGGCACTAAGTCACATAGTATCCCGTCCAAAACTTAGATAATCGTTGCTTTTAAAGGTGATCAAGGTGCGTAAAGCAGCAAGACTTAAACCAACGCCACCTGCCGTACTTCAAAGGATGGCTCTATATCATTGCATGTTAAACGATTGGGTCTTGCTCGGCAGAAATGAGCTGGTGACCTCAAAGGAACTTGCGGATGTCCTCGGGGTAACTGATGCAACTGTGAGAAGTGATCTCTCTTATCTTAACGATGGGCCAGGCACGCCGGGAGTTGGATATAATATCGATGAATTAAGAAAGCTGCTGGGGGACTTTTTAGCACTGCCCACTTTTGCACCCATTGCCTTTGTTGGATCAGCAAAAACCGTGACATCGATTTTTAACTTTTTCTCTGCCGAGAGGTTTGGCTTTGTTGCCTGCGCTTTTTTCTCTGAAGACCCAGCCGATAAAGGTGCAGTTATTAATGGTCATGAGGTTAGACCAATTGATGCAATTCTTATGGTGCTTGGCGATATGGAAATAAAGGTAGCAATAGTAGCGACTCAGCCAAACTGGGTTCAGTATAGCGTTGATCTTCTTGTAAAAGCTGGGGTTAAAGGACTCTTAATCTTAACGCCTTCACTCGATGTTAAAGCACCGAAAGATGTTAAGGTTTTGCACTTTAGAATCCCGTGCGACCTCAAAATGCTCTTTCACCATGTAAGCTTAATAGACGAACAAGAATCACCACCACGCCTAGAGCAAGTTCTTTAGATGCCTCCGGTAAACAGTAAGCATATTTATACTCTCTTAAGCACATTTAATGCAATATCATCCGTGAGCTTCCCTTCAGCAAACGCATACACATCTGCCACGATTTGATTAATTAATTTTTCGGCTGGCAGGTGGGCATTATTGGTAACTATTTGCATAAGCCTATCCGTGCCGTAAAACTGATTACCCCGACGGGCCTCGGTTAATCCATCAGTATAAAGGACAAGAACATCACCCTCCTCAAGCTTTTCTACTAACTCTGAGTATCCTAGATCAGGAAGAATTCCAAGGGCAGCATTTATATTCTCTATTAAGTGAGCTTTATTCTGTTTTGCTACATAATGGATTGGGAAAGGATGGCCTCCATTGGATACAAGCAATCGCCCGCTCTCCCAATCATAAATCACATACACAACCGTAATAAAAGAACCGGGCTCAATCTCGCGGGCAATAACCTCATTAGCTGATTCCAGCACCCTTGAAGCATGTTTTGTCTGATAGGCAAAAGCTCGCGTGGTATATTTGGCAAGCGAGGTCGTAGAGGCAACCTCTATGCCTTTGCCACTAACATCGCCCACAACCAACGCAATAAGGCTTCCTGGAAGTTGTATAAAGTCGTAAAAGTCGCCGCCAATCTGCCCAACCTCACTTGATGTGGTGTAATAGGCCGCAATAGAAGTGTTCGGTATCTCTGGCACTTCTGCTGGGAGAAAGCTTTTCTGAAGCACACTGGCTACATAGCGTTCTGCTTCATAAAGGCGGGCATTCTCAATTGCAATGGCTGATTGGGCTGCAATAGATTTTGCGAAAGCAATCTGGTCCTCATCGAATCTATGTTCTTTATCTGTATGTGCTAAAGAGACAACACCAATTATCTTGTCCTTAACGATAAGTGGTAAAACTAGTATAGATTGAAGGTTAAACTTCGCCACATATTTGCGGGGAATTCTTGGATCGGCTTGTGCATTCTCAATAAGAACTATGTTCCTTGTTTTTACAGCCTCGTCTGCAAGTCTAAAGTTGCTGGCATCCTCGATAATATCCTGGACATACCGGCGGGTTGGCCCGTATCCCATTTTCCCATAGAACCTATTTTCGTCAGCATTGTAAAAGAATATGCCACCAGCCTCGGTGCCAATAGCCTCGCTTATCTCATTGATAACCAAGCGTAAGACTTCCGATAAATCAAGGGTTGAACTTATGATTCTACTGACTTTGTTTGCAGCCTCACTCTGCTTTGCTCTTCGATGCACCTCTTCAAACAAGCGAGAGTTCTCGATAGCCACTGCTGCCTGCCTGGCAATATTCTCAAGCAGCCAGAGACCTCTTTCAGTAAATCTTTTAACCGTTGAAAAGTTAAAAACACCAAGAACCCCAAACACCATTCCTTTTGCCGAGATTGGCACCAGCATAAGCGATTTAACACCCGTGCTAGCAAAACAGCGATACGCCTTTTCGAAAGCAGCGAAATCACCAACGATTATTGGTTTTCCCGTTCTTACAACTTGCTGGACAATTGGCAAGCCATCAGTGGCTATCACACTTGCTAGGCTGTCTGGCATATTATAGCCATATGGATATTCTATCTTCCGATCTTTTTCAGTAATAAAGCCTATGACACCAGCATCACCGCCAACTATCTTGACAGCGCTTTTAACTACTCTGGGAAGAATTTCTCGCAAATTTAGCCGAGAGGTGATTTCAATGCCAACCTCATTTAGTATTTCAAGGTTTTCGTTTCTTTCCCTAATCTCTGCCTCTATCTTCTTTCTCTCAGTTATATCCCGGGAGATATTTAATATATAAGCCTCTCTATCTACTGTAATCACCTTTGCATTTATCTCAACTGGAACTAATGTGCCATCTTTTCTCTTGTAATGAGTATCGCTTATGCCCCTTGCCACCCCCTGCGTTCTTAGCACATGGAGTATTTGGCGAACTCGCTTACTTTCTTCTGGTGGCCGAAGGTCAAACGAATCCATCTTTAGTAATTCTTCTCTGGAATATCCAGTAAGCTCCTGAGCAGACTTGTTTGCATCTAAGACCTTTCCGTCAAGGTCAAATATAAAAATTGCATCAAAAGCTTCAAGAAAAAGCTTTTTAAATCTCTCTAGCTCCCTTATAAGCTTATAGTTTTCTCTACGCTCATACATAGTTAAAACCTAGCCCCAATTTTTTGTCATTAAGTCGCTCAAGTTTCTGCAGCGCGCTGTGTTTTCTGCAATGCGCTAGATTTTTCGTGGTGCGCAGTCTTTGTGCCACCATTTCCTCGATATTTCCTTGATTGTTAGTTGTTTCCTAAGAACCGTAAGACAAAACTTGCAGGGCAGACATATAAAAAGTAATGATTCAACTTTTTGGGTAGATTTAATACGGTGAACAATGGACCTTAATCGTTTAGGGTTAGCTTTAATTTCATATTTGACAGGCGCGCTTGTGGTTTTTGCGTATACAAACCGCAACCGATACGTTGATTTAGCGCTTGCATCGATTGCAATATTTACGTTCGGCACATCGATGCTGCTTAATGCCTTCGGAATCCTTGCGGACCTTGCGCGCATCCTGCTAAATTTATCGACATTCTTCATGGCCTTTGCGGTGCTATTCTTGCTTGTTCGCCTAGGACAGGGCTTTTATTACTATATGAAAAAGTATATGGGCCGCAAATAAAATTAAAAATCGATTGCTAAAATAGAGTGCTTTAAATTAATTGCTGGAAAGCTTCATGATTACTTCATAACCAAGGGCCTTCCAAGAGTTCTATGGCTTGTAAGTCCGTATAGCGTAGTACCGCATGAAGGATACTCGCGCTGCAAACACAAGCGGAATATTATTTTTAAAAAATTATTAGTTTCTCTATAAAGTATTCGATAAATAGTACCGATAATCAACTGTAATCTTATCGATAAACTAGGAGTTGGTGGTGGTTTTTTGCTTTGCTGGGATTTCAAAAAATGTGGACATGATAAAGCCAATGGTTGCCCTGCCTACCCCACAAATGGCACGAAATGCTGGAGAGTTGCCAGAACTATGTGCAATGGAGAAATACAGGGCTCCTTTGCACAGAAGTTTGCCACCTGTTTGAGGTGTGACTTCTACAAATTCATCAATAACATCACCGCTCTGGATTAATACTTTTCACTTGGGTTAACAATTTAAGCAACGAGCGAAGATGCAAGGAGGAAAATACAGGCCGCAATGAGGAAAGTATGGAAACGGATTAAGGACCTAAATTGGTTTACTGTGGTAGCTGCAATTGATGGCATACTGCTTATATTGGTTATATTAGCTTTAAATCCCTTTGGCTGCAGCTGGAGGTTTTAAGCTTAAGCTGGAGGTTTTAAGCTTAAGCTTGGAGTTCTATTATAAGTGTCCTAAAATTCAAGCGATTCGTGAAGAACGTGAAGCTAGAATTCAGGTGATTTATGAAGAACATAAAGAAAGTTTACTTAGGAAACCAACGTCCCTTAAATTTTTAAATTTGGTGCCCGAGGCCAGAGTCGAACTGGCACGCCCACGGGGGCGGCGGATTTTAAGTCCGCTGCGTCTGCCTATTCCGCCACTCGGGCATCCAAACTGATTCTACTCTTTGAAGATTCTTCGCTTTGCTCAGGATGACAGGCTAGCCCAATCGCGAAAACTTCCCGAGATTTTAAAATTTACGAAGTAATTTTAGCAGGACTTAAACGTTAACACAACATTACCCGATAGCTAAAACAGAATGGAGAGTATGGTGCCAAATTTATTTAGTAGAGCTGGGATGGTCATACAAAAATCCATATTCTCAATCGCATACATTAAGGAGTAATATGAAGCCCCTGAGATAAAAAGAAAAAAGTAAATATGTAGGACCGTCCCAGGTGTCCTGCAGACGAAAATGTGTTTGAGACGAGCACGTGATTCTTGCTAAAATACCTAGCGCATCTCAAATAGTTCTTTAATAAACGATTTTTTATCTATTTCTAAATGTGCGGAAATATCGTTGAGAATGCTGTTAAGCGTACCGATTCTAAGGGCTTATGCTCTGGGATCGTGATGTGGTGTTCTCCGTTAATACTGGTTGTCAGCCGCATATGGCTTCCGGTTTGTCGTGTTACTTTATAGCCATATCTAACAAGAAGACTTGCGAGTTCCCTCCCTCCAATATCCTTTGGGACCCTCATACGACTATAACCTCGTCCTTTACCATATGCAATCTAATTAGCTTTGGCATATCTTTATCTTCAAAGTGAGTTTTGACGACATCCCTTACGGACTCTTTTAGTTCCTCTAAGGTATCGGCCTCCGTATAGATGGAGTTGCCAAGGGCTTTTGCCTCATAACCACCTTCCGCCGATTCCTCAACTAAAAATATTATCTCTTTCATTGTTTTCACCTTTTAAGCCAAATAGCAGACCAATAAAAAGCTTTATACAATAATACCATAACTTACCCATCTACCAATCATCTTTCGCATCCCCGCTGCCGGTTTTAGATATTAGGTTTCCCCAGTCGTCGTATTTGAAAGTGGCGGTACTAGCTAAAACAGAATGGAGAGTATGGTGCCAAATTTATTTGAAGCTGCGCCATCCATCGAGCGTATAAATTATGCCGTTTAGCATATCCTTCTCACTTACCACTAGCTCGGAAAAATCCAGATTTAAAAGTGTTTCTTCCAGTATGAGCGCTCCTGCAACAATCACATCTGCTCTTTGCGGATGCATTCCCTTAATTTTCTTTCGCCCCTCTAGTGGAACTGATGCAAGTTTTTTTGTTAGGGTTTTCAGTTCATCAAGAGTTATTTTTGAGCCGTGAATCTTGCTTGGGTCATATGGTTCAACACCATATTGGATGGCTGCAAGTTGCGTAGCTGTTCCGGCAACCGCAATGATAATAGAAGGCCTTGCGTCTTTAATGCGCTTAAAAACCGGCTCTGCTAATTCTTTTATCATGTCCCTTACGCTTTGCATTTCGTGATTGGTTGGGGGGTCGTGCTTTAAAAAAATCTCGGTAAGTCGGACCGAGCCAATATTAAGACTAACAGAACCTAGGATTTGCCCACTTCTGCCATAGATATACTCAGTGCTGCCACCACCGACATCCACAACAAGCACAAGCTCATTCAGCGGAACAAGCGAATCTGGACCAGTTGCCCCAGCAAAAGTTAGTCGGCCCTCTTCTTCACCAGATATTATATCAATGTCAAAACCAAGCTGATTCTTTACAAGCGATACAAAATCAGAAGCATTTTTTGCATCACGCATAGCGCTTGTTGAGACTGCCCTGAACTTTTCCACGCCGAATTGGCCCATAATATTTTTATAGCGAGAGAGCACAGCTAGTGTGCGCTCCATTGCCTCTGGTTTAATAAGGTGAGTCTCGTTTACCCCTTCGCCAAGCCGAGCGATTTCAAGTTCTTGGACAAGATCGTGCCAGCTTGTGTTATGCTCTGATTTTTTAGCAATTAAAAGCCTAACTGTATTGGTCCCAATATCTATTGCTGCAGCAATCATAACTAATCACATCGCTTAGTACATCTTAGGCCGGATATTTTCTCCTCAACCATTTTGCCAATAGGATTATCACCTGTTGCTAAGTAGTGCGCATAATGAGCATGCAAGCATTTAATGGCAATTGGATCTTTAACGCCTGCAATTCCAGTTTCAAATAAAGGATGGCTTGCATTTTTTACTCCTGACCGGCGCTTGCTTTTATAGCTCTCTTGCGCTGCGTAAAGCTGATTTCGCAAAGTTTCATCTGATGCTATTTTTTCTTGCATCTTGCTTGCCCATCCCTCATCCTCCAGTTGCGATATTGCTTTTATTTTAACTGGACAAGTAAGCCAATATAGAGTAGGAAATGGCTTGCCATCCTCCGTAAATGCTTCATTTTCAACAGCTAGAGGATAGTTAAGCTCGCACCTGGATACAATGCTTTTGAGACCTCTTGGTGTTCTCTTTAGTTGATTTGCTATTATTCTTATGTCTTCCTGGCTAATGGATTTAACGATCATAGCTTTAACGAAATCACCTTTTCGTTTTTATCTTTTTGCCTTTTCACTGGTGAATAGGTTTTTCACCAGCTAAAGTGCAAAAAGTACCCAAATGGATACTTTTTGTAAATGCTAGCCCTTACATCTGATTCCGTATATTTGAGCCAAATATAAAAAAGCAAAGTTACATAAGTTAATTTCGCTTGCCCTCTAAATTTCTTCTGATATCTCCTAACTTTTCTTCACTATGGCGAAGAAACTCTTTCATCATCCGCTCAAACGAGTCTGAATGAGTGCTTTCCTTTTTCTCGTGCGATCGAGCTTTAATTTCTTCTTTGGGTGATTCTTCAAGCTGCTTTACGGAAAGATCAATCTTTCCATCCGGTTTGATAGCAACCACTTTTGCTTTTACGGTGTCGTTCTCGCGCAAGAAATCTTTAACATTTTTGACATAGGAATGCGCGATCTCAGAGATGTGAATAAGGCCTGTGTGGCCACTGGGGAGCTCAACAAAAGCTCCGAAGTTGGTAGTTTTAACTACCTTACCTTCAACAATATTTCCAACTTCTAAAGACATATGTTTGTTTATAAAAAACTCCTTCCCTTTTAATAAGCAAATTTTCCCATTTTATCGTTGACTATGTCAAGCTACCACGATTTTTAATTAAAAAACGCTTGAAAAAGCACCAACTATCCGCTGCCATAAGGAAACTGGTTGCGTTTTTACATCATCCTTTTCGACCTTATCTGCTTTTCCCTTTAGTGATTTATTTGAATCTGGCGTTATTACTACAACCATCTCCTCATCTGGCTTTGTCAAACCAAGTGCCCTTGCTTCCTGCTCTACATATTCATCTGATTTTAAATATTCTGTCTCTTCCTTGAGCTTGGCGTTTTGCTCCTTGATGCTTTCAAGCTGTCTCTTATATCCGTCTAGCTCACGCTGTTGCTCAAGCCGATAGGTAATTGGATAGATCGCCCAGATTATAAAATATATGCTTAACGCAAGCATAACTATACGGCCAACGGAAAGTCTTGGTCTCTTCCTTGGCCGCAAAACTCGAACGTTATTCGTTCTCACCTGGCTTTTTCTTTGCTCTTTTCTGCGACTATGACCTGCGTTCAATGCTGTCTCTTTTACTTAGCACCTTTTACTGCAACTTGTAGTATGACCTCATGGCGTTCGTGAGAACAACCCTAATAATTAACCCACTAACTATAATATTACAACCGCTTGATAAAAGGAAGACAGTAACAGAATCTAGACACGATGTACCTTAATTAGGTTGGTTGTCCCCGGCACATTTACAAGCACCCCGGCTGTAATTACTACTAGGTCTCCTCTTTCAATTAAACCAGCCTTAAGCGGTGCGTCAACAGCAATATCAAACATATTATCAAGGTTAACGCTAGGGCCAGCCCTTAATGGTATAGTGCCCCAGGTTAGCATAAGCTGGCGTACAACTTCCTCGCTTGGGCTTATCGCAATTATGGGCTGAGATGGCCTATGCTTTGCAACCTGCCTTGCTGTCTCACCGGATTGCGTGGACGTGATTATTGCTTTAGCTTCTAGTGCATAAGCAATCTCGCAGGTAGCGCCACTTATAGCTTCAGTCGTTGAAATGGGGTATTTTCTTTTTATAGCACCCCTATCTATGCAATAGCTGACAACTTTTTCAGCTGCAATAATTGTGCTAGCCATAACCTCAACACTATCAACCGGAAATCTCCCCATAGCCGTCTCGCCTGAGAGCATCAAAGCATCTGTTCCATCAAGAACAGCATTTGCCACATCACTTACCTCAGCTCTTGTTGGACGTGGATTTCTAATCATTGAATCAAGCATTTGAGTAGCAGTTATAACTGGTTTACCAACTGTCATGCATTTATCTATGATCATTTTCTGAACCAATGGGACTTCTTCAATAGGCATTTCAATGCCAAGGTCCCCACGGGCAACCATAATGCCATCAGCAACCTCGATTATGCTATCGATATCTTTTACTGCCTCTTGTTTTTCTATTTTGGCAATAACCCTTGCCTTGCTTCCAGCCTTGGTTATGAGGTCCTTTAGAAGTTTTACATCATCAGCACTTCGCACAAATGATAAACCTACCCACTCCACACCTTCTTTTAAGACAAAAGAAAGGTCTTCTCTATCCTTTTCAGAAAGTGGAGATAAGCTCACCATAACACCTGGTAAGTGAACGCCTCGCCTTGAATGGAGCGGTCCTCCTTCTAATATCTTGGTGTGAACATC
Source organism: Actinomycetota bacterium (assembly GCA_030017355.1). Classification (GTDB taxonomy): domain Bacteria; phylum Actinomycetota; class Aquicultoria; order Aquicultorales; family Aquicultoraceae; genus JASEIR01. Next base: position 11,855 of record JASEIR010000043.1, read on the forward strand.
AGACTTGTCTACGCTTATGACTTCCAGGACGATCAGTCCTTCATCAATTAAAATCTTATCTCTCGGCCTTACATCCTTAGGAAGTTCTTGATAGTTAATAGATACGATATCTTTCGACCCAACTATTGGCCTTGTAGTTATAGTAAACTCATCGCCCTCATCAAGAACTACCTCGCCGCCTGCAACATCACCAATTCTTAGCTTTGGACCAGCCAAGTCTGCAAGAAGAGCTATTGGCCTCTTTGTTTCAGCTTCTAGTTGGCGGGCGTTTGCTATGGTTAATTTATGATCATCATGACTGCCATGCGCCATATTTAGGCGTATAACATCCATACCGGCATCGAGTAATTTTCTCATTATCTCGATATCGCGGCTTGCTGGACCAATTGTGCAAACAATCTTTGCATGTCTCATGGAAATCTACTTGTCCTTTGCCTTCCTTTTTATCTATTTCTTTTGTGCTTTGCCTTTCATATTTCAAAATTACTTTTACCGCTTGATGCTGTAGAAAGCTGATATGCCTCTATATTCAGCTGCCGGACCTAGGCTTTCTTCAATGCGGAGTAGTTGATTATATTTAGCAACGCGGTCGGTTCTTGCAGGAGCCCCTGTTTTTATTTGGCCAGCGTTTACAGCCACCGACAGATCTGCAATCGTAACATCCTCTGTCTCGCCTGATCTGTGAGAAATTACTGTTGTGTAGTTTGCCTTCTGTGCCATCTCAATCGTATCAAGCGTTTCGGTTAATGTTCCAATCTGATTTAGCTTGATGAGAATAGAATTGGCGGTTCCTGTCTTTATGCCGGTTTCGAGCCTTTTTACATTAGTCACAAAAAGATCATCGCCAACCAGCTGAACCTTTTCGCCAATTTTTTCGGTTAGCTGCGCCCAGCCATCCCAATCATCTTGGGACATCCCATCCTCAATGGATAGAATCGGGTATTTTTCTGTCAGCTCGGCATAGTAGGCAACCATCTCTGAAGGAGTAAGCGTGCGGCCTTCTCCCTCAAGAACATACTTTCCATCCTTATAAAATTCACTTGATGCTGGGTCAAGTGCTATATAGATATCCTGCCCTGGAATATAGCCCGACTCCTCTATTGCAGTTATAATTTCCCTGATTGCCTCTTCATTTGAGGAAAGATTAGGTGCAAAGCCACCTTCATCTCCTACTGAAGTATTTAGTTTTTTAGCTTTCAAGACTCTCTTCAAGTTATGATAAACCTCAACACCCATCCTTAAAGCCTCTTTAAAAGATGGCGCTCCAACAGGCATGATCATAAACTCCTGGAAATCGACGTTGTTATCCGCGTGCACACCACCATTCAGGATGTTCATCATCGGTATTGGAAGAACATGTGAATTAACGCCGCCGATGTACTGATAGAGCGGTAGCTCAAGGAAATTTGCAGCTGCCTTTGCAACAGCTATAGAGACACCAAGGATAGCATTTGCCCCTAAACGACTCTTATTATCGGTGCCATCAAGGTCAATCATTGCCATATCAATGAGTCGCTGATCTGCGCTATCCATTCCCACGAGCTCTGGGCCTATTATGTTATTAACGTTGTCAACAGCCTTCTGGACACCCTTCCCTAGATAACGTCCCGGATCTGCGTCTCTTAGTTCAAGCGCCTCATACACACCAGTCGATGCGCCTGAAGGCACCAAGGCCTTACCAGATACACCACTTTCAAGGATGACCTCGACTTCAACAGTTGGGTTTCCTCTCGAATCAAGAATCTCTCTGCCTATAATTTGATCAATTGCGCTCATATTGCCTCCTCACCCGCTTTATTCTTGCTGTTACCGCTACTCTTTTTCTTTTGCTTCATCCCACAACTTATCCATATCCTCTAAAGTCATATCGGCCATACTCTTCCCTTGCTGCGCAGATTTACTCTCTATATATTTAAATCTGCGCTCAAATTTGTTACACGTCTTCTTTAGTGCAAGCTCCGGGTCTACATCAAGGTGCCGTGCAACATTTACAACAGCAAAAAGAAGGTCGCCAACCTCATCTTCGATTTGGCTTCCCTCTGTCTTTGCCTGCTTGAGCTCGTCTACTTCCTCTAATACCTTTTCAAATGCTCCATCAATATTCTCCCAATCAAACCCAACTTTTGCCACTTTGCTTTGCAGCTTATATGCGTAAAGGAGAGCAGGAAATGACTTAGGGATATTTGAAAGGACTGATGGCTCCTCTTTTTCCTTGCTTTTTATTTCCTCCCAGTTTCTTACCACTTCGCAAGCTGAAGAAACTTCTACGTCGCCAAAAACGTGGGGGTGCCGCCGTTTTATTTTTTCGACGATGCCACTTACGACATCATCAATATCAAAGGTGCCCTCCTCTGAGGC
>JASEIR010000044.1:0-12762 GCA_030017355.1 Actinomycetota bacterium
TAATGCAAAGAGGTCTTTTGCCGAGAATTTTATAATACCTGCTCTAAAGGCAAATGCTCTTTATGAGCAGAGATATCCGCTTGCAACAGCTCTTTCTAGGCCGCTTATAGCAAAGATTTTGGTTGAAGTTGCTCAAGGAACTGGTGCTGTTTATGCAGCACATGGAAGCACAGGGAAAGGAAACGACCAGGTAAGATTTGAGGTTTCAATGAGGGCTTTAAATCCTGACCTTACTATTATAGCTCCAGCAAGAGAATGGGATTTTACACGCGAATCTGCTATTGAATATGCAAAGAAGCACAATATCCCTATTCCAATAACAAAAGAAAGCCCCTACAGTATAGATGAGAACCTTTGGGGAAGATCGATAGAGTGCGGAATTCTTGAGGACCCGTGGATTGAACCGCCAGAAGATGCATTTGCTCTGACGGTCGACCCTGTTAAGGCGCCGGATAAGCCAGCATACCTTGAAGTGGAATTTAAGGAGGGAGTACCGGTTGCAATAGACGGCGAGCAACTAGACATCGTGACGCTCATTTCTAGGATTAATGAAGTTGCCGGCTCGAACGGGTTTGGTCGCATTGATAAGATTGAGAACCGGCTTGTAGGCATCAAATCACGTGAAGTCTATGAAGCACCAGCAGCTCTTACTCTTATAATGGCACATAAGGACCTGGAAGATATAACATTGGAGCGCGAGTTGGCGCATTTTAAATATGGCGTTGAGCAAAAATATGCAGAAATGATATATTATGGGCTTTGGTTTTCACCATTGCGTGAATCGCTAGATGCTTTTATTAACGAAACTCAGAAAGTTGTAAATGGGACTGTGCGTCTTAAGTTTTTCAAGGGCTCGTGTCAGGTTGTTGGAAGAAAATCACCCAACGCACTATATGAAAAGGCGCTAGCTACTTATGAGGCTGGTGATAAATTTGCCCATCCAGCAGCAGCCGGTTTTAACAAAATTTTTGGCCTTGGTCTTGAAACCTGGGGCCGCAAATACAGAAAGTAAGTAACAAGGGCAGGGTCCAGGGTTAATTTTTAATTTTGAATTAGAATGCGTTTAAAGACGCAAAGTTAGGATTAATTAGCAAGTTTGTATTTTGCAACAAGGAGACCAAATATGAAACTATGGTCTGGAAGGTTTACGAAAAATACAGATAGGTTTGTTGATGAATTCAATGCCTCACTACCTGTAGATAAATATCTTTACAAGCAGGACATACGGGGAAGTATTGCACATGCAAAGATGCTTGCAAAGTGCGCTATTATTACTGAGGAAGAGAGCAAGCAGATAGTGGAAGGCTTGGAATCGATTCTAAAAGAAATCGAGGAAGGCTCATTTAAGTTTGATATTTCTGATGAAGATATACACATGAGTATCGAGCGAGCATTGATTGAAAAAATAGGACCGGTTGGTGGTAAACTCCATACCGCACGAAGCAGAAACGACCAGGTTGCACTTGATACGCGAATGTTCGTGAAGAATGCAATAATTGAGATAGGGGCTGAGATAGTAACACTACAATCCGAGCTAATAAATATCGCCCAAAAAGAAATAGAGACAATCATGCCGGGTTATACACACCTACAGAGAGCGCAACCAGTGCTTTTTTCACATCATATGATGGCCTACTTCTGGATGCTACGGCGAGACTTCAATCGGCTTAAAGGGGTATTTCAAAGAACTGATGTCATGCCGCTTGGTTCAGCTGCACTTGCTGGAACAACTTACCCAATAGACATGGAATACGTGGCTAGGGAAACTGGCTTTTCAAAGATTAGCAACAATAGTTTGGATGCTGTGTCTGATCGCGACTTTATACTGGAGTTTCATGCGGCAGCTTCCATTCTTATGATGCATCTAAGTAGGCTTTCAGAAGAGCTTGTTATATGGTCATCAGCTGAGTTTTCGTTTATTGAGCTTGATGATGCTTATACAACCGGAAGTAGTATTATGCCACAAAAGAAGAATGCAGATGTTGCAGAGCTTATAAGGGGCAAAACAGGTAGAGTTTATGGGAATCTAATGCAGCTTCTTACCACAATGAAAGGTTTGCCGCTTGCATACAATAAAGATATGCAGGAGGATAAAGAAGCCCTCTTTGATAGTATTGAGACTGTAAAAAACTGCCTTATTGGAATGCAAGGAATGATATCTACCATGAAGATAAACTCAGAGGTCATGAGGCAGGCAGCCGAAGGCGGTTTTACCAATGCAACTGAGCTTGCCGACTATCTTGTAACTAAGGGTGTACCTTTCAGGGATGCCCACCGTATAGCTGGCAATATGGTACGAAAAGCAATCGAAGAAGGCTGCTGGTTGACAGATTTTTCAATTGAAGAATTTCAAGCTGAAAGCAGCCTGATAGATGATGATATATATGAATTTCTTGACATAGGGAACGCGGTAAGGCGGCGTAATATGCGCGGTGGAACCGCACCCGAACGCGTTGTTGAACAAATTAAAAAAGCCTTAAAGCATCTAGAGAAAGAAAAGGATTGGCTACAAGAAAAGTCTGGTAGATAAGCGTTTTGTATTATTAGCCACGGGTAGAAATATTAAATCTACGGGTAAGAATACTAAATCTTAGCAAGGTTAGTGTAATATAAGGTTAGTGATATGAATTATGGGCCGTGGCGGTATAACGCTTGGCAGCATTTACGGTATAAAAATAATTCTTGACTATAGTTGGTTTATCATTTTTGCCATCATAATTTTTATACTTTCATTTTCTTTATTTCCGCAGCTTATACCAGGTTTTGGTGCTTCAACTTATATTGTGATAGGCATAATCACCTCAATCTTTTTCTTTTCCTCGGTTCTTGCCCACGAGTTGGTACATTCAATAATTGCAAAGATGAACGGTATTAACGTCGAATCCATAACGTTAATAATTTTTGGCGGCATTTCAAGGATAACAGAAGAGCCTCGGACACCTGGCGTTGAATTTAAAATTTCCATAGCTGGTCCTTTAAGCAGCATAGTTCTTGGTGCTATTTTCTTCAGCATCTTTTTTGTTGCTAGCCGTGTCAACCTGGGTCTTTTTATAGTTGTGCCGGCCCTTTGGCTTGGATACATAAATGTGGCTCTTGGGCTATTTAATCTTTTGCCTGGTTTTCCGCTTGATGGGGGCAGAGTTTTTAGATCAGCGATTTGGTATTTTACCGGCAGCTTAAGGCGATCAACCGCAATTGCCTCGGCAGTTGGAAAAGGGATTGCATATACAATGATAATCATTGGTATAGTTGGGCCGCTTTTCTTTGGTCTTATTTCTCTGCTTTGGTTCGTGCTTTTAGGCTGGTATCTTCTTAGAGCAGCAGAGGCTGGCTATGAGCAAGTTCTCTACCATGAAGCTCTTGAGAAGGTTAAAGTAAGTGAGATAATGACGGAAAACCCTGTGGTAGTTGACCCACGCTTAAGCATTGCAGATATGGTTAGTGGGTATTTCATGCGACTTCATTATATCGGGTACCCAGCAGTTGAAAATGGAGGGGCCAAGGGTTTAATCACAATTGATATGATTCGAGATATTCCAAGGGATCAGTGGCCAATTATTAGAGTAAGTGATGTAATGCGCCCACTATCCCCTGATATTGTAACAAATCCAGACGCGCAAGTTTTTGATATCCTTCCTAAGCTATCAAGGGCTGATGGAAGATTATTGGTTATGAAAGATGGCCAGCTTGTGGGCATTATAACAGCTGCTGATATAAGAAGAGCTATCGTAAGGCGTCTACATCTTGAAGAAACTGGAAGACCTGCGGCTTAGCACACGGAATTTAACCTGTATTTATGGTCAAACCCGCAGCTACATGCTTTTTATTCTTTTGTTATTAAATTATTGAGCAAAAGGTCGAGGCTCAAAATTAGCTAGCAGAGCATTATACATGTTGTTAACGTTCTTAGTCTGGTCAAAATGGATATCTATCTCTCTTAATCCAAGAATCTTGCTGCCGTAGGTGCTGTATGCTGTTATCTTGATAAAGCGCGCGTAGGCTGGATTGGGTATTTTGTAGCCCCAGATAAAAGTTTCGTAAGTGCCTGTTTTATTATAATTTGTAAGCTGCGGCTTATTCCCATTGATTGATAGTATGCTGACCCAACGTTTTCGATCGTTAGAAACGCTTACTAGAAATCTCTTTGGCAGCTGGTTTGCCAGGGTTCCATACAAAACAATTGCTGATATTTTTGCAACCTCTTCTCCCATATCTAGTTGAACGCTTACTGGAAATTTATTGCTCGACCAGTAATTATAGTATTTATTGCCATCATAAAGTTTTTGAGGACCACAACATCGAGAATCGATAGAGCTGCTCGCAGTAGCCGACTTGATAAAGCCTGTATCATAGTTGAGCCATTTCTTTGCGTATACATAAAAAAATTGGTCTTTAGTTGCATGATAGAGCCAAAGCAGCTGCTTTATATGCATGGTATGGTAGTCTCTTGCTACTGCTTTGTATTTATAGTACTGGTCATAGATGGAGGTAAAACCGATATCATAATCAGCAAGGTGCCTTCTTAAAGAGAAAACGCCGTTATTGAAAAGCTCTTTAGCATTTTGATCGTTTGTTAAGCGGTAGTAATCGTAAATGCCTGCAAGCGCAAACATAAATCCATTTAAAACATGAGAGCTTGGGAGGCCCGGATATGCTTCATAACAAACTAATCCATCGGTATAAGAAGATTTAACTCCTCCCTGGCTGCATGGAACCTTAAAGCCTTGCAGTGCAAGCGATGCTATATTGAAATATGCGCTGTCGCCGGTAAGTTTCCAAGCTTCAAGCATGGCGCTTATGCCGATGCCCTGAGAAATAGCCGATGGCCAAGGTGCAGTTTGATTGTACGGTGAGTAATCAAATTTGTATTCCCAAATACCGTAACCGGATTTTACCCTGAAGTTATTTTTAAGCCAACCCACATACTTGAGGAAATTTGTCAAACTAGAGCTGGAACCAGTGGTGTAGTAGTTTGCATAGTAGATTGTTGCGTATGCAGCAATTGTTCCAGGATTATACTCTAACTTGTTGCCATATTTAACCATAATTATCCCGTTTTTATCTGTTGGAGAATCGGCTGGTTTTGGGATAATTGCGCACACAAGAGGAAATGGAGTAAGAAGCTTATTAACGTTCTGGTCATTAGAACTGTTTGAGCTAGCTGACAATGTATTCTCTTGCGATGTGTATCCCGAGGTGGTAGGGGTAGAGTTACCTAGGTTAGCCTGCGATTTAGCCTGTGATGTGTCCTCTGAGGCTGCAAGAATAGTACTGCTAGAGCTGGCTTGCGATGTACCTTCAAGGCTTGCTCTAAGATATTCGCTTAAATAAGGCTTAGATTTATTTTCAGAGCCAGCTATTGGTTGGTTTGCCAAAACTAAGCTTTGGGGGATGCTTAATAAGAGGATAAGCAAGAAAATTATATTTTTGTATGCTGTAAGCCTTGCTTTTTTAATGGTTGCTCGCTGATGAAGCTGTGGCTTATAGTTGTGTATCAAGCTATTTCACCTTTTGTTTTGATAGTTTGCCGAAATACTCCTCATCTTTCAGGCGAAGGGTTATTTCCCTAAGCAACAGGAATTAAAACATTCGTTTATAAGAATGCTAATTGCAGGCAGCCAACTGCCATTAAAAACGACCGCCGGCTGCAGGCAATGTAGTTGCCCGATTCAAAGGGCTAAACAAAGGATTGCCTAATTCATCGAGCCGTAAAGGCAGGGTTTGGGGGTAAGCTAAATAGTAAGCTAAATAGTAAACTAAATAGTAAGCTAAATAGTAAGCTAAATAAGATAATAGCTCAATTCAAAGTGTAACTTTATATGGCGTAAAGCCCAATTAGTTGGCATAATTATACATTGTTACCAGAACTTTAGAACAAAGAAGGATTTGGCTAGGTGGTGCCTAAGAAACCATAAGTAAGTATTTTTTTTAAAAGAGCAATAGTTAAGTTGGTGATTAAATTTGTCAGAGTCAGTCAAAAAAAGATCAAGTAAAGCAGGGCTTCCTCCAGGGACCATTGTTCATATTGGTGAGCAAAGAACGGCGGAGGTGAAAATCACAGTAGTAGATTATGATGAGACGCATTTTCAGGAAAAAGAGCTAAGAGTAGTTGAGGAATGTTTTCCCTATAAAGAGACTCCTACCGTAACTTGGATAAACGTGGAGGGTATTCACGATATAGAAGTTCTTGAGAAGATTGGGTCCTACTTTGGTCTCCATCCCCTTGTAATGGAAGATATTTCTAATACCGACCAACGTCCAAAAATAGAGGATTATGGCAATTATATCTATGTTGTTTTAAAAATGCTTTATTATAATCGCAAAAATAGCCATGACAGGGTTGTCCCAGAACAGATAAGCCTGATACTAGGCAAAAATTTCGTTCTTTCTTTTCAAGAGGGCATTAAAGGAGATGTTTTTGATTCTGTTAGAGAGCGTATCAGAAACGATAAAGGTCGGATTAGAAAGATGGGGCCTGATTATCTTGCTTATACCTTAATAGACGCGGTGGTCGATAGCTATTTTTTAATTTTAGAAAGACTTGGTGAGAGAATAGAGGAATTAGAAGAAATTTTAGTAACCAATCCGGCAACAGAATCACTTAGAGATATTCATATCTTAAAGCGTGATATGATAGTTTTGCGTAGGTCAATCTGGCCCTTAAGAGAAGTGGTTGGCAGCCTTGAGCGGGGTGAATCTGCGCTAATCAAGGAAGTGACTACCATATATCTTAGGGATGTTTACGACCATGCGATCCAGGTAATCGATTCTATTGAGACATACAGAGATACGCTTTCAGGAATGCTTGATATTTATCTTTCTAGCACAAGTAACAGATTAAATGAGGTGGTTAAGGTTCTAACAATAATATCCACCATTTTTATTCCTTTAACATTTATTGTTGGTGTATATGGAATGAATTTTAGATATATGCCGGAGCTAAGCCATCCTTTGGGCTATCCAATGGTCTGGATATTTATGATTGGGATATTGGCTGGGATGATTTTGTATTTTAAGAAGAAGAAATGGATTTAGGCAGCGTGTAATTAGTTTCAGCAAACTAATGTTTAAGAACGTTTTCATGAGGCCAATGTTTAGGGAGGCCAGCGGATGAAACTTAAGGATAAGGTGATCGTAATTACAGGTTCTACAAGAGGGATAGGACGCTCCATTGCTGAAGTCTGCGCTCGGGAAGGCGCAAAAGTTGTAATTTGCTCACGAAAGGAACAGTCAGTAAGGCAAGCATGCAAAGAGCTGGAACAGCAAGGCTTAGGCGTATCCGGAATTACAGTTGATGTTACGGCACAAGGCGACCTTGAGAAGTTGTTTCAGCATGCAATTAACACCTGGGGACGCATAGATGTTTGGATAAACAATGCAGGTATATCTGGCGGTTTTAGGCCTCTTGATGAACTAAGCGAGGAAGAAATATCCTCCATTGTAAACACAAATCTGACCGCTGTTCTTAATGCATGTAAGCTAATCATCCCGTATTTTAATCACAAGGGTGGCGTACTAATTAATATGACGGGCAAGGGCGGACGGGGTGATGTTTCCCCTTATATGGCTACTTATGCATCAACTAAAGCAGCAGTTACAAGTCTTACAAAGAGCCTTGCCAAGGAAAATAGGGCTTATCCGATCTCAATTCATGCTGTATCACCAGGTATGGTTGATACCGATCTAATAAGAAGCTCGAAGGTAAGCCCTGCGCTAAAGGAACATGTAAAAAGCATGCCATACGTATTAAAGGCTATTGGCGTGCCTGTTAATGAGGTTGGTCGTTTCTTTGTGCAGATAGCTGCGCAAGTACCTGGCAGGGAGACCGGCAAGATTTACTCGATAATCAGCGGGTGGAGATTAATGCGCGGCATCGGCCTTTTAATGTGGTATCGGATAACGGAAAAATAAGATAGAATGTAGAATGCATGATTGTGTATAAACGACTACACGAGATAGCGTAGCAGTAGTTGAAAGAGGTGAACATGGATAACGCAGTAAACAAGAATTATGTGCTAATAATTGCAGCAATAGCTTCTTTTTTAACACCGTTTATGGGGTCAGCGGCTAATGTTGCTCTGCCATCGATTGAGAAAGAATTTACAATGGATGCGGTTATGTTGAGCTGGGTAGCTACCTCATTTCTTTTAGCGGCCGCAATGTTTCTTGTGCCTTTTGGAAGAATCGCTGATATTTATGGAAGGAAGAAAGTCTTCACATACGGAATTTTCTTATATACTATTTCATGTCTTTTCTCAGCTATCTCTACATCCGGCGGTATGCTTATTGCGTCAAGAGCCGCGCAGGGAATTGGCAGCGCTATGATTTTTGGCACGAGTATGGCTATACTGACTTCGGTATATCCCCCAAACGAGCGCGGTAAAGCTCTTGGGATATCGGTAGCTTCAGTTTATCTTGGCTTATCGCTTGGCCCGTTTCTGGGCGGTTTGCTAACGCAGCATCTTGGCTGGCGGAGTATATTTCTTTTTAATTTACCGCTTGGCTTAATAATTATAGCAATGGTATTTTCAAAGCTTAAAAGCGAATGGGCGGAGGCTAGGGGTGAAAAATTTGACCTTGCTGGTTCAACAATATATAGCCTTACGCTTGTAGCTTTAATGTATGGTTTTTCTTTACTGCCAAAAATTAATGGTGCTTGGCTTATAGGAGCTGGCGTAATTGGATTTTTAGCTTTTCTTAGATGGGAGACAAGAATAGATAGTCCCGTTTTAAATGTGAAATTATTTAGGGGAAATAAGGCTTTTACCTTATCTAATCTAGCAGCATTGATAAATTATAGCGCAACGTTTGCTGTCACTTTTTTGCTGAGCTTGTATCTGCAATACGTAAAAGGCTTAACCCCTCAAAATGCCGGCATAGTTCTTGTGTCCCAACCTGTGGTAATGACGATATTTTCGCCTCTTGCAGGCAGATTATCAGATAGAGTTGAACCAAGGATAGTTGCATCGATGGGTATGGGTGTAACAACCTTAGGTCTTTTTCTTTTGACTTTTATCAGTAAAAATACTGCTTTTGGGTTTATCATAGCTGGTCTAATCCTTTTAGGATTCGGCTTTGCACTTTTTTCTTCACCGAATTCAAATGCGGTTATGAGCTCGGTTGAAAGAAAATTTTACGGTGTAGCTTCAGGAACACTTGGCACAATGCGACTAACTGGGCAAATGCTAAGTATGGGAATTGCAATGTTATTATTCGCAATTTTTATTGGAAGGGTTCAGATAACGCCTGCTCAATATATACCTCTGCTTAAAAGCCTCAAAATTGCCTTTGCTATATTTACCGCATTTTGCTTTGCTGGGGTATTTGCGTCGCTGGCCAGAGGAAACGTAAAAGAGGCTGCTAGAGATCGGCAATAGGAAGGAATGGGTAAAAAAAGCTAATTCTGCATAAATGTCGATGATGGCTATGAAGGCAAAGAGAAGGAAAAAGGCGCCGCAAATCCAAGAAGTTAAGATTGAGATAAGCAACGAGGAAGTTGCAAGGATTCTAGAAGATATTGGAGATATGCTTGGTATTGTGGGAGAAAGTTCATTTAGGGTTCGCGCATATTATAAGGCTGCCTCAAGTATTCGTGGTCTAACAAGGCCTCTTCTTGAGATATATAAAGAAGGCGGAGTAAAAGGACTAGAAGAAATACCAGGGGTTGGTAGCCATACTGCACAGCGTTTGGAAGAGTTAATAACCACAGGACGTCTTGGTTATTATGAAGAATTAAAAAAGAAGGTGCCCGCACCGCTAACTGAACTAATGGATATACCGGGCATTGGACCAAAAAAAGCAAAAAAAATTTACGATACGCTTGGAATTACAACTAGGAGTGAACTAATCAAAGCTATCGAGGAGCACAAAGTCTCGCGGATACCGGGTTTCGGCTTAAAAACTGAGGAAAATATACTTCGTGGCATAAGACAGTATGAAAAAATGCATGAGCGCATACTTCTTTCTGATGCCTTTCCAATAGCTAAGGAAATTGTAGAACTTCTTAGGAAGCAGCCGTTTGTTGAAAGAGCAGATATGGCTGGCAGCCTTCGTCGCATGAAAGAGACGGTAGGTGATATCGACCTTTTAGCATCAAGCGATGAACCGTCAAAAGTAATGGATTATTTTACCACTATGCCTCAGGTTTCGTATGTTCTGGCAAAGGGTGATACAAAAAGCAGCATTGTTGCTAGAAATGGTCTGCAAATTGATTTACGGGTGGTAGCGACCTACCAGTATGGAGCAGCCCTTCAGTATTTTACCGGCTCAAAGCCCCATAACGTTCACTTAAGAGATTTAGCAAAAAAAAGAGGCTTAAAGATAAATGAATATGGCGTTTTTGATGCATCAACTGATGAGAGACTTGGGGGCAAGACTGAGGAAGAAATTTACGGCATCTTGGGTATGCAGACGCCGCCGCCTACACTAAGAGAAGACAAGGGCGAAATAGAGATGGCAATAGAGCACAGATTGCCCATTCTTGTACAGTTGGGTGACATTAAGGGCGATTTCCATGTTCACACGAAATGGAGCGACGGATTTAATGATATTGAGGATGTTGTAAAAGTGGCAATTGGGCTTGGTTACAAGTTTGCAACCATATCTGATCATGCCGAGAAACTTCATGTAGCTGGCGGCCTTACGCCAGAAGAGCTAGATGAGCAGCTGCAAGTTATAGCTGAGCTCAACGAAAGATATCAAGAAATTGAGATTTTAACCGGCATCGAGGCGAACATTGATAACGATGGGAATGTTGACTTTGGGCCTGATATTTTATCGAAACTTGATGTAGTAATTGGCTCAATACATGGCGGTTTTAGACAGTCAAAAGAACAGCTTACAAAGCGCTTGTTAGCGGCAATAGAAAATCCTTATATAAACGTTATAGGTCATCCAACAGGTAGAGTTTTAGGAGAAAGACCACCATATGATATTGACCTGCCTGCAATATTTAAGGCCGCTGCTAGTACAGGAACCTTTCTTGAGCTAAATGCATTTCCAAACAGGTTAGATTTAAAGGATGATCATTTAAGGGATGCCAAGGAAAATTACGGTTGCAAGTTTGTGATTAATACAGACGCCCACATTGCTGCCCATATGGTCTACATGGAGTATGGAGTAGCAACGGCGCAGAGAGGATGGCTTACCAGAGAGGACATTCTTAACACCTACGAAGTTTCTGAAATAAAGAAAATGCTGAGACAGAAAAGGTAATTATGATATAATTCGTCTCGATGTCTCAGGAGATTCTTATTGGAAAAACATATAAACCTCTCCCAGTAGATTTTTACAACCGAAGCACGGATGCAGTGGCTACAGGTCTCCTAGGTAATCTTATTGTAAGAAGAACGGCGGAAAGCATAATGGTGGCTCGCATTGTAGAAACCGAGGCCTATTTTGGCGAGGATGATCCTGCAAGCCATGCGTATAGAGGTGCTACCCCGAGAAGCGCTATAATGTTTGGTCGAGCTGGAATAGCTTATGTTTACCTAAACTATGGTGTGCATAATCTTCTTAATGTAGTAACTGGTCCGGAAGGTCAGGCTGGTGCTGTTTTAATAAGGGCATTAGAACCAATTGCTGGTACAGAAACTATGCTGAAAAATCGCCCGGTTAAAAAAATTACGAATCTTACAAGCGGGCCAGGCAAGCTTACAAAAGCCTTAAGAATTGGCTTGGAGCATAATGGGCTTGACCTTACAAAAGACGAGAGCGAAATATTTATAGCTGCTGGTCTGCCAAGAAATATGTCGATACAAACTAGCCCAAGAATCGGTATATCTGCAGGCTCAGACCTTCTTTTAAGATTTTACATTGAAGGAAATCCGTTTGTGAGCAGGTAAAAACCCTGGACCCTTGCCTCTGTTTTAGGCGGCGGTCTGCGGTTGGCGGTCTGCGGTCGGGCTCCGAAGGAGCCCAACAGGCGGTCGGTGGTCGTTTATAAGGAGGATAGCGAATGAAACTCGGCGAAATCTATAATCTTGCAATACAGCTTGGGATTGAACATGACCCGCGCGGAGAAGCTGAAATTAAAAAAATTCTTGAAAAGAAGAAGAAAGCATATGAAGATCTGAAAGAAGACGAGAAAGAGTTCTTTGATATAGAAACTTTAACAAACCCGTATGCCGATACAAGAATTCTTGCCGGCGACCCTGATACGGAGATTGAGGGTCTCCTTGCTGGTATTGATATCGAAGTCCAAGAAGTTGTTCTAGCAGATAGGTTAAGGGAAAAAGGGGAGAAAATCGATCTTCTCTTAGCACACCATCCAGAGGGCAAAGCCCTAGCGGCTCTTTCTGATGTTATGGCTATGCAAGCAGATATATGGGCTAAGCTTGGTGTGCCGGTTAATATTGGCGATGCTTTAATTAGCGAGCGAATGACAGAGGTGTTTCGATCACTGATGCCGATAAACCACAACCGTGCTGTTGATGCAGCTAAGTTACTGGGCTTCTCGTTCATGAACAGTCACACACCCTGCGACAATATGGTAAATGAGTTTGTTCAGAAATATTTAGATGAGAAATCTCCAGATACAATAGGCGAAATAGTAAAAGTTTTAAGGGAAATTCCTGAATATAAAGAAGCAGCGCTAGATGGTGCTGGGCCAATAATTTTGGTTGGCGAATCAAACAAAAGGCCAGGTAAGATTGTTGTGGATATGACAGGTGGAACAGAAGGGCCAGAGGCAGCAATTGAAAAGCTTGCAGAAGTTGGTGTTGGTACAATTGTCGGCATGCATTTTAGCGATAAACTTAGAAA
>JASEIR010000044.1:12772-14184 GCA_030017355.1 Actinomycetota bacterium
TAGTAATTGCAGGACATATGGCTAGTGATGCTATTGGAATGAATTTGCTTTTGGACAAGCTTGAGAATAGCGGTGTAAAAATAATTACAACTTCAGGCTTGATGAGGGTTAAGAGAGCTTAAAAAGGGTATAAGTAAAGACAGTAACAAGCTCTAGAATTTAATTGGACCGGTGGATGGCCGGTCCAAAGCGTATTTAAAATACGGTCCAAAGCGTATTTAAAATAATCAGAGATGAAATATTTAGCGGTTGCTGTCGGTAAAATAATAATCCTCTTAAGCAGGCTCTTTAAAGCAGGGGGCGGCTCATCTTTTCCGGGAGTAGTCGCACTTAAAATTGACCCAAAGCTTGTTTTAAAGATATCAAAAAGGCTTAAAGAAGGTACCGTAGTTATAACAGGGACCAATGGCAAAACAACCTCAGCAAAGCTGCTTGCAGAGATTTTGAAACAAAAAGGAATGAAGGTGGTCCATAATAGAACTGGCTCTAACATGATGCGCGGAGTTGCTTCGGCCTTAATTGAGCAATCAACAGTTTTTGGTAGGCCCAGGGGAAATATTGGACTTTTTGAAATTGATGAAGCTACCATGCCTGAAGCCTTACTAAATCTTAAGCCAAAAGTTGTACTGGTAACAAACCTATTTAGAGATCAGCTTGACCGTTATGGCGAACTCGATAAGATAGCTAGCATAATAGCGAAATCCATAGAGCCGCTTCAAGGATCAACGGTAATTTTAAATGCTGATGACCCTTTAGTAGCATCTCTTTCTAAAGCCGTAGGCAAAAAGAATAAACTTCGGTTTTTCGGATTTGGCGATAATAAATATATCTCGAACTCAAGAGCTTCAATTGACAGCAGGGATTGTGTGAAATGCGGCTCTGAGCTGAGGTTTGAAAAAAGGTATTACGGGCATCTTGGGATCTATCGTTGTCCGCGTTGCAGCTTTAAGCGTCCGGAGGTAAATTTTCTGGCCAAGAACGTCAGCCTAAATGGTGTTAAAAGCTCTTCCTTCTCATTGGCTGGGGACTCTGGAAGTATCCATATTTTACTTAACCTCTCAGGCATATACAACATCTACAATTCGCTAGCAGCTTATTCTGCTGCAAGAGCTCTTGGAATAGATAGTGAGACCATTAGATCTGCTCTAAGCAGCTTTTCAGCTGCATTTGGTAGGATGGAAAAGGTAGATGTTGATGGCAAGGAAGTATATATAATGCTTGCCAAAAATCCTATAGGGCTCACGCAGATTATTGAAACCCTAAGCACTGATAAAGACGCAAGGAACTTCATGATCATTCTAAATGATAATTTTGCCGACGGCACTGATGTTTCTTGGATTTGGGATGCAGATGTTAGGCCAATTAAAGGGTGTTATAACTTTATTTATACATCGGGTATAAGAGCTGCCGAC
>JASEIR010000045.1:0-4847 GCA_030017355.1 Actinomycetota bacterium
TGCTGAGCCTTAACTCTTCTCAATCCACTTAAGTACAAGGCTGCTGCAAGAGCCGCATGAACTGCCCCCATGATGAACAGGATAAAGAGCGCTGATGTATCAGCGGTGCCATCTATGAAAAAACGTATTCTGTCAACCCCCAGCAACGAAAAGACCTTCCAAGCCCACAAAGAGTCTCTTTAAAATAAAGGACTAAATCAGTCATCTATCCGCACTCAGCTTTCGGTGCAGTTTTTTATTGGACTTGCGGCCTCTCAATCAGACACGGGACCTCATAGGAATCATTTTCTAAATTCACTAATGGGTCATGACACCAAGGAGATAGCCGCAAGATTTCCTTGTCTTGAGTAATCCTTCATAAAAGGTTCGCCTCTTTTAAGCATATAAAAGATTACCTTTAACATCTCTCGGGCCACTGCAACACGTGCAGCAGCTTTACCATGCTTTGCCGCCACCCTTATATGAAGATCCTCAAATTTCTTAGACCCTTTTACTGCATGGGTTGAAAGCTCAACTAATATCCAGCGAAGCCTTCTTGACCCCTGCTTTGCTATTGAACCATAGTGGGTTTTGCCACCTGATGAGTAAACTGATGGAACAAGGCCTGCATAAGAGGTAAGTTGTGACGCCTGTTTGAACCGGTTAATGTCACCAATTTCAGAAAGAATTAAAAGAGCTGAATAGTAACTTATCCCCGGCATTGTCATAAGGATAATGGCCCTTGGATCGGCCTCTGCTAGAGCCTTTATGGTTAGAGTCACTCTCTCGATAAGCTCATTTAGCTTTTCAATTAGCTCAAGGTAGATATCTAACTCTTGACGGTAGCAGTCTCTTAATTTAAGTTCTTTTAACCAGACCGTTCCCTTCTTGCCAAAGATATCAGTTACCGGTGGGATTAAATTTAGCTTGGCCAATATTGCATGGACTCTGTTTTTAACACCAACTCGCATTGAGACCAACGATGCCCTTAGGCGAAGTACCTCTCTTTGATCCCTCGTTTTCCTCGTTGGAATATACGAGGTGGGAAGAAGATCTGCTCTAAGTAGATCGGCCAGTATCTTTGAATCGATTTTATCTGTTTTTATCCTGGCTGAAGCAATTGCTTTTGTTTTTAGCGGATTGGCCAGCGATACCTCAAAGTTCTCTTCTAATAGCTCATAAAAATAATACCAGTTACACGTCGCTTCCATGGCAACTTTTGTCTCCGCCTCAAGGTTTGAAAAGTAATTCATAAGCTCATCTTCTTTGTTTCTGACCTTCGTTTGCTCTAACACGTTTCCTTTACCGTCCGTTTTGGTAACATAAGAGTATCTCTTGTGTAAATCAACGCCAAGATAATTCATAATGCACCTCCTGAATAGATATAGCACTTTGATGCTCATTATCCCCATTAAAGGGGCTTGTTCTTCGAGGACCGTAAAGATCTATGCAGGGGGTGCTTTTTCTTTTTCATATAATCAGGCACCGCTCAAGTTAGCTACCAGCAGTTTTGCCGTCTTATTATTAAGAAAGTGTGCGATTGTGAAAGTCTATTTATATTACAGGTTTTACAATTGCACACTTTTGTTACCAATAGCATCCATATTTACTGGTAAATAAAGTGCTCGGTGCCTGGCACAAAGTGCTCGGTGCCTGGCACCAATATGGGGGAAAAGTTGACAAGAGGAAAGATTCGAACATACCTATTGCCTCATATAATAGTTACATATTGATCGTGAAATATGAACAGCATATAATATTATATTATCGCATATGGTATTAAAGATAACTTATTAATGGGTTAACTTAAAAACTAGTTCCTGACCAATAGACTTAGCGATAGGTGGCTAATCGTGCAATTGAAAGAGCACATTTTCAAGTTCCTTATATTATATCGCTGGCTAACCTTAGGGAATGTTTTAATTCTGAACTTGGCTGGCGCTAAGCACTCAAGCCTCTTATTAATCGCATTTGTTGCGGTTTATAATTTATCACTTGGCTTACGCCCTGTATTGATTTATAGAAAGCTCGAGAAAATACCTCCCCTTTTATTAATTGATCTAATCTTCTGTGCATCAATACTTCATCTAACCGGTGGTTGGGAAAGCCCGTTTTTCTTGTACAGTTTTAGCCCCCTGCTTCTATCAGCTTTTCTTTTTAAACTTAAAGGCGCACTCTTTTCTGCCTCAATTTTTAGCCTTCTTTATAGCGCTGTTCTCTATCTTAACGGATACTCAGTTGCAAGAGCTGCTGAGTTGGGCCGGCTTGACTCTTTAATCTCAAATTATGTCTTTTTTTTCTTAATTTCCATCTTTTGTGCCTACCCTTCAATTCTTCTTGAAAAGTTAGAGAAAAGCCAGCAAGAAACAACGAAAGCAAGAGAGGAGATAGAACAAATCCACAAGGAATTAGAGATGGCTTACAAGCTCGTCCTCTTATCCAAAAGAGAGATTGATGTATTAGGCTTTATCTCTAAAGGGAAGAGCAATAAAGAAATAGCCGATAGTCTCTTTCTTGCAGAGTCTACGGTAAAGGCTCATGTTTCCAGCATTCTAAGAAAGCTAGATCTAAAATCAAGGGCTGAAGCTGTCGCTTATTTTTACAAAGAAGATGGCTCTAAAAATTAGCCCCCGTCCCCTGGCCTACCCCCACCCCTTTCTACCAGCCTTTATTAACCAAGTACTAGAAAAATTCATACCCCAATTCTAGGGGTATTAGAAAAATTCATACCTTATTTTACTTTACATCCATACTTTTAACTGATAGAAGACTTATTAAGAGAGCCAAAGATAAAGGCCCTTACTTAACTGGCAATTGCCTATTTAAGAATGAGGGGGTGGTTGGATTGAGGGTTTCTGTCAGCCAGAGCTCTACTCAAAACGAGTAGATGCCACCCGCTGGGAACTGAGTTTTAGTTAACTCAGGCAGAAAACCAGAAGGTGGCAAGTATAGTTTAACACAAGAGTATGTAAAAGTAGAAATAGTAGAGGGGGAAGTAACGAAATGCTTAAGTCAAAAACCCTAAGGAGTTTTATAACCGGATGGCTTGTTCTAGCCATTGTTGTTTTGTTGCTACCAGGGATTGCTTTAGCTGACAAAAAATCTAAAGAGGAACCTGCCGATACCATAAAACCAGATCTTGCGGTTAATGCCTCAATAACAGGACCCAGTAGCTTGATATCTGGCTCAAGTGGAACATTTAATGGCTCATGTACATACGATTCAGCCGTAGTTTACCTGCCGCTTCCATTTGCTTATGACTATACCAATCAGTTTTTCGGTCCCTATTCTTATACCAATAGCAAGCAGACGAGTGGAAATGTGACTCTGACTAAAAGTACTTCAAATGGTTGGATGTATTTTAAGTCTGGCACCCTGTATTCTTGGTCATCAAAAAAGACAGCTTATGCTACGTTGAGTATTGCTACTCCATTGCCGAGAACTGGCACTCATGGGTCGCAAACCCTATATAGCTACACTATTGGAAATATGGGTTGCTGTTGGGGCGATCAGGCCTGGATGGCGACAAATGTTTGGTGGTAAGTGATGTAAGCGTAAGAGCAAGCGCAAAAGCGCTTGCTCTTACGGTAATTATGGCTCGATAAAGTAGTATATTCGCATTGCAATTGTAGAATGATCTGGTAAGGGGTAGAAATTGTTTGCTTGGCGTTGGTTTTTAAAAGAAGTACTGGCAAGGCCATTAATTTTTGTAAGCGCCACTATAGTTTATAGCCTGGCGTTAGGCATGGTTTTCTTAGCCATTTCACTCATAACGGTTCAAGACCAAAACATAATACGGGCTTTAGAACGATCTGAATATGACATCGAGTCTCAGGGCTCGATAACCAGAACACAGATTGAAAAGTTTCGTGCTAATCATGATATTACTCATGTTGCACCTTGGTATTCAACCACTTGGATCCATGTCATTGTAGAGTCGAGGGGCAGACGCATACCGATTAGCGAACCAGAACAAGCTCTTACTGTAACTCTGTTTGAGGATATAAACGATTTAAATTTTTATCCAAGAACACCAAAGGCAGAGAGAATAGGTATACTTAACAGAGTCAGCAACAAGGTGAAGCCAGCATCAATTAGCTACGTATTGGCTAAAAAATATAATGCAGGCATAGGAGATATTATAAGCATTGATTATTCAAATGGTCGTAAGAATCTCAAACGAGATTATGAGATTGTTGCCATAGAACCTTACATAGGAACAATGGATATATATGTCGAAGGCGACCGTAATCTTTGGAAATGGCTTACTGCAAATACTGACACAAAATATACTGGTTTCACGTTAAAGCTACAAAAAGGCATTAGCACGTCGAGCTTTCTAAAAAAACATCCCTCGTTAGAAGCTGAAACTAAGGAGGAAATCGTCTCTAATACAAAAGAGATTTCCAAAAACTACATTTTAAGCGAAAAGGAAGGCGAGACTAGGGCAATAAGATTTTTTTCTTTTATTTTTGCTATTGCAGTGTTTTCCCTTCAGTACCGTCTGTTTACGCCAAGAAGAAAAGCTTTTTTAGTAATGGGTGCTTTTGGCGTAAGTGCAAAAAAGCTAGCACTTTCTTTGCTGATCGAATCTATTATCGTGTTAATTCTTGTAATATGTTTAGGCACGATTGCTGGCTATATCATTATATCGCACATACTGGGCGTATTTTTCCCCTTGGACTTGTTAGGTCTGTTTATATGGCGGTTAGTAGCAATCGGCAGTGCAGTTGTACTATCTGCAAGTTTACTTTTTGCATCGCGTTCCATTCCGCGCAGAGGTTTGTTGGAAAAACTAGCTAGAAACTAGGAGGGTTGAAGGAATTGATTTTTTTCTCTTTAAAATCGATATCAAAGCATTTTGGTGC
>JASEIR010000045.1:4857-13769 GCA_030017355.1 Actinomycetota bacterium
TATGGTCTTTAAGAATTTTAGTCTAGACATTGAAAGAGGAGAATTTTTAGGCATAAAGGGACCAAGCGGCTCGGGTAAAACCACTCTGCTTAGCATAATAGGAGGACTTGAGCAACCTGATGATGGAGAGGTGGTTTTTAATGGTAATAGTCTTTATGCTTTAAGCAGCTCCGAGCTCGCAGCGTTCCGTAACAAAAATACAGGTTTTGTCTTTCAGTTCTTCAACCTTATTTCCTACCTTGTTGCAGTTGATAACATTGCTCTACCCCTCGTAATTGCTGGCAGTAGCTGGAGAAAGGCTCGCGAACAAGCAATTTTGTATTTGAATAAATTTGGTCTTTTAGACAAAGCAAGGAAGCGCCCCCATAAACTTTCTGGAGGCGAACAGCAAAGGATTGCAATTGCGCGTGCAATCATACACAATCCTTCGATTGTACTTGCTGATGAACCTACGGGTAATCTGGATGACGATAACGCAGAGATAATATTAAATGAGTTAGCTAAAATCAACAAAGAGGGGACCACTATTGTTTTGGTGTCACATGACGATAAAGCGCTTCAGTATTGTACACGGGTGGTTTCACTATCATGCAAGTAATGTACTTGCTCAAGTTGGTTTGGGATGGCTGGAAATTTTCCGTCGGTAGAAATATTATCTACATTGTTTTTATTGCCATTATGGCAAGTTCAACTTTAGTTGTTCCGCTACTACCGGCCAATAATGCGATTTGGACTAAATCAGTCTATCTTGATGGAGGCTACCAATATATAGGTTTTTCTAAACGTTCATTAACTGATTCAACAATAATTAACAGTTTAGAAGTTGGAGAGGTGCTTATAAATTCATATCCGGAGCCAGTAACAGCCTTTTCAATGCAAGAGCAGAGTTTGAATTATAGCTTTTTCAACTCCAAAAAGCTGCTATCTGGTAGATATCCGCAAGCTGCAGATGAAGTAGCCATTAGCTGGTCTCTTGCACGAAGTCTTAACCTTGCGCCTGAAAATGAGTTTACGGTGCGGCTTAAAGCAGAAGACATTGTGAAGAAAGTCAAAGTTGTTGGCATAATACAACCACTTATTTTTAATAGATATCAAGGGAGTAAATTCCTAGTGGCCCCTAGCGACTCCATTAAATTGCCGGCAATTGAGCATATTTATTTTCTTAACAGCAAGCCAAAGATTGATGATCTCATGCTTATAGACCCAAGGGATATAACCCCAAATAGTTTCTTTGATATTTTTCCAGATTCTTTTGCCGGTAGAACAATTGTGATGTGGTCGTTGCTTACCGCAGCATTCATTTTGCTGACAAGACAGGTGAAAAGCATCGCCGAGGAAGGTAGAAAGGAACGCCAAATATTATGGGTACTTGGTCTCTCTTTAAAACAAATCTTGCTGAGCCAATTTCTTGGGATACTATTAACAACAACCGTTGGCGCTATCCTGAGCGCAACTCTACTTTACTTCTTTGCAGTGCTTATTTTTGGTGAACTAATCTCTTCATTGCTTATGGCTTATTTTCTATTGCTAATACAAGGATTTCTATTGGTTTGCAGCGCCGTTATCGTCCTAATCGAGGCTAAAAAGAGTGCCTCTGTGTGGATTAGAAGCTATTAACTGGAAAGATAGTAATTATACAGGGAGGATTATATGGCTAGAAGAATAGGAGCATTTATATTAGCTGTAGTGGTTTTTACTTTGCTTGCTGCTCCATCTACAGCGTCTGTCAACCAGGGATATGAGAGAAAAATTGTAAGATTTAGTAGATCGTTGGATACTCAGTCACAAGAAGCATTGATTAGAGAATTTGGTTTTAGCTTAAAGAGACTTCCCATTATAAACAGTGCTGTTATACTAGTTCCACCGGAAATAGAATTAGATCTTTTGAAAAAACCCGGTGTGCTTTGGGTGGAAGACGATGCGCGGGTTTCTGTTACAAGCTTACCTTTAATAACTCAGCAGGAAGAAGTAATTCCTTGGGGCGTAGATAGGATTGATGCTGATATCGCATGGTCAAAGTCTAACGCAGAAAGCGTTAGGGTTGCAATAATTGATTCTGGTATTGACCTTAAACATCCTGATCTTATTGCAAACATTAAGGGCTATTACAATACGATAAACCCTAAACAAAAAGCAGATGACGATTACGGGCATGGAACTCATGTTGCAGGCATAGTTGCCGCAGCCAAAAATGGGTCCGGTGTTATTGGTGTAGGACCTAAGGCGGAGTTGTTTGCTGTCAAGGTTATTAATAAGGATGGTGTCGGTTATATTTCTGACGTCATCGAGGGTCTTCAATGGTGTATAGCTAATCACATGCAAGTTGCAAATATGAGTTTTGAGACGAGGAGTTTTAGTCAGGCATTGCACGATGCCGTAAAAGCTTCATATAACGCAGGTTTAATCATGGTAGCATCGGCTGGTAACAATGGATTGGGTACATCAAGCACAGTAGGCTATCCAGCCAAATTTGAAGAAGTAATAGCGGTTGCCGCAATAGATGAACACGACGCTATTACAGCTTGGAGTAGTCGTGGACCGGAAGTAGATATAGCCGCGCCAGGCCATGGGATTTATTCAACCTATAAAGATTCCTCGTATACAAGCTTAAGTGGCACTAGTATGGCAGCCCCGCATGTTACTGGCGCTATTGCATTAAAGTTGCAACTTATCCCGGGGCTTACACCGCCTCAAGTCATGGATCTGCTGAAGCGGACCGCCAAGCATATTCCAAACGCAACACCACAGGAGCAAGGGGCAGGTCTTGTAGATGCTTTGGCGCTTGTTAATGCTAAATATAGCTATAAATAAACACTTAATATCTATAAGAGACAAAGGAGAAAAAGAGAGGTGACATGGTCAAGTAAAAATAGACACTCTCCTTAGGCTGCTTTTGCAAGAAGCCATGCCGTCTCAAACTGTCTGGGACTTGTGTAGCCCAGGTATGAATGAAGCCTCCTGCTGTTATAGAACATCTCTATATAGTCAACGATATCTAACCTTGCCTCCTCCCTGGTTTGGTAATTTGCAAAATATACACGCTCGGTTTTTAAACTGCCAAAGAAGCTCTCTGACACGGCATATCAAAGCAGTTGCCCTTGCCACTCATGCTGGAGATAGCGCCACAGCTTGCTAGCCGGTTTTGAAACTCAAAGCTGCAGTATTGGCTCCCTCTGTCAGAGTGAAATATCAGACCCTTTTCTGGCCGGCGCTGAAGTAGGCCATATTAAAAGCATTTATAACAAGCTCTTTTGTCATATACCTGTCCATTGACCAGCCAACTATCTGTCGTGAAAATAGATACAGAATTATCACTAAATATAGCCAGCCTTCATGCGTCCAAATGTAAGTCAGATCTGACACCCAAACTTTGTTGGGCTTATCAACTGTAAAGTCCTGCTCTAGCAGGTTGGGAGCCACCGGTAACTTATGCTTGCTATCGGTTGTTGTCTTAAATTTGCAGCGTCTCTTTACCTTTATCTCTGCAAGCTTCATCAGCGTTCTTGCTCTAGACCTGCTGCAAGATATTCCTTTACTCGCCAGAGCTTTTGCTATCCTGCGGGTTCCGTATGTTTCACCAGAGTCGCTAAATATTTCTTTAACCAAAGGGATCAGCTCTTCATTTTTAATCTCTCGTGCTGACTTAGGGCATTTAAGCCGGGCATAATAGCCACTTTATGCACCTGCATTACCTCACATAGAATAGATACCGGATAATTTGCGCATCTCCCGCCAAAATTAATTCATATCTTACTTTGGCTCGTTGGCGGGAGATGCACTGCCACCTTTTTTAGTATTTCACGCTCCATTTTTAAACGGCGGTTTTCCTCACGTAGTCGGCTTAGCTCGGCTCGCTCATCTGCGGGCAGGCGCGATCCGTTTGCCTCTTCTTCAAATTCTTTCTTCCACCGACCCAGTACGTTAGCATTCATTCCTAAATTCCTAGCAGCTTCGCTAATCGTATATCCCTGCTTAAGTAACCAGCCTTACCGCATCTTCCTTGAACTCCTGGGTATATTTCTTTCTTGTTCTCTCGCTCACCTCTAGAATACCTCCTGGAATAATTTCTTCATGATTATTAAAAGTTATCCCTTATGGAGGTGTCTACTGTTAGTGTGCCATGTCTCCCAGATTACGGAGGTCAGATATGTTTCAAAGTGCGGGATAAAAGGTCGATAAAAGGGATATCGGTCAATTTTGCCGAATTAGTTGAGCATGAACCATATGTTTAAGAATTATGTGTTTACTTACAGGGTATTTTCTTTGTGAAAAACAGTAAAGCAATAATCATACTTTCATACGGGACATTTTTGGGATGGCTATTGTCGTTTCCTTATAATGGTCCCGTATTTGAGGAAATTTCTGTTTTAAAGAATTTGAGCAAAGCGTCAATAGGATTGACTTATGTAATTGTGCCCGCCTTATTTCTGATCCTCTTCCTTTTTTCCGCCAAAAAGGAGAGGTATGCAAAACCATTGATGTTGTACAGCACCTTAATTTATATCTTAGGGTCTTCGATGATCTATTTTATTGATCACGCATCTCTATATTTTTGTATGGCAATCATGGGCATTGGCTCAGTTACCTTTATACTCGGCTGGGGCTATTATTACACCACCGGCATAACAATGGCCGATAAGATGAAGGTAATGGCCCTTGTCATCATAACAGGAAACATAATTTATTATATTATGTTGTCGTTGTTTTAACTACGCTCTTAAGTGTGGGCTCAATAATGGCCATCGCTATATCGCCACTATTTCTGAGTTTATTGGCGACGTCTCGCCTCTCCAATAGTTCAGAGACAAGCACATATTATCTTGATTCTCCCTCATTTCCAAGGATGTTGTTAGCGATAGTATGCGTCTTCTTATTTGTAATAAACTTAAACGGCGGGCTTATGTTTCAGGGCATTTACCCGTACTTCAAAAGGTATAGCGCTTTCTCTGAGTACTATACAATGATTCCTTATATACTTACACTGGCAGGGTTTTATTTTTTAGGAAGAAGTATGCCTAAACCCTTCCAATATATATTGCATCCTCCCTTCTTGGGCTGGCCTTTATATTCTTTGCTTTGCTGGGACTGACCGTTCAGGGCTATTTCATTACTGAAACATTAGGCCAAGCAGGGCGGGCTTTAATAGACCTGTTTTTGTGGACACTTCTGGGTGAGATTGCCACAATCTACGGCCAACCTCTAAGAATTTGCGCCCTTGGTCTTACATCAAACCTATTTGCAGTATTTCTTGGTGGAGTAATCGGAGCCCAGTTCTTACGTCTTGGTGAAAATTCCTCGTTGGCCACCGGTATGTTCGCGTCTTCGGTGATATTTGTGGCCTTTACGATTGTGCCGTGGATGAATAAATATATCGAAAAGGACTTGATGAGTATAGTGAAAGAATCTTCGAGCAGCAAGACATCCCTAATCTCGTTACTGTTAAGCTTGCCGCATACAAATATGCTAACCCCCGTGAAATAGAAATTACAATGCTATTGCTTGATGGTCATACCAATAAGGAGATTGCCAAAAAGCTGGTGATAAGCGAGAACACGGTAAAAATCCACGCCAGACATATTTGCTCAAAAGTTGGGGTTTCAAATAAGAAAGAGCTATTTTATAAGGCGCTGGCGTTAGGTAGAGGATAGACGATTACCGTCCGGCGACTAAACATACCAGGTTATCCTGATATAACCCCAAAATAACCCCTTAAAACAACCCAAATAATTCCTTGAGGTTATATTTCTTCATAATCGCATATGATAGAGTCAGAGACAGAAAGGGGGAAAGGAATAATTTGCGCATAAAGGTGCGCCTTGAAAAGCATTCTAGAAAGTTCAAAAGGTGGGATTGTTGTGTTAAGCAAGACTTTTCAAAAAGTATTTATATGCTTACTGAGCGTGTTTCTTATATCCGCTTCGGTAGCCGGCATTGCCGGCGCTGATACGGGTGGGCTTACAATTAGTACTGTTGGTTATATAGGCAATCACTTTTCCCCTGAATATAATCCGGGCGAAGGATGCCTCTGGACAATGACTACCGCAGGATTTGATCAGATAGGTAAACTCACATTAGACGGCAGATTCACCATCATAGACGGCTTTGTTGGCGGGGGTGGCGGAGCATCGCCCGAGACTATGCAGATGCTGCACGGACTCGGACCTAAGGGTACGCTTTATGTTTTTGACTGCAATTATGGAGGGACATGGTGGAAGTATGATGCTGCTACCGGTGTTAAGACCTCAATAGGTCGCAGTTGGACAACCCTCTCAACGCCGGCTAGTCCCAATTGGTGTTTGGGCCAAATTTCAGGTATGGTCACCAATCGGACCGGAACCGTTCTATATCATCACGTTGAAGACAAAATCTAGGCTTTGGACCCCGTTGCGGGAACGGCTACGGAAGTTCTTAGAGATGACAGATTCGCGCAGCGCAATAGCCTATATAAATTGGAGTATGACGGCTATACAGATACTATAATTGGATCTGGCAGGCTGGGTGGGAGCCCTGTGATGTGCCGCCTAGACGTAAAAGCCAGAACCGTTTCGATAATTGATGTGCCCGGCTTAAGTCCTGACGTCGGGAGCGTAATACCGGATTCCGAATCCGGCTTGCTGTACACATCCCATCTCCAAACTCTGACGGAACGTTGTATGAAATCGACCCGGCAACAGGAAGATTTCAAACCTTCACGCTGGGGGCTGGAAAATTTAGCAGTCTCAGCGCTTTCGGCCCGGCCAGATCAGGTGCCGGCAGAAGTCTATACGGCCTTGCCGGAAGTTACCCCAATTATTTAGTAGCCGAGATAGTTGGTGCCTTTCCGATAGCAAAACCCATACCGGTTGACAGCACACCTCCTGTAATTATCGCGACGGTGTCACCTGAGGCTAATGCTAACGGTTGGCATAACACCAATGTCACAATCAACTGGACTGCCGAAGATCCGGAATCTGGCATAGCTTCTTCAAGTGGCAACGAAACCGTAATCTTAACCAATGAAACGGCCGGTACAACACTTATATGTACGGCAACCAACGGAGCTGGCATGTCCGCTTCCCAATCGGTCACAGTTAAAATCGATAAGACCGCGCCGACAATAACGTATAGCGGCAATGAAAGAGTATATACCGTAGATCGAATAGTAAATATATCTGCCACGGCTGATGATGCTCTGTCCGGGCTGGCTTTCAGCACTGCTTCCGATATAGCCGGTCCTGCGTATATATTTTCGCTTGGTGAAAATACATTTTATTCGACTGCTATGGACCTGGCCGATAATTCTGGAAGCGGCTCGGTAAGTTTTAAGGTTATTGTTACCTATGATAGCCTTGGCAACTTGACCCAGCAGTTCATAACAAAGCACGGCATCGCCAATTCTCTTGTTGCCAAGCTGAATGCTGCAAAAGCAGCTCAAGCTCGTGGCAATATCAAGGCCGTAGAAGGAATTCTTGGAGCTTTTATTAATGAAGTATCAGCGCAAAGCAACAAGAGCCTTACAGAAGAGCAGGCACCGATTCTCATCCGATTGGCGGAAGCCTTAAAAGAACAAGCAAGCAATTAGGTATTTGATAAAACACGCAGGATGGAGGGCTCACGCCCTCCGTCCTCCTTCACTATTGCAGGTCATATGAATGATGATTTGGCACAGGGAACCTTAAATAGCATTTATAAGCAAGCTAAGCTTAAGGAGGATAAATAGATGTATCGTTTTCTCGTTATAATTGAGAAAGCAGATGATAATTACTCGGCCTATTCACCGGATTTGCCAGGATGTTTTGCTACCGGTAATCATAAGCTTTGCGCTCTTGTCTTGCTTGATTGGAAGCAGCCAACATTGACCGCTTAAGCCCACCCCCGGTAAATTCAGGCCGCTTGCCGCGAAAGATCCCATCATGCATGAATTCAGCAAGTTTTCTTCTGGCAACGGAGGGGTCTGTGGAAAAGTACGAAAGGGTCGCTTCTGTCTCAAGCCAGGACTGCTTGGCATTGCCTGCGAGAGCCGAGTATCCAGAAAACGGCCAACTTGAAAGTGTAGTAAGATCAGTGACTATGCCACTTCGCAAAGAATTTAAGTGAATGTAGCGAATAAGCTCAAGAAGGTATGCGTCTTCATCTACTATGATGGATTTATAGCGATTCTGAAAAAAAATGTCCGCATCGCTTATGCCGACGGTTAAAATAGACGGCATAGCCTATCAATAGCCGGCGCATAAACGTAGAAAGCTTCATATTAAGGGTTCTAATAAGAATGTGAACATGATTTGGCATCAGCGCAAACGCATACATGATAAAATTATCGCTCGGAGTGCTTGGATATTAGATTAGATATTAGATCAAGAAAATGATTGTAATCATTTGCGTCTTTAAAGATCTCTCTTCGCTCAATCCCCAAGCAGATCACATGATATGCAAGCCCGGGTATGTCGATACGTGGACCTCTTGGCATGATATAAGACTATCGCTTATTAAGTTGGCTGTCAATGATATGCTTAAGTATGCTTGTATACATTTACAGTTTTTGAGAATCGAGAGAATCCAAGCTACGTCCCCTTTAGCAGGAGAAGGGAGCCGAAGATATTGATGCTATCGTTACAGGTGAGGGTGAGCTAACTGTCCCAGAGATAATAGACAACCTCGAGCAAGAGAAAAGCCTTCTTGGTGTGGAAGGCGTTATATACAGAAATAAGGACGGCATTATAAGAAACCCCCCAAGGCCTTTAATTACCGATCTCGACTCTATCCCCTTTCCTGCCAGAGAACTTCTAGGTGATAAGAACTTATATATTCCCCCGCCTGCAACTTACAAAAGAAAACCCGTTGCAGTTATGATGACCTCTCGAGGATGTAATCGCAGATGAAGTGCTCGGTGCCTGGCACCAATATGGGGGAAAAGTTGACAAGAGGAAAGATTC
>JASEIR010000046.1 GCA_030017355.1 Actinomycetota bacterium
TGTCATTGCGAGGAGCCCGTTAGGGCGACGTGGCAATCTCAAATAAAGAGCAGACCGGAGACGGGAGAACGGCAAAACCATCATATATTCAATTGTTGCTGCCTGTTTATCGGGCATTTCAACGGCGGCCGCCGGTTGTTTACTAGTGCCAGGAATGGGTACATCAAGACTGTTACTGTTGAAAGGATCAATTATGAGATGGCTTTTAACGGTTGCAATTATCCTTATCATAATCGGGATTGTCGGTCTTGGTGTTATCAATTTCTATGCATTTGTGCCCGCTCAACCGGGTGTTACGCGTGTGCCAGTTCGCGGGCCCGGCACCCCACGCCCTTCCGGTAGTTTCACGAGTAATGGAGAGCAAATATTTTTTACAGGAACTAGTTCTCGGGATACAATCACAACAACTGGTGGCCCAGTTTGGTTCCAGATGCATGGCGGTGGTTGTGCAACATGCCATGGTCCTGATGGTCGTGGCGGCCAAGTGGTTATGATGGGCTCATTCAGGGCGCCAGATATAACCTATAAAACCTTAACCAGTCAAGAACATGGGAACGGGAGACCTTATACCGATGATCTTATTAAACGTGCGATCACACGCGGCATAGATTCTAATGGTGAGCACCTAAGCCGGAATATGCCTCGCTGGCAGATGTCAAATAGCGATCTGAATGATGTAATAACTTATTTAAAGACCCTTGATCCTTAAGGAGGGATATGGATGCCGTGTCCTTTTTGCCCAGGTGGCGGGTTTGGTGGAGGCATTGGTTTTTTCTTTAACCTGCTCTTTACCATCATTTTGTTGGTTGGGCTAGGTTTTTTAATCTGGTGGATAGTTCGTCAGGTCAGTCTAGGAAGATATGGTCCTCCCGGTCCGACTCCGTCCGACCGCGCCCTTGAAACTCTTAATGAAAGGTACGCCAGAGGGGAAATTAGCAAGGAAGAATATGAAGAAAGAAAACGAATTCTGACCGGAGGTTAGAGCGCCTTGACTTCCCTGCTCAAGAGAAGCGAGTTTAGGGTGACTGTTATTGTGCTTGCTGACATGGCAATTGCGGCAATTTGAGGACTTAAAAGAAGGCCAAAGGCTGGATATAGTATACCTGCTGCTATCGGTAGTGCAATAGCATTGTAGCCAATTGCCCAGGCTATATTCTGCTTTATCTTCCTTAGAACAAGGTGGCCAAGGTGAATAGCTTTAACCACATCTCGAGGATCGTTTTTCATGAGAACTATCGTACCAGACTCAATCGCCACATCAGTACCAGCCCCAATTGCAATACCTAGATCAGCCTGAACAAGAGCAGGCGCATCATTAATGCCATCGCCAACCATTGCAACAACCCGCCCTTGTCCCTGAAGTTCTTTTACTTTCTCAGCCTTATCAGCGGGTAGAACTTCGGCAAAAACCGTATCTATACCCAATTCGTTTGCAACTGCCTGGGCGGTCGCTTGGTTATCACCTGTTATCAAGGCAACTTTAATTCCCATATTGTGCAGTTCCCTTACGGCCTCTTTTGATTCTGGCTTTACACGGTCGGCAAGTCCAATTACCCCCTTTATGCTTCTATCAACAACGGTAAAAATTATAGTTTTATGCTCTTTCTCAAGTCTTAATACCTCCTGCTCAACTATGCTGATATCTATATTTTCTTCCTTCATGAGCGTCAGGTTTCCTGCCATTACCTCTCGTCCCTCGATTGTGCCAATGGCGCCACGGCCTGGTATAGCCCGGTAATCCAATACGGTTGGAATCTCCGTTATCCCCCTGTCTTTAGCAACTGCCACAATCGCTTTAGCAATTACGTGTTCTGAACCCACCTCAAGACCTGACACGAGACGCAATAGTTCGTTATGTGGCATATCCTCAACCGCGATTATATCTGTTACAGCTGGTTTTCCTTCTGTCAGAGTCCCCGTCTTGTCAAAAAGAACGGTATCAATTCGCGCTGACCTTTCTAGCGCTAACGCATTTTTAGCAAGAATTCCGTTTCTTGCACCAACCCCTGTGCCCACAACAATAGCTATAGGTGTTGCAAGAGCTAGAGCATCAGGACAGGCAATTACAACCGTTGCTATCCCTGCCGTCAATGCAAAAACAGTTCCTTGGCCCGCAAAAAAAAGCCAGACTAAAAATGCGGCAAAACCGCCGCCTATTGCCACTGGAACCAGATATGCGGCTACCCGATCAATAATTCTTTGCACAGGAGCTCTTGTTCTTTGTGCAGACTCAACTAGAGCAACGATCTGGTTAAGTGTGGTATCCTTGCCCACTTTTGTTGCCCGCATCCTTATAGCCCCTTCTTGATTTACAGTAGCTCCTATTACCTCATCGCCCGGAGCTTTTGGAATAGGAAGCGATTCTCCTGTAATTGCAGATTGATCTACCGATGTCTGGCCTTCCACAATGACACCATCAACCGGTATTTTCTCGCCTGGTCGAACTAGGAGTATATCACCCTTTTTCACTTGCTCAACAGGTATCTCTCGAATCTCCCCATTGGTTATTAGATTTGCGGTCTGTGGAACAAGGTTCAGCAGGGCTTGAATAGCCTCATTGGTACGACCCCTTGCTGCCATCTCTAGCCAGTGTCCGAGAAGGACAAATGTTAATAACATCGCGGCTGCTTCATAGAATGTATCACCAGTAAAAATGAACGTTGCGGCAACACTGTAAAGATAGGCTGCAAGAACAGCAACAGATACCAGCACTGCCATATTGGTTGTTCTAAATCTTAAAGCTCGCCATGCGCCAGCGTAAAAGAACCAACCTCCATAAAAAACAGCTGGCGTTGCTATTAAGAAATGGAAAAGATTTCGGTCGATTGGCGTTGGAATGCTTTGTCCAAAGATCGTTTCCGCAATTGGTGATGTAGCAACTATAATCAACGTTAAAATTGCTGTTACTATAAAAGCGTTTCTAAGCGTTCTTACCATCTCCGGACCATGGGCAGCATGCTCGATTTCAAGACCGTATTCTGATTGCCATGCAGGTGCTACACGCTCATGGGCTTGATGTTGAAGACTTTCTGGTGCCGCCTGCTTTTCTATTTCTGCGCTTGCCGGCCGTATATGACCATGCATCCGATGACAAACTTCGTGGCATGTTTGATTCATAACCTCCCTCAACTGCTCTTCGGTAATACCAGATGGATCGAAAGTGATCGTTGCTATCTGTTTCTTCAAATCAACACGAGCGCTCGAAACACTGGGATTTCTGGCAAGCCTATCCTCAAGAAAAGAAGCATACTCAGGATAATCGGGTATCATCTCGATTTTTATTTGAACTGTCTTTTGTTCTTTGCGTGGACGGGCATGCTGATGCATATTAATTCACCTCGGATGACTTTTACCCATATATGCCTTTGGATTCTCTTTGAACTGCTTAAGGCATTTCAGTGTGTCAAAATAGTAGTGGCTTCTTTTAACCGGCCATCATCAAGCCAGAGCACCCTATTAATGTTCTAGCCTTTTTCTTAGCCCTAGTTCGGTTAATAGATCCCTGGCCCATTTGCATGCCGCCTCGCCGGGAATTCTGGGCTGGTTAGCGTTCCGGCTTTTGGTGAACGTTTCTTGCCAGCTACAGCAATGTGCAATATATCAATACTAACCCCCATAGCCTTCGCCAAGCTAAACACCTCGTCCATAGCACTGGCCATCTCAGGAGACCCATCTAAAGGAACCAACATTTTAGCTGGCCTCCATCCAGCATCCGGTAGATTCTTTATCCCCGGTCGAATAACCATGACCGGAATGGTGACATTCTGCATTATGCCCATTGCTGTACCACCAAGTAGATGCTTCGGGTTATACGTTATGCCGTGGCTCGATATTACAATCGTCTTCGCATTGACACTTAGAGCAAACTCCAGGATTGCACTAACAACATCACCGATAACTTGATGCAAAACAAAGTCTTGTACCTCGATAGAACCAATCTTCAGATGCTTTAAAAGCTGGTTTTCAGGTATTGTCTTTCCGGTCACGTGCACGATATAAAGTATTGCCCCTAAAATGTTTGCCATAGCCTGGGCTGCACCTAGTGCTACGGTCGCAGTGTTAGAACTATCAAGAGGTATAACAATCGCTGGTTTATCTTTTGTACTCTTCATTTCTAATCCATTTCAACAAAATCACACCAGGTATTGCCATCCCAAATGGCAGCATAGACCTGACCTGTCATGAATTCCTTAAGCGCTCGGCCATAAACTCCAACCTTAAATTTACCCTCGCCCTTAGCAGCAAGCTTGATTTGCCTGTCCCGCTCAATCTCAAAATATAAGCGGATATTTCGCCACAAAAGCGAGAACTTAAGTCCCTTCCATTGAGCGGGTAGCCTGGGATATAAAGATATGCCTTCTCTGCTCACCCTGATCCCAGCAAAACCCATAACAACCTGCTGCCAGAGGCCTCCAAGAGCAGCAGCATGAACCCCACCCGAAGCGTTACCCATGTTGTTTGCCAGATCAATCTGACCAGCCTTATGAAAATAGTGCATGGCAATATCTATTAAGCCGAGCCTAGCTGCTACAAGACCATAGATACTTGGGCAAAGCGAACTGCCATGAGCCGTGCGCCGGTCATAGTATTCAAAATTTCTTTCAATAATCTCTTTATTTAGCTCATCTTCTAGTAGGTAAAGGATCATCACCACGTCTGCCTGTTTAACAAGCTGGGACGCTGCCGTTTTCTCCCTACCTAGGATAATGTCGAGTGCGGCTGTTCGTGGCTCATAGTTCCTAACATCAATATCTTGCAGGTCGAAATATCCATCAAACTGTTCGATTAAGTTGCTGCTGTGGACAATATCTTTATATAAGTTATCCGCAATATCGACCCACTGACTCGTCTCTTTACTATCAAGCTCAGTGCTGTTTTGAAATCTTAACCAATCCGCCGGGTAAAATTCCCGAAGGTAATTGACTGCCTCCACTGCTCGCCTTAGATTCCATGCTGCCATCATGTTGGTGTAAGTATTGTCATTTACGTCTTCATGGTATTCATCAGGTCCCTCAACGTTAAAGATGTGATACTTGCTGCCCTTCCACTTGACACGACTTGCCCATAAGCGAGCTATCTCGATCAATATTTCAGCGCCGGCGTTAAGCAAAAACTCATCATCTAAGGTGGCATTCCAGTACGACCATACGCCATACGCAATAGCTGCGTCTATGTGATGCTCAAATTTGCCTGAAAGAATCGGGATCACTTCCCCTGTTGGGGCAAGTACTGCCGGCGGTGTCATCTCCTCACCAGTGATTGTGGACCCCCAGGCAAAAAGAGCACCCCGATAACCCATTTGCCTTGCCTTTTCGCGGGCTGCCGGTAATGTGTGATACCGGTACATAAGCATGGCTCGAGCACATTCCGGATGCGTGTAAATAAAGAAGGGCAGGATAAACATCTCCGTATCCCAGAATATATGGCCCTTGTAGATGGTACCAGTAAGTGCTCTAGCGCTAATTGACCGAGGACTCACCCTCAATTACCATCCCAACAACTGGGATTTTGTCACCAGGCTTGATAAGGACGATATCGCCCACCTTCACCTCGGAAGTTGGCACCACGACGCGTCAGAGTTACGCGATGCGCTGCTCTGGTATCGGCTCGGCCTTCGTCGGCTCTTCAGATCCCTTGAAGCCCTCCTCCATGAATTCATGTTGCGCATCTTCTAAGGCTTTACCCATCGCCACATGGATAACCCCCTCCGGCATAGTTTTTGGTAAGAAACTTTTGACTATGCCGAGCGCGCGGTTCGTCTTTTCTATAGATTCTTGTCCATTTTCTACGATTCCCGTGAGGGCTCGTATAGC
The DNA here is from genome assembly GCA_030017355.1 of Actinomycetota bacterium. Lineage (GTDB taxonomy): Bacteria > Actinomycetota > Aquicultoria > Aquicultorales > Aquicultoraceae > JASEIR01. The sequence goes on from JASEIR010000046.1 coordinate 5,814, forward strand.
ATCGATGCTCTCGGGGATAGCGATCGATTCGTTATGCACCTGGAAGGAGAGGTATACCTCACGCTCATCGGCAGCCAGCGCATCCTCCCAGACAGCGACTTCCCACATATCGTTGCGAGGCCGCTCAAGATCGCGCTTCGTTTGCCCAGATAAGGAATGGGTATAACAGGATTAACTTATAAAATACGAGAGGTTAATTCAAATGCATGGCGGAGGTTGTGCAGGTTGCCACGTCCAGATGAGCGCGGCGGCATGGTCGTTATGACGGGTAGATTTACAGCTCCATATATAACAATAAGGAACTAAGGAGGAACCCTATGTTTTGCCTATTCTGAGGTGATGGCGATTTTGGAGGAGCGAAGGTACTCTCTCCTGCCGGGACAGCCGATAGCCAACCGCGCACTTGAAATCCTAAACAAACGGTATGCCAAACGCGAGATTAATAAGAACGAATACAAGCAAAAGAAACGGGAATTGATGGGTAGTTTTGAAAAGCTATCCTGGCTTTGCCGGACCGGACTTGATCAAGCCAAAGGCGGTAGGTTTTTAGCCGGATGCCAAAAAGAGCGGGATCTATCCCGCTCTTTCTTTTAAGTGGTCAGCGTGCGCATTAACACTCTTGTTGTGCCGATTTACTTCTCGTACCTCTTCTTAACATACGGGATCACGATGGGCATGGTAATAATCATACCCAACACAAACACCCAGATAAATCCACCCCACCGGGCAACCGGTGGATAATCCTTTCCAGTCAAGTACGTCGCGGCAACGAAGATTGCCGAAAAGCCCAGAGATAGAGCTATGTAGACCAGTGCACTTATGCGCGCGACCTTATTGCTCATTACACTCGCACCTCCTCACGACGCATTGACGGTATGAATCTCTTCAAGAGCAGCGTGTTTAAGGTTACTGAAACCGAACTCATTGCCATGAAAAACGCCGCCAGCTCAGGGCTTACCAGAAATCCAACGAACGGGTATAGTAGGCCGGCCCCGATAGGAATACCTAAGGTGTTATAGATAAAGGACCAAAAAAGATTTTGCTTAACCTTGCGCATGGTCGCCCGGCCTATCTCAATGGCGGAAACCACATCCCTGATGTCATCCTTAATGAGGACGATTTCACCGGTTTCCTTGGCTACATCGGTTCCACTACCGATGGCGATACCCACGTTCGCCTGAGCAAGAGCTGGAGCATCATTAATGCCGTCGCCGACCATTGCCACATTTAAGCCCCTCTCCTGAAGCTTCTTAACTTCGTTTGCCTTATCCTGAGGCAATACTTCAGCAAGAACAGTATCGATACCTGCCTGACGTGCAATCGCGTTGGCAGTTCGCTGATTATCTCCCGTAATCATAGCCACCTTGATACCCAATGCTTTGAGCCGCGCTACAGCCGCTTTGGAATTCTCTTTCAAAGTATCTGCAACGGCAATAACACCCGCAGGCTTGCCATCAATTGCCAGAAGCATCGCGGTCTTGCCATCGTTCTCCAGTCTCTCTGCCTCAGCCAACAGGTCACCGAATTCAACGCCACGCTGAGTCATCAGGCGACGATTCCCGATAAGTACTTCTCTACCCGCTGCCCTGACCTCAATACCATAACCTATAATGGCGTTAAAGGCCTCAACATCTGCTAATTCCAAGCCTTCATCCCTTGCACCCCTGACGATAGCCTCGCCCAGAGGATGCTCGGAGTTTTTCTCGGCCATGGCTGCAAATTGCAGTACTTGCCTGCGATCAAATCCTGGGGCTGCCACCACATCGGTCAAGGATGGTTCTCCTTTGGTGAGAGTGCCCGTTTTGTCAAAAACGACTGCTTGAAGCTTGGAGGTTGCCTCCACAGCATCAGCACCTTTAAACAGGATGCCATGTTCTGCGCCTTTGCCTGTTCCCGCCATCATGGCGCTTGGTGTCGCCAACCCCAAAGCACACGGACAAGAAATAATTAAGGTCGTCACGCTGAGAAGCAGCGCAAAACCAAAGACTCCGATACTGCCCAGCGAGTACGGTGAAAGAACAAATCGGCTCTCGGGGGTGAAGAATAGGTCATACCCCAAGAAAAACCAGAATGCGAACACTAACAGCGCCAACACATGAACACCTGCTATGAAGTGACCGGCCACGAAATCGGCAAGCTTCTGAATAGGGGCTTTTGAGGCTTGCGCGTCTTCCACCAACTTTATAATCTGTGACAGCGCAGTGTCAGCGCCCACCTTGGTAGCTCTAAACTTAAACACTCCTGTTTTATTAATGGTTGCCCCAATAACCTGATCGCCCACCTTCTTTTCAACCGGCATGCTCTCACCGGTAATCATAGACTCGTCAACCGCTGAATATCCATCGATGATCTCTCCGTCAACCGGGACGCTCTCACCCGGCTTAACCAGTATGATGTCACCAATCACCACGTCGTCTGCGGCGATCTCCATTTCAAGACCATCCCTGATTACGCGAGCCGTCTTTGCCTGTAGGCTCATAAGCTTGCGGATCGCTTCTGACGTGCGACCTCGGGTGAGCGCCTCAAGGTAACGGCCTAAAACAATAAAGGCTGTAAGTAACGCTGCGGACTCAAAAAATGTCGCCCCTTTACCGCCAAACCCGGCATCCGGCCAGAGCGTATTAATGGTTGCAATCAAATATGCCGCTCCAATACCGGTTGCATACAGAAGGTTCATATCGGTAGCTCCACGGCGCAAGCCGTTAATGCTGTTGACGAAGAATTGCCAGCCAGGGATGAACACCACTGGAGTTGTAAGCGCCCACATCAGATAGGCATTATGCAGCCACATGGGCACAATATCCTTAAAAATCCAGTAGGGCTGAAACATTCCCAGCATGACGACGAGTGAGAGAGGCCAGGCTATCCACATATTGCGTTTCTGTCGCTTCAGTTCCTTTTCGCGAGCTTGCTTCTCGCGATCCAACGCGGCGTGTCCCTGCAGCTTCTCGGTTGCTTCGTAGCCGAGCTCATTAATTACCTTTTTGATTTCGGCTTTGGTCGTCGTGCCGGGATAATATTCTACCTTAACGCTCTCCGCCGGCAGGTTTACCACCACGCCGGTAACCCCAGGAAGGCTGCCGACCACCTTTTCTATCTTAGCTACACACGACGCACAGCTCATACCGCCTACGTGCAACATCGCCTCCTCGTGCAAGACCTCGTAGCCAAGGTCCTGTACAGCTTTGACCATATCTGGTATCCCGATCTTGTCCGGCTCATATTCCACGTAGGCTCTGTGGGCCAGAAGATTTACCTTGACATCGATTACACCACTTAAGTTTCTCAGTGCTTTTTCAATTTTTGCAACACAAGAAGCACAGGACATGCCTTCCACAGGCAAAATAGCGTGTCTTCTAGATGTTTGTGCTATTACAGCAGATCTTGCCATGCATACTTCTCCTTCCTTTAACGCCGCGCAATAATTACAAGGTCGCAAATACAAATTATCATTTTCTTTAGTAATACATATAATGTCGGCATACTGTCACTGTTTGTTTACGGCATACTGTCACTGTTTGTTTAGTAAACTCCTTCTTGTCTGCAACTATTAATCAAGAAACAAATGCGGCTCTTTCATAAAAAATAAAAACCTCAATTAAAAAAATGGCAGGCTCAAGCCCGCCATTCGATTTAAAGATAACATCGCTAGAGCTTAACTTGCGAGTTCACGCTTCTTGGCCTCGTACTCTTCGGTGTTTATCTCACCTTTTGCATAGCGCTCTTTTAAAATTTCTAAGGCCTTCGGCATCTTTTCCTTTTCCTCCTCACGCTTTCGCCTGCTTAATTCGCTAATCAGATAAACACCGCCACCAATGGCAAGTAGCCAAAAAAACACCATCATCTTTAAAAACCCCCATTATATCTCGATCGATATGTAGCTATGCCGTTCTTCGCTGTTCTTTTGTTGGCTCCGGGCTAGCCGGTTCCTCTGCTCCTTTAAAACCTTCTTCCATGAACTTACGGCTTTCCTCCTTAAGCGCTTTTCCGATAGCTTCATGCATAGCCGCTTCGGGTATGGTCTTAGGCAGAAAGCTATCTACAATTCCAAGTGCTTTGTTTGTCTTTTCAATTGACTCTATTCCATTTTGAACAATCCCTGTTAATGATCTAATTGCGTCTATATTTTCAGGTATGGCGATTGCCTCATTGTGCACTTGAAACGTAATATATGCCTCACGATCATCAACTGCTAGAGCGTCTTCCCAAACGGCTACCTCCCACATGTCATTGCGCGGGCGCTTAAGGTCGCGCATAAGCTCGATTACCGAGTTTAATGCTACAAGCCCGTCATTGGCATGAATAAAGTTAACGCGAGGTTCCTCCCACAGCGCGTGGCGAAGTTCATCAAGGCTTATAGGCCTGGTTGTTTCTACCATAGCATAGTGTATATGGCTCAAGTTATAAGGACCAGCACCAGCTAGCGTTGTAATATCCAGGTCTTTAATAACAGTTTGCGCATCTGGGCCCTGGTGGCTAGGCACCTTTGTTTCGGGGATAAATGTATTTATCATTCCATCTCGATGGCTTTCCCAAGGGTCTGTACCTCGGCGTGCAAGCACCGCCCTAGCTCTTTTTACCCAACCTCGTTTATGCAGAGCGTTCATTACCCTACAAAGACCTGTCGTGTTACAGGAAACCACCCGCACAAACTGTTTATTTAGCGCCTCTTCATAGTTAACCTGAGCAGTAAACGAAATGCCTGCTACCTCATGCTCTTCACCACCTTGAAAAATTGCCTTCACACCTGCTTGCTCATACTTTGGTTTGTTTTTTTCGCCTAATCCTTTTGGAGTGCAATCAACTATTACATCGACTTCTTTCAATAAATCATCCAATGTTCCAACTACAGGTAGGTTTGCTTCCTCCATCATCGCACGCTTTTCCGGCATTGATGCATAGATAGGGTATCCTCGCTCAGCTGCCACTCGGATGCGGTAGTCGTATACGATATCAGAGACACCAACCAGTTCCATATCATCTTGCGCTGCGACTGCATCTGCAACACGCTTTCCAATGACTCCATACCCATTCACGCCAACGCGTACTTTTTCTCCCATCATGAAAATCAACTCCTTGCCACAATTTAATATTGGTATTCCTTCCCAAGCTGATTGCGGTTAAACTTTATTGATATTTCTGACGATAAAATGTCGAAGAATAGCATGCACAAAAAGGAGACAAATAAAGATGAATTGCTGGGAATTTAAAAAATGCGGAAGAGACAAGACCAAAGATTGCCCCGCCTATCCATTTAACGGAAAGAGTTGCTGGCTTACAGCTGGAACAATGTGCGGTGGCAAGATTCAAGGAACATTTGCCCAAAAACTTGGTGATTGCACTAAATGTGACTTTTATCAACTTATGAACGAGAAACCAAAACAGCGCAGGGCTGCTGCACTTCGTGGTTACTGTGGTTTTAAATAGTCCAGCCTTTGTCGAATTGCCTCCAAAAAAGAGTGCTTATTCTTCTAAAACAGCCAATTAATGTTTACTAAATTCACAAATATTTTATGGAAACTTCATATCTTTTTCATATTTTGCACCTAGAATTTTCTTAGAGAAACTACTTTCAATGGTGTGCTCAAACCCGTAAGGTGTTACGATAATTTTGATTTACTTTCGATAATTCGAAAGGAGGTTTAAGAAAGCCATGTGTGGTCCACTTTTTACTGGAGGTAACTTTTTCTGGTCAGGAGGCATTTCAATGATCTTTATGCTTTTGTTTTGGGTTCTCGTTATAGGCGGTATCGTTTTTGCGATTAGAGAGCTAACAAAAGGCCCAGTAGGAACCCGCGAAAACAGAGACAAAGCCCTTGATATCCTAAAAGAACGTTACGCAAAAGGCGAAATTGATACTCAGGAGTTTCAAGAGAAGAAAAAAGCACTTACAAGTTAGGTCCACGTCCTACACCTTTAATAAATAAGCGGGTTTAATGCCCGCTTATTGCTTTATAAAATACGCTTATTGCTTTTATAAAATGTTTTATAAAATATTAAACGATTCTAATTAAGCAAAGCGTGGCAGCTGCTATAAGTGCTGATGCCGGGATAGTAAGTATCCATGCCCAGACAATGCGTGATGCTAAGGGCCATCTTACAGCTCTAAACCTTCTGGTTGACCCAACGCCTACAATTGAGCCTGTAATAGTGTGGGTTGTAGAAACTGGGATACCTAGCGATGAGGCGAAGAACAATGTTGTAGCACCTGCGGTTTCTGCAACAAATCCTCCCACCGGCTTTAACTTGGTAAGTCTTGAGCCCATAGTTTTTACAATTCTAAATCCACCTAAAAGAGTGCCTATTGCAATAGTTGAGTATGATATAAGGATAACCCAGTAAGGGATATAAAACTCGCCTTTTATATAACCAGCTGAAAACAAAAGTGCCGCTATAATGCCTACCGTCTTCTGTGCATCATTTCCGCCATGCCCTAAACTATAAGCCGCAGATGATAAGAGCTGAGCCTTTCGGAAGAATTTATTTGCCTTTTCAGCGTGAACATTTCTTAATGCTGAGAAGGTTAGATTTGTAATAACAACAGCTAAAATAAACCCCAGGAGGGGTGAAAGAATTATAAATAGTAAAGTCTTGTTAATTCCAGAAAATAGTAATGAAGCTGGACCTGCTTTAACTAAAGCCGCGCCTATAAGCCCGCCTATAAGAGCGTGTGATGAGCTTGATGGAATACCCTTCCACCACGTAAATATCCCCCATACAACTGCACCTACCAGAGCGCTAGCAATAATTGCATTATCTACGATTTCAGGCATAACAATGCCTTTCCCCACAGTCTTAGCTACATGAAGACCAAAAACAAAAACCGCTATAAAATTGAAGAATGCTGCCCAAATTACTGCAAGTCTCGGAGATAACACTCGAGTGGACACAACGGTGGCAATGGAGTTAGCTGCATCATGAAAGCCGTTAATAAAATCAAACACTAAAGCAACTGCAATTATTAGAATAACAATCTCAAGATTAGGCATGTTTTAAAATGATTCCTTCGATGGTCAGGGCAGCTTCCCAGCAGAAATCAACCGCATCTTCTAGGTCTTCATATATGTCCTTCCATTTTATAACCTCAAGAACATCTGTCCCATTTGCAAAAAGATCCGCTATAGCCTTTCGGTAGACCTTATCCGCTGCCCTCTCGCTTTCCTTTACATTCTTTAGAAGATTATAATCGCAACTCATCTTTCTAAGGCAGTCAGTTAAACTAGCCAGAAGCTTAGTGGCGTTTGATACCTCCCGCGCTAATTCTGTAGCTGCTCTTGGAACCTGTTTGACATTGTAAAGATGGATTTTTTCTGCTATAGCATCGATCGAATCCAGGATGGAGTCAATTGTATTCTTAAGCTCATGAATATCTTCTGAATCAAATGGTGTAACGAAGGTTTTTGCGAGCTTTTGGCTAACCTCCGCAACAATTGCATCGCCTTTGTTTTCAAGCTCAGTTATTCTTTTTGAAATCTGCGACGCATTTTCGGGGTGCTTGAAAAGCTCATGCAGCAGAGAAGCTGCTTCATATAAATTTGCTGCTGCTCTATTGAATAGATCAAAGTAGACTTCATTCCGTGGAATTAAGCTAAATTTCATACCTTCATAAAGGTATCACACAACACTTAACGGAACAAGATTTTTTATTATAAAATGGGTCGCATAACAAAAGGAATAAATTAAGCTTCAAGCAAATTATAGATACAGGGATTTTGCATTTTATCCTCTGTCATTCCCTCGACTTTGCTCGGGACAGGCTCCGGGCCGAAGCCCACCTTCCTTTCTGTCATCCCAAGCGAAGGGGTAAACCCGCCTCCCTTTTTGTCATCCTGAAGGGCCGTAAGGCCCTGAAGGATCTAAATCGTATTTTCTAAATTTTTAAGTATAGACACGCCTTTGTATCAACCAACACCTTTATGGTTATGCACT
>JASEIR010000047.1 GCA_030017355.1 Actinomycetota bacterium
TCATCGGCAATCATTTCCAGCCGATCTTCAAGAGCCTGGACTAACCCTACAGCTTCCTTTGGCGTCTTGTACATCTTCCAGTTACCTGCAATTATTCTGCGCTTATCCTGCATTGTATTTCTCCCCTTTAATACGCGCTGTTGGATTCATCTTAATACTCGTCTGAAATTTCAAATTAATTAAAGACCTTGGATAGCGATTTGCCTAAAGCAATTTATCTGCTCATCAATGCTTCGACGCCCGGAAGCGGCTTTCCCTCAATTAGCTCAAGAGATGCACCGCCCCCAGTGGAGATAAAGGAAATTTTATCTTCCAAGTGGAACTTCTTAAGAGCTGCGATCGAGTCCCCTCCACCAACAATACTAACCGCATCAGATTGCGCAATAGCCTTTGCAATTTCCTCAGTACCTCTGGAAAATTGATCTATCTCAAACACGCCCATTGGTCCATTCCAGAACACTGTCTTAGCACTTTTTATGACTCCTTGGTATACAAGTATCGTGTCAGGACCAATATCTAATCCCATCCAGCCCTGCGGAATAGCGCTAACCGATACAACCATAGCTTCGGCATCTGGGCTAATTTCCTGCGCAATTACAACATCGGATGGCAGATAAAGGGCTATATCTTTCTGCTCGGCTTTCTTTATGACCTGCAGACAAAAATCTATCTTATCTTCTTCAAGAAGCGAGCTGCCCACCTCATAACCCTTTGCCTTAAGGAAAGTAAACGCCATTCCTCCACCAATTAGCAAAGCGTCCACGACATCCAGCAATTTATCAATAACGCCAATCTTATCTGAAACTTTGCTTCCTCCAAGAACTGCTACAAATGGCCTTTCTGGTTTCTCAAGTATAGACGTCAATGTATCAACTTCTTTTTCAAGCAAGAATCCAGCCACAGCTGGTAAGTATTGGCTTACCCCAACTATAGATGCATGCGCTCGATGTGATGCTCCAAACGCATCGTTTACATAAATATCTGCAAGGTTTGCAAGAGCCCTTGCAAATTCAGGATCATTCTTCTTCTCGCGTTCGTCAAAACGAAGATTTTCAAGCAACAAGACATCTCCTGGCCCCATTTTGTCAACGGCTTCTTTAACCTCATTACCTACTATCGCATCAACTTTTTTTACTTCCCTGCCAAGAAGATCGGCCAATGTCTGAGCCACAGGGTCAAGTTTGTATTTATCATCAAAGCCTTTTGGCCTTCCCAAGTGACTCATAAGGATTACCTTAGCGCCGTGGTTAATCAAGTACTCGAGTGTAGGCAGAGCTGCTTTGATTCTGCTGTTGTCCGTCACAATACCGTTACTTAAGGGAACATTAAAATCAACACGGACTAACACCCGTTTATTGGATACATCGATATCCCTTACGGTCTTTTTATTCAAGATCATCCCTCCATACTTGAAGAAATCAGGAGTCAGAGGGACGAGGGACGAAACTGTAGCACCGTATGACTACTCTTAGTCTGGACCCTGACCTCTAGACCCTGATTATGACTTCTGTCCCCTGACTCCTGCTTTTATCCTACCCGCTTATTATCTTTACGAGATCAACAAGCCTGTTTGAATAGCCCCACTCGTTGTCATACCAGGCTAAAACTTTTGCCATTTTGCCGCGTACCATTGTTGAGAGACCATCAAAAATGGAGGAGCGCGGGTCTCCAACGATATCTACCGAGACTATCGGGTCTTCAGTGTATCCAAGGTAGTCTATCCAGTGATCAGAAGCTGCTGCCTCTGCTATGGCATTATTGATATCATCAACTGATGCTTCCTTAGATAACTCAACAGTGAGGTCGACTAAAGAGCCATTTGGCACTGGAACTCTAAGAGCCATTCCATCAAGTTTGCCATCGAGTTCTGGAATTACAAGGCCTATTGCCTTTGCGGCACCTGTTGATGTAGGAATAATTGACATGGCAGCTGCTCTTGCTCTTCTTAGGTCTTTGTGGGGCATGTCAAGTAGGGATTGGTCGTTTGTGTAAGCGTGAACGGTGGTCATTAAACCCCTTTCAATCCCAAAGGTATCTAAAAGAATTTTAGCAACTGGAGCCAAACAATTTGTGGTACACGAAGCATTTGAGATAATTTTATATTCTGGTTTAAGCTTATCGTCGTTTACTCCTAGAACAACTGTAAAATCCGGGCCTTTAGCAGGGGCCGAGATTATAACTTTTTTAGCGCCAGCATCAAGATGCTTCTTTGCGTCTTCAGCCTTCGTAAACCTACCAGTGGACTCGATTACAATATCCACACCAAGTTCTTTCCATGGAAGATTTGCGGGATCCCTTTCTGCAGTAACTCGCATTTCCTCCCCGTCAACCACAATGCTATTATCTTGGGGTTCGACATCAGCTTCAAAGACCCCAAAAATCGAGTCGTATTGAAGTAGATGTGCAAGAGTTTTGGCATCGGTTAGATCGTTTACAGCGACAATATCAATATCTGGATCATCAAACGCTGCTCTGAACACATTTCTTCCAATTCTTCCAAACCCATTGATACCTACCCTAATTGCCATACATTCTTCCTCCTCCTAAAATTTCCGCTAATTAAAACTTCTGCTAATTAAAACTTCTGCTAATGTTTCTTAATCAGACTTGGGGTGAAACTCTAAGTAATTTCTTTGCCAGTTTAGACATGCGCCTTGCCCGGTGGTAGACAGCCGATTTGCTTAGAGGTGGATTAAAAAGTTCACCTAACTCTTTGAGGCTCACATAGGGATATTCTACCCTTAACCTTGCGAACTCTTGCAATGCACTAGGTAGCTCTTTGATATCCAATTTAGACTTAATCACCTCGATGTCATCGATCTGCCCTGCTGCTGCATTAACCGTTTTGTTCAAATTGGCTGTGTCACAATTAACTAAACGATTAACCTGCCCTCGCATCTCCTTTACTATTCTCTCATCCTCCCATTTTAACAAAGCATTATAGGCTCCTATTAGCGCAAGAAATCTTAATATATCCTCGCTGTCTTTCATATAAACTGCAAAGTTTTTCTTTCGATCGCTTATTTTAGCCGGCAGGCCGACTCTGTTTAAAAGCGCTTGCAAATCCAAGGCAAACTCAGCGTTATCTGTGGTTAATTCAAAATGGTAATTCCTCTTTGGGTTGCTAACATAGCCACCACCCAAAAAAGCACCCCGTAGATATGCTACTGCACAACAGTCCCTCTTTACAAGTCTCGGAAGAATCCCTTGAACAACAAGCATGTGGTCGTCCAAAATTCCAAGCTCGTTTAAAGCCTGGCTAATCTTGTCTTGGTTAGGTACATGAATAAGATAGTTGTTGGCCTTATGTAAAACCGACCTTCTTATTATCGATTCCACTTTCAATGCAAAGGTATCAGTTAAATATTTATAAAGGAGTCTGGCTACTGGGGCATTTCCCGTGGAGACGTCAAGAGCGAACTTCTCATGTCCTGCTATATGAAGGCTCCCATCCATATGGATGATTGCTGACATCTCAGCTCGCTGGCAGCATTTTTGCCTTGGCTGAAGCTTAGCTAGTTCACTTTTTATTTCGTTTGAAAATGACAACTAACAAGAACTCCCTTCAGTTAAAGCCATGCAAAGCGGCTAGAATTAACAAAAACTTTTCTTCAGTATTGCGCTTTTACACTAACTTTTGCAATACCTTCGCCAACTTAGCATACTCGTGACAGGATGGCTTACTTTCATCCAAAACATCCGCTAGAACAACTTTTATACCAAGTGACTCGATATTCCTTGCATCAATAGGTACTGCATAACGCCTATTCTCAGCATAGAGGCTAATTTTATCTGCCGGTACAGGGCATGAGTTAATTACAACCACATCCACCCAGTCAACAGTACCGTGGCTGATAATCGCCCTAACGTGGTCGCTTGCTGAAAACAAATCAGTTTCGCCTGGCTGCGTCATAACATTACAGACATATATCTTGATTGCTTTTGTTTTTGCTAACGCTTTTCCTATTCCAGGAACTATTAGGTTTGGTAGGATGCTGGTAAAGAGGCTGCCCGGCCCTATTACAATCTGATCGGCCTCAAGGATTGCTTCGACTGCTGCTGGATATGCGTCTACATTGGGAGGATCAAGATGAACCGACTTTATTGGGCTGGTTGTTTCAGCTATCTTAACTTGGCCAATTATAGGCTCATCGTTAACGGTGGCAGCTAAAAGAGTTACATTGCCAATTGTAGAGGGCAGTACTTGGCCTTGAACTAGCAAAAGTTCAGCGGCAGCAAGAACGCCTTTATCAAATCCGCCATGAAGATCAGCAAGCGCTGCTATAATTAAATTACCAAGGCTATGCCCAGTAATGCCATTGCCATGCTTAAAACGATACCTAAAAAGATCTGCCATCCGCCTATCGTCAGCAAGTGCAACGAGGCAGTTCCTTATATCACCTGGTGGAAGTATTCCTATATCTTTACGAAGCCTGCCTGAACTTCCCCCGTCATCGGCTACGCTAACAATAGCGGTTACTTTCTCTGCATATTGTCTTAAGCTTCTTAGCGCTATCGGTAGACCAGTCCCGCCACCAATTGCAACAGCTTTGACCCCAGCCATACTTCATACTCCACTATTTGTTTCACGCCCCACTAATACTTCATGCTCCACCATGCTCCACTACCTCTCGTCTGATCCTTCGACATTGCCTTGATTCGGCCCAATAAATTGGGCAGCGCAAACAACTAAAAATTACTATATAGCTTTAACTACTTGTTAATTCTTTGTTGGTAGATAACTGTTCTTGCTCTCGCCATACTTACCTTCCAACATCCCTATGCCTTACTATAACGTTATACCCCTTCTCTTTTAGATATTTAACAGCCTCTTCTGCGATGGCAACCGACCTGTGTGTTCCTCCTGTACAGCCAATTGCAACTGTTAGATGGGTCTTGCCTTCCTCTACATATCTCGGGAGAAGAAATGTTAAAAGACCATGAAATCTTCTAAGAAAAGACCTGCTCTCGGGCCTATCGAGCACAAACTCGCAAACCTTTTTATCGGTGCCATTAAAATCTCTAAGCGACTCCACATAATGCGGATTTGGCAAAAAGCGCACGTCCATAACAAGATCAGCATCAAGCGGCATACCATATTTATATCCAAACGACATAACGGTAATCATAATGCTTTTCTTTTTCTTACCTCTTTTTACAAAAGCTGTCCTTATCTTATCCTTTAGCTGGTAAGGTGCAAGATTACTTGTATCTATAATAAGGTTTGCTTGGCCTCGTAGCTGCTCCATAATCTGGCGTTCTTGCTTAATTCCATCTATGATTGCTCCTTCATCGGCAAGCGGATGTCTTCGCCTTGTCTCCTTAAAGCGCTTTACCAATACTTCATCGGAAGCCTCAAGAAATATTATCTGATAATCGACGTGCAGTTCTTTAAGTTTTTGCAGCTCCTCAAAAAGATTATCGAAGAATTCCCCGCCTCTTACATCACATCCCACAGCAACCCTTCTTACCTTGCTTGCAGGAAGCCTGCAAAGCTCGGCCATCTTTGGAATTAACGAAGGAGGCAGGTTGTCAATGCAGAAAAATCCCATGTCCTCAAGGCTTTTAATAGCCAGAGACTTACCTGCTCCTGATAAACCTGTTACAACCACAAACTCTATATTCGGATTCAAAATCACCAGTCCTATCTTTGAAAATTGACCACTGACGGCCGACCACCGAGCGCCGTCGGCGCTACACCCTCAATTTTAAGAAGCTTTTCTTTCCATTCTCGTTTTCCACTCCAGCCGCCGATGCTTCCATCGCTCCTTATTACTCTATGACACGGCACAACTATAGGAAGCGGATTTTTTGCTAAAGCATTTCCAACAGCTCTTGCTGCTCTAGGTCGCCCGGATAACTCTGCTAGTTTCTTATAAGACAAAGTCTCACCGTAAGGTATAGCTCTTAGGTTGCTATATATCAATATTTCGAAATCAGTTGCATTGCCGTAGTCTACCTGGATATTAAACCGAACTACGTCTCCGAGAAAATATCTAGCTAAACTTGAGCATAATGGTTTGCCAAGATTTTTATTGTATGTCTGTTTTCCAAATCGCCTAGCAATCTCCTGCTCTAACTCAAGCTTGCTCTCATGTGGCAAGACAATTCCTGCCAAGCCCTTCTCACTGAAAACAGCTGCTCCCACACCCCACCTTGTCTCAAATGTATTGAAGCCTCTCAACTACATCCCGCCTTGATAATATCTATGAACTCGCTCAGCAATTATAGCTGGAAGGCCAGGAATACTTTTAAGCTCCTCCAAGCTTGCTCTGGCAATCGCTGCTGGAGACCCAAAATGCTTAAGCAGCATGTGCTTTCTCTTGTCTCCCACACCTGGGATTTTATCCAATGTTGATTCAACCATGGCTTTGTCCCGGAGACTCCTATGATAAGATATCGCAAAACGGTGTGCTTCATCCCTTATCCGTTGCATAAGTTTCAAACTTTTCGAACCACGGTCAAGCTTGATTGGGTCTGGCAAACCTGGCTTATATATTTCCTCTTCTTTTTTCGCTAGCCCAACTACCGGAATATCGCTGAATCCCTTTTCCTTCATTGCAGAAAGAGCTGCCGAAACCTGCGGTTTTCCACCATCAACTATGATCAAACATGGCTTGCTTGAAAAAGATGGGTCCAGCTTTGATATGTAATGATCAAACCTACGGCTTATAACCTCATACATCATAGCGTAATCGTTTGCCCCTGCATTATACTTAATTTTAAATTTTCTGTAGTCGCTTTTCAAAGGACGTCCGTACTTAAAAACAACCATGGACCCTGCAGGGTTGCGCCCTTGAATGTTTGATATATCAAAGCATTCGATGCGAATAGGCAAATTAGGAAGACCAAGAGCTAAAGCCAGATCTTCTAGAAGCAGATTGTATACTTCCTGCTCCCAAGAATGTTTAATGAGAGACATGTTCAATGCGTATCGGGCATTTGCAGATGCCATGTCTACCAACTCACGCTTATTTCCCCTCTGAGGAACTTTAAGCAAAACTTTAGCGCCCCTAAGACTGCTTAATGCCTCCTCGATGAGATTATGATCTTCAACTGCTTTCGGTATAAGTATTAGAGGCGGGATTGAGGTAGAGCTAATGTAGTTTTGCTTAATAAACGAGCTTAAGATATCTTCGTTTAACTCTCCCCTATCCAGCACAAAACTTTTACTTCCAATCAACTTCCCATCCCGCACTGTTGAAAGATTTACGCAGCCGATAGATCCATTAATAGAAATACCAAGGATATCAAAATCTTCTCCAGTATCTGAAACAATCCTTTGCTTTTGCAAGACAAGTTTTGCTGCCTCTAGTCTATCCCTAAACCGCGCTGCTTGCTCAAATTCGAGATTTGATGCTGCTTCCCTCATCTCGGTTTCTAACTGATCTATTACTGGTTCAGGTTTTCCCTCCAAAAATAATTCTATTTTATCAATCATTTTGCGGTATTCGTCCCTGGAAACAGCTTCAACGCAGGGCCCAAGGCATCGTTTTATGTGGTAGTTAAGACAAGGAGAACCTGTTGACCTTCCAGGTTGGCTGCGCTTGCAAGTCCTAAATGGAAATATCCTTCTTAAAGTATCAAAAGTCTCTCGCACTGCCTGAACGCTTGTATAAGGACCAAGATATTTAACCCCTTTTCTGTGGTGCTCTCTCGTTATCATAACCCGAGGATAATCATCCTGCTTGGTTATTGCTATATATGGATAGCTCTTATCATCTCTATAAGACACATTATATGTGGGGCGATACTTCTTAATAAGATTGCATTCAAGAACCAGGGCTTCTACCTCGGTGTTGGTAACGTAAAACTCAAAATCAGCAATTTTCTCGACTAGCGCCCTAGTCTTGGGAGACAAATCACCGTTATGGAAGTATGAGCGCATCCGATTCTTAAGCGATTTTGCCTTACCGACATAGATGACTCTTCCATTACTATCCCGATAGATGTAAACGCCTGGACTTGCCGGCACTCTCTTTAGTTGTTCAGCAAGCCTGCTTCGATTTTCCATACCTGATACGGTCTTATTTTATAGCATCGATGGTCAGAAGCCAATGTCTGACGCTATCCCTTGCTCACCTTTGATCAGCTGCAGCTAGAAATCGTATCGAATTGCCATAATATGGTAACGGTGATATATTACCAATAGAATATCATGCTCAAGGCTTATAACGGCTTATTCGATACTTATAAATAGATTATTAAGAGCTTTTATTATTTAAAGGGCGCATAAATGGAGTGCATGTGCATAAACTTTGCCAAAGAAAAAACGCAAAATTAGCAAGCTTTTTTCTGGTAATTCTTGCGCTTACGGTTACAATACTTGCTTTTTATGCAATAGCGAAAGCAGAGGACTTACGCGCAAGCTCTCTTGATACTGCAAATGAAACATACCAACCAGTCACCTTAATAGTTGATACCGCCGGTATGCCTCATGTCTGCTATTATGATGCTATCAGCAAGAGCCTCAACTATGCTTATAGGGACGAGGACGGCTGGCATATAGAAATTATTGATGACAGCGGGGATATATGCCTTCCAACATCCATTTCATTAGACGTTCTTGAGATGCCACACGTATGTTTCTTCAATGCAACCCGTGCAAAACTAGGTTATGCATATAGGGACTTTTCAGGCTGGAATGTAGAGACGGTCGATAGTATTGGTGATATGTTTCAAGCTACTCTGGGGGCCGCAGGTTCTCTACATTCCAGCCTTTTCTATTTCGATTTCCTAAGTGCAAATGCCAACTACCTTATTAAAAACATTTTGACAATCAGCAGCACAAACCCAAAAAATGGGACCACCGGCGTAAAGGTGGGCCAAAATATATCTATTAAGTTTAGCGGCAAGATCCAAGTTGGGGAGGCTTTTAAGAATATCACACTAAGTGACTTAAAAGGTCGCTCTGTAAAGAAGACCTATTGCGTAAAGGGTGACACATTGATAATCAATCCCTCTAGAGACCTTAATTTTAGCGAAAAATATGTGGTTTTCATTCCAAAGAATGCCGTAAAGGGCTTATCAGGTGAAAGTTTGATAGCACCTTATGAGCTTAAATTCACCACACAGACTGCGCCAAAAATCAAACCTCCAAGCAAATTAAAGATTACGTCCACGGCACCGCAGATTGTACTATACTGGAGCCGACCCAAAGGTGCCAAAGCTTTTAGCATTTATAGAAAAGAAGATAAAAATCCATATATAAAGCTAGACGTAACCAATGCCAACATTTTTGTCGACTCAAGCGCCAAAGCTGGTGTTAAATATACCTATTACGTGACTTCGCTAGGGATAGGCAATAAAGAATCCAAAAAGTCTAATTTGGTTACTGGCCGTATAGATAACCATACCAGCTATACTAGCCAAAGCAATAAAGCGCGCTGGTATGAATCGTATTTAGCCAGGTTGGTAGAGATGGGTGTAATAAGCGGTTATGCCAACGGAACGCTTAGGCCAAATAGATACATAACGCGCGGTGAGTTTACTAAAATGCTTTGCGTAGCCATGAATTGGAAACGTAGCAAGCCAACCAATATAATCTTTTCTGATTTACCCAAGAATAGCTGGATATACCCGTACGCAAAAATTGCTATTGGTCACGGTGCTATTGGCGGATATCAAGATGGAACTTTTCGGCCAGATAAGAGAATAACCAGAGGCGAGATAGCTAAAACCATAGCACTAGCTCTTGAAATCCCTATAAAGTCTAGCGATGTTAGCACTTTAACGGATATCAAATCATCCTGGGCAAAGGATTATATTAATGCCTGCATTAGAACTGGAATTATCAGAGGCTATGCTGATGATACGTTTAGACCTGATATGCCTGCAACCCGAGCAGAAGCTGCAAAGATAATCGTTGATATGATTAAGAACAAGTAGAACTAATTGATAATAAGAGATCTTATGAATTCTTCTTTTCCTCAACCTGGAGAACTTGCATAAAGGCTTCCTGAGGTACTTCAACCCGACCTATTTGCTTCATTCGGCGCTTACCTTCCTTCTGTCTTTCCAGAAGCTTGCGCTTCCTTGTTACATCACCGCCGTAGCACTTTGCAAGCACATCTTTTCTTTTTGCCTTGATGGATTCACGTGCAATAATCTTGCTCCCAATCGCTGCCTGTATAACGACTTCAAACATCTGCCGCGGGATTATTTCCCTTAGCTTGGCAACCAAATCTCGACCAATACGATAGGCCTTGTCTTTAGGAACTATGCAAGAGAAAGCATCAACTGGGTTGCCTGCAAGTAATATATCAAGCTTAACCAGCTCAGTAACTTTATATCCGCTATGTTCATAATCTAGCGAGGCATAACCACGCGTGCGCGACTTTAGCTGGTTAAAGAAATCAAACAATATTTCCGCTAGCGGTATCTCATACTGAAGTTCAACCCTATTTTCGCTTAAATACTGCATATTTTTAAAGATACCGCGTCTATCCTGGCAAAGCTCCATTATAGTTCCAACATATTCCGACGGAAGCAATATAACTGCCGAGACAAACGGCTCTTCCATTACTTCTATAATATGGGGTTGAGGCATTTCTGAAGGATTGCGTATAATCACCTGTTCACCATTTGTCTTTGTAACCCGGTAGGCAACACTTGGTGAGGTTGCCACTAGCTCAAGGTCATACTCCCTCTCAAGCCTTTCCTTTATAATCTCCATGTGGAGAAGACCTAAAAATCCACATCTAAATCCAAAGCCAAGCGCTGAGGACGTTTCTGGCTCATAAACAAGCGCAGGATCATTTAGCTGGAGTTTTGACAGAGCATCCCTTAAGTCTTCATATTGATTTCCATCTACTGGGTAAAGACCGCAAAATACCATTGGTTTGGCCTCACGATAACCTGGAAGAGGTTCAGCCGCCCCATCCTTTGCGTCTGTTATCGTATCGCCAACCTTACTGTCGCGGACCTCTTTAATGCCTGCAATCACGTAGCCAACTTCACCTGCAGAAAGCTCATCTACCTCTTGCATATCTGGGCGCAAGACCCCTACTTCTTCAACCTCAGCTACCCGCCCGGTGGCCATCATTCGTATTTTTTGTCCCTTCTTAATTGACCCATCAACAACTCTTATGTAAACTATGACGCCCCGGTAGGGGTCATACAGCGAATCAAAAATTAGAGCTTTTAGTGAGGCTTCTTTATTTCCCTTTGGTTCAGGAATCTGCTTTACAATTGCCTCCAAAACCTCTTCTGTGCCCTCACCAGTCTTTGCACTTACAAGCAGTGCATTGCTAGCATCGATAGCCAAGCTCTCCTCGATTTCTCTTGCTACCCTTGCTGGATCAGCACTTGGAAGGTCTATCTTATTTATAACTGGGATTATTTCCAGATTGTTTTCTAATGCAAGAAAAGCGTTTGCCAAAGTCTGCGCTTCTACACCTTGAGCTGCATCAACAACAAGAAGTGCCCCCTCACAGGCAGCCAGGCTTCTTGACACCTCGTAAGTAAAATCAACATGCCCTGGGGTATCGATGAGATTTAAAATGTAATCCTGCCCATCACGTGCACGATAATTAATCCTCACAGCACGCGCTTTTATTGTAATCCCCCGCTCACGCTCAAGGTCCATCGAATCCAAGACTTGATCTACCATCTCACGCTCAGTGATTGTATGAGTAGCCTCAAGCAGCCTATCAGCTAGCGTGGATTTTCCATGATCTATATGTGCTATTATGCTGAAATTTCTTATATGCTTTTGCGTCATTAAAAAATTCATCCTTTTGCAAAGTCTCTTCATCCTCTTGAAAAGACTTTCCGTGATAGCCTTCTTATAAAATCGACCTCTTCAACACCAAGCAACAGAGCTAGTCCAATATATAACACAGAACCAATACCAACTGGTGTAAGAACATTCGCAAATTGGGACACTAGGTGAGGCATCGCCAAACCGTTGGTAATATGATAGACAAAATACATAACAACAGCTGCTGGTATAACAGCAACCGTTTGTTTGCCAAATGACCTCAACATGTGCGATATGCCAAGAGGCCCGATTTTTTTTCTAAGGAAATACAACTGGGCCACGACTGCAAACGTAAGAGTAAGCGCGTAGCCCAACGCCAGACCCCTAACACCTAAAACACCGATAAAACTAAAGTTTAGCGCCACCTGTACTGGAACGCACAGCATGCTGATTTTCATCGGCGTCTTTGTGTCCTGGAGTGAATAATATACCCTGGTGAGCATGTTGTAAAGTGAATAAGAGAGCAGGCCAAGTGCAAAGAAACGAAGTGTCTGAGCTGTAATATTGACAGCTTCCGGACCGAATTTTCCATACTGAAGCGCAAGGCTGATGATGGGATGCGAGAGCACAAGAAGCGTCGCAGATGCAGGAATTACAATAAATGACGTTGCCCTTAGGCCAAGGGAGAGCGTTCTTTTAAACTTTTTTAGGTCATTTCTACTGTACTGCTCCGAGAGCTCCGGAAAGATTGCAGTGATAACCGACACTGCAAATATTGCATATGGTAGCTGGAAAAACATTAGCGAATATTGATAAGCTGTCGGCCCCATCTTGATTTTCTGCGCAAGACTATATATAACCCAAGTGCTAATCTGAACAGCTATCGCAAAACCAATCATCGGCAAGCCAAGGGAGATAATACGCTTTATGGCCTTATCTTTGAGGTTAAAAACAGGCCGGTACTTAAAGCCAGTCCTTAAAACCGACGGAATCTGGACAATCGCCATCATAGCAACCCCTGCTGTAGTCCCAATAGCAAGAACCAACAATGCCAGGTCTGGATTATTTCTACTTATTGGTAAGTAAAGGCCAAAGACTGTAAAGACGACCGTTAAGTTGTTAAATATTGGTGCCGCCATGGGCATCATAAACTTTCGATTTGAGTTTAAAATGCTAACAAAAATCGAAGTCAACGCGTAAAACATTATCTGCAGTGCAAAAATTCTAAAGAAAAAAACCATCGTTGGCGTTGCTCTTGCTGGCTCTAGATAGGTTATTGCTTTAACAAAATATTCAGCAAAAATTACACCTAACAAGCTTAGGCCCACGCCAAAAGCAAACATAATATTCAAAGAGTTGCTCACTATGTAATCAGTTTCTTTTTTGCTGGCGTTGGTAAGGTAGTCCACATATACCGGAATTACGGCTGAAGCAAGAACGCCACCCATCACAAGTTCAAAGAGGATATTTGGCATGATGTTTGCAGTATTATATGTGTCAGCAATAACAGTTCCACCAAGCGCAAAAGCTAGTGCAAAAACTCTTAAATAACCAGTTAACCTACTAAAGGTGGTGGCAACCGACATTATAGCCGTCGATCTAAATATCGACGGCCTCTTAATATCTTCCGCCGAAGTAATAAATTCCTCAGATTGCATCCTGGCCCTCTTAGAAACTTTTATAAATCCTGATAATTATAGCACAGCAAACTAAAACTAGGGTCTAGGAAGAATGTAAACGGAGATGGAAAACGGGCTAAAGGGCGAAGCGGGAACGGAGGACGGGAGACCAGTAAAAATCCCCTCCCCCTTAAAGGGGGAGCTCAACCAAATCCCCTTTAAGGAGAGACACAACCAAATCCCTCCCCCTTGAGGGAGGGGAGCAGACCGAGGACCGGGGACCGGCAAAAATACCC
>JASEIR010000048.1 GCA_030017355.1 Actinomycetota bacterium
CTGTATTTCCCCTCCCTTGAGGGGAGGGGCTAGGGGAGGGTGATAATTTTGAATTGAAATTTTGAATTTTTAATTTTGCATTTTGAATTTACAGTGTCTTGTCCATCCTTACAAGGTCTTCGTAAGTCTCTCGCCTTATCATAACACGCGACTTACCATCACGAACAAGGATAACCGCTGGTCTTGGCTGGCGGTTATAATTGTTTGCCATAGCATAACCATATGCTCCTGTTGCTGGAGTACACAATATATCGCCAACCTGCGGGTGAGGAAGTTCAACATCCCTTACTAAAATATCGCCAGACTCACAATGCTTACCAGCAATTGTAACTATCGTATTAGATCTTTCATCGGCCCTATTGGCAAGAAATGCTTCATATACAGCACCATACAGCATTGGCCTTAGATTGTCAGACATACCGCCATCCACAGAAACATAGGTTCGAATACCTGGAATATCTTTAATAGCCCCAACTGTATATAAAGTAACAGAAGCGTTAGCTACAATTGAGCGACCTGGCTCAACCATTATCTTTGGAATTGGAACGCCCAGCCGGTTTGCCTCCTTAATAACACCATCAACAATAACGTCTACATATTCCTCGACTGTTGACGGTTCATCAATTGCTTTGTATTTAATCCCTAGACCACCGCCAAGATTAAGCTCACCAATAGTAAAGTTTGTCTCATCACTAATCTGCTTAACAAATTCCATAATAATCTCGACAGCTTTTGCATAGGAACCCAGCTCAAATATCTGAGAACCAATGTGGATATGGATTCCTTTCAAGTCAACATTTTGAAGCTCAAGAGACCTTTTTACTGCCTCTAGAGCAAACCCATCATGCAAACCAAAACCAAACTTACTATCAATCTGGCCTGTTTGGATATAGCTATGCGTCTGGGGTTTTATCCCTGGCGTTACCCTTAAAAGAATCGGCTGGATGAGGCCCTTTCTGCCAGCAAGTTTATCTAAAAACTCGAGCTCTTGAAACCCATCAACGACAATTCTGCCAATGCCATTATCAAGCGCAAACTCCAACTCGTCCGGCGTTTTGTTATTGCCATGAAGAAATATCTTTTCCATCGGGAAGTCGGCCTTTAATGCTGTATATAGCTCACCGCCAGACATTACATCTAGCGAAAGGCCTTCTTGATTTGCAATCTGGCACATAGCAATACATATGAAGGCTTTGCTGGCATAGATTACCTCAAAATCAACGTTTTTATCTCTAAAAGCCTTCGTGTACCTGCGGCATTGCGCCCTAATAGTTTCTTCATCGATTACAAAAAGCGGAGTACCATATTGATTTGCAAGCTCAACCGTATCGCAGCCACCAATCTCTAGATGATGCTTAGAATTAATTTTTGCCGTAACTGGTAAAACCAACTAAACCTCCCGAGGATTTGGATTAATCGTGAAGAGCAACCAGCAAGTAATGGGTTACCAATCCCGTTAGTTTAGCATATGACAAGCAGGAAAGTCAAAAACAAGAATTTTTAATTCCTAGAACTCACAACTTCTGATACATTATGAAAGGGTAACTATACATTTAAATCTCAAATCTCGCGTTTAAGGTGAAAGATGATCAAGGAAAAACTATCGTTACTTGTTAGAGAGGCCCTAGAGAAGGCACAGCAAAGAGCAAGGCTGCCATTGGAAGAGATTCCAGAAGTAATGCTTGAGCATCCAAGAGAGAAAGCGCATGGCGACTGGGCAACCAATGTTGCCTTAATTCTTGCTGGTAAAGTTAAGATGCCACCGCGCGCCATTGCACAAATCATTGTTGAACTGCTTGATGACAAGCAGCGCTATATAGAGAAAATAGAAATAGCAGGCCCGGGATTTATTAACTTCTACTTAAGCAACAAATGGTTATATGATGTGATGGCTTTAATAAAAGAACAAGGAGAGAAATTTGGTCATTCAAATATTGGGGCTGGTCAAAGAATCCAGCTTGAGTTCGTCAGCGCTAATCCTGTGGGGCCAATGCATATTGGGCATGGTAGATGGGCCGCAGTTGGCGATACCCTTGCAAATGCACTTTCTGCAAACGGGTATGATGTCGAAAAAGAGTTTTACATCAACGATTATGGCAACCAAATGAATATTTTTGCAAAATCCGTTGCAGTTAGATACGCTCAGCTGCTGGGACAAGACATTCCATTCCCTGAAGATGGATACCAAGGCGAGTACATAAAAGATATCGCAAGAGAGATTATTGCTGAGGAAAACGATAAGTACCTTGGCGTTCCTGAGAAAGAGCGAGAGAGCATCTTTAAGGAAAGAGCCTATAAACAGGTTCTTGATCACCTCAAGAACACTCTTTACAAGATGGGTGTGCAGTTTGATACGTGGTTTAGCGAACGCACCCTCCATGAATCATCTGCAGTAAACAAAACCATCGAATTATTGCGCGAGCGGGGCTATGTTTACGAGTCTGAGGGGGCAGTTTGGTTTAAAGCAACTGCCTTTGGCGAGGATAAGGATCGTGTACTTATCCGTGCAAACGGTGAGCCAACATACTTTGCAGCCGATATCGCCTACCATAAAAACAAGCTTGACCGAGGTTTTGATAAACTAATTAACATCTGGGGTGCAGACCACCACGGGTACGTCGGCAGAATGAAGGCTGCCATTCAAGCTCTAGGTTATCCAGCTGACAAGCTTGAAATAATCATTGGTCAGCTTGTAAATCTACTAAGGGGTGGCGAGCCAGTCAGGATGTCCAAGAGGACTGGGGAGATGGTCACCTTAGATGAACTCCTTGAAGAAGTAGGGCCCGATGCCATTCGCTTCTTGTTTCTTATGAGAAGCACCGACAGCCCCCTTGATTTTGATATAGAACTTGCAAAGCAAGAATCTAGTGAAAATCCTGTTTATTACGTTCAGTATGCTCATGCAAGAATATCAAGCATAATAAGGTACGCTGAAGCCGAAGGCGTCAGTTTTTCAGATAACATAAATTACGAATTGCTTAACTCTAAACCTGAACTTGACCTTATAAGAAAGCTTGCCGAATGGCCTGAAGTGCTTGAGCGGGTAGCCCGCCAACGGGCGCCTCATCCGCTTACTTCCTATGCGCAGGAACTTGCCTCTGCGTTTCACTATTTTTATACTAAGTGCCGAGTTATAGGAGAAGACAAGGACTTATCAGCTGCAAGAATGGCACTATGCAAAGCAACAAAGACAGTTCTTAGAAGCGTTCTTGCTATAATTGGCGTTTCAGCCCCGGAAAAAATGTAAGTAAGCCCGAAAGATTAAAGATAACACAAAAATCAAATAACATTATTGTGCCTTTACCTAATATCCTTTACCCCTTTGGGTGAGTTGACAAAGCATTTATTGATAAGTAAGGATTAGATAATACGTACCTTGATTACTACAACCCCTGTTCAGATAGCAATCAGCCCAATATTTGCTTTACTCTTAACATTAATGGCAATTTATGGAATGGCTAGGAGGTACTGATGGCAAAGAAGACAGCGGCGAGTTAGAAAAAACCGAGTAGGTGTGGGGTCAGGCTTGGGTGAGCTTGAAGCTGATATAATGAACGTTGTGTGGCGGCTCGGAGGGGCATCCGTAAAAGATGTTTTCGAAGAGCTTTACCCCACTAAGAGACTTGCCTACACAACTATAATGACCGTTATGAGCCGGCTTGCAAATAAAGGAATCTTAAAGCAAGATCGAAGCAATACAGCTTACATGTATACACCTAAGATCGACCAGCAAGAAATGGCAAATACCATGATAAGCCAAGTAATTGATAAGGTCTTAGGTGGCGACGTAATGCCTGCATTAACGTTCTTACTTCAAAGAAGTGAGATGGACGAAGCAGAAATCGAGAAGATAAAGAAGGCCATTAATAAAAAGAAAGGACTTTTGAAGAAATAACTTGAAGAAATGGATAACCCACTTGCTTTGCTAGATAAAACTTTAACCAGGCGGTTCAATTTGTTGATTATTTATGGTAAGGTTCTCCTTTAATTATTTTGAATGAGCGGTAGAGCTGCTCAAATAAAATAAATCGAGCAACTTGGTGGGGGAAAGTTAACCTTGAAAGAGATAGACTAAAGTCTGCAGCCTGAATGACTGAATCATCCAGGCCTAAAGCCCCTCCGATAATAAATGCTATATCACTTCTGCCTGAAACCAGTAGAGAGTTAATCTTTTTGGAAAGTTGCTCTGAATCTAGTTCAGTGCCTTTGCGATCTAGGGCAATCACATACCATAACCCTGATTTAGGAAGGCGTTTTAAAATCTTTTGCGCTTCTCTAGCTTTAACCTCATGAGCTGGGCCTAAGCTAATATCTTCTTCCGCAAGCTCTACTATTTTAACCTTTGCATATTTAGAAAGACGATTTTTATAATCTTCTATACCGCTTTTTAAGTAATCCTCTTTAATTTTGCCTATTGCAATTACTAGAATTTGCAAGGTCTTTGCCAGCAGCTAGGGTCTTTCTACAAGAACGACGTGCGCTGTACTTTCCTTTCCTTTTCTTAAATACTTTAGCACAATAATATCGCCAACCGCTCTCTCTAATCTTAGTAATAAGGTCATCCATTCCTTTTATGGCCTTTCCATCGGCAGCAACTATTATGTCTGCATTTCTTAGACCTGCGTTATAAGCTGGGCTTCCTCTTTTTACATCGACAATCATAGCCCCTCTTCTCAACCCTTGATATATTCTATTGTTTGCATTGTTTTCTAAATCTTGGCCAATTATTCCTATATACGGATGGCTTGCTCTGCCCTTTTGGATGAGCTGGTTGGCCACGCGCATGGCTGTCTCAATTGGGATTGCAAATCCCACCCCCTCAGCGCTTCCACTCTTTGACATAATAAAAGTGTTAACCCCAATAACCCTTCCCTTTGAATCACTTAATGCCCCACCACTATTCCCAGGATTTATAGGAGCGTCAGTCTGAATAAGATTTGTATAAGTGATAATCTCTCTTGACTTCATATCAGGTATGCTGACTGTTCTTCCCAAGGCACTGATAATCCCAGAAGTTACCGTGTATTCAAACCCAAACGGGCTTCCTATTGCAACAGAGAGCTCACCCACCTGAAGATTCTTAGTCGACCCAAACTCAGCAACAGGCAAACCGTGCCTGTCCACCTTTATTACTGCAATATCATTTTTCGCATCTGCAGCAACCAGTCTGCCCTGCATTTCCTCATCCCCTATGGTTACAAGAATCTCCTTTGAGCCTGAGACTACATGGTTATTAGTTAAAATATAGCCATTAGGTCTGATTATGATGCCTGCTCCACCATCTGAAACAACATCGCGCTGCGATAATTCGCCATCTGATTCTTTTACTCTAATGCTTACTATCGAAGGCTTTAGTTTTTTTACGACAGCCGTAACAGGACTTACCTTGCCCTCGTTAACCTCAATAATTTGCCTATTATTTGCATTAAGAAAAGCTCCGTGATTTCCATAAACCTCGCTAGGGCTGCTGCCAAACAAAAAGGGAACAAAAAATGCTGTAACAAACCCACCAAGCAGTGCAGCTAAAAAAACCATTAAGAAAAGCGAGAGCGAGCTGACCTCAAGATATTTTACTTGCTCTATATCGTCTTCTGTATTACTTGGCTGGCTCCCATCAAGCTCTTTATGCTCATTTTCATTCATATAGCTCATGATCAAACTTACCTAGCTGCCGCCAATATCTTTTGACAACCTATCAAATTAAAAACGCAACCATCGCTGCATAACTGCTATTGTTTATTCCCTTCTTCAGCTTTTAAGACAAACAAAAAGCGCATAAATTTTGCGCGCAGTTCATGCGGGGGTAAGCAAAGGGGAAAGCACACAAGATACCAATATTTAGCTTGGTTGCGAACCATTCAGAGTGATGGGCAATTCAAAGTGAGGATCACTTGATTATTGACTGCCGGCTTCTTAAGTGTAACTCTATCTTTCTCTTTACCCTTTGGAGGGCATTATCTATTGATTTTACATGTCTTTTTAATTCATCAGCTATTTCTTGATATGACTTGCCATCGATATAAAGTGTTAATACCTGAGCCTCAAGATCACTTAAAATCTCGCCGAAGCTTGTTCTCATGCTCTGCATCTCCTCACCGCTGATGACTAAATCAACTGGATCAGCAATTTCTTTCCCAGAAAGAAAGTCCATCAAGAGACGATCTGATTCTTCCTCGAAAAAGATTGGTCTGTTAAGCGAAATATATGAGTTAAGTGGGACATGTTTTTGGCGAGTAGCAGTCTTTATTGCTGTTATTATCTGTCTTGTTATGCAAAGCTCTGCAAAAGCTTTAAAGGACGATTGCTTGCCTTCTTGATAATCTCTGATTGCCTTATATAAGCCAATCATGCCTTCCTGGACTAAATCGTCCCAATCAGCTCCAATTAAAAAGTAAGCTCTTGCCTTTACCCTAACAAAATTTTTATATTTATCCAATAGAAACTCCAAGGCAGCATCATCGCCATCTCTTGCAGCAAAAACCAACTCTGAATCGCTTAAAGTCTGAGGGAATGAAAAGGGAGCGCTGTTCGTAAGATCTGTCCTAGAGAGGTTACGATGGGCTTGCACTACTGTTTATCTCTCCTTCAGTTTTATATCGAGATCTAAGTAGGCTTATCTTTTTACCCTGCTGCCGGCTGGCCCTTAATCAACAAATGAACAGTCGGTATGCTGATTATAATCATCAATTGATATGAACGTCAAGAAGACAGACCTAGTAGTTTTATGAGGCCATGGGAGATTGTCTTGCATTAATCGCTTACGATTCGCTCTAACGCACGTCTAATGGCGCTATCGATACGTTCTTCGAGCCTAAACTTCCCACTCTTCTTAGTAAACGCCTTTAGCTCTTTATCGGTTAATTCCAGTTCAGAAATCAGTTCGCGAGCGCTCTTTCTCAACACTCCAGGTCTAAATACAACTTTCTGCTGACTGTAATCTGAAGTTGCAACTATAATATCATCGCTATGTTTGCTTTGAAATACTAGCCTCTCTATCATTTGATCTGCGGTTTCTCCCGCCTTAGTAAACCAAACATCAATGCCAAGAACCTCAGCATGCTGATGGCTTCGCACGTCGCTCTTTGCAGCATCAAAAACAAGCACAATGTCATAATTTCCAACAGCTTTGAGGGTTGCTAGGTCTTCTATAAGCTTAACCCTAGCAAGCTCAAGGTCATTGTCTCTCCATTTCTTATACCTATCGGTTGAATATATTAAGTTATATCCGTCAACTATCAGTAGCTTTGACATAATCTTTGCCTTAACACCTCGTACATCAAAATACCGCCTGCAACGCTTACATTTAGCGAAGATATCTTGCCCTTCATAGGAATTGAAACCAAATAATCACATTTCTCCTTGACCAAACGTGAAACTCCTTTACCCTCGCTACCTAAGACTATTGCCACTGGCAGGTTAAAATCAGCTTCAAAGTAGAGCTTCCCTGCTTTCTCGCTAGCTCCCACAATCCAAAATCCCATCTTTTTCAAATCATTTATGGTATAGGTAAGGTTGCTAACCTGAGCAATTTTCACATAGGCAGTTGCTCCTGCTGAAGCCTTGTGTACTGCTGGCGTAATTGGAGATGCTCGTTTCTTTGTCACAATAACCCCACTGATACCTGCTGCATCAGCCGTTCTTAAAAGAGCTCCAAAATTCTGGGGATCGGTTATACCGTCTAATAGTAAAAGCGCCGGCTTTTTATCAGTGTTTAAAGATTTAGCTAGCTCTGCAAACGTGAGATATTTAAATGGCTCAGCTAGTGCAATAATCCCCTGGTGCACGCCTGTTTTTGACATTTCATCAAGTTTTAGCTTATCCACCCTATCAATATGAACGCCCTGCTTAGTAGCCAGGGCTTCTATTTTTTCAACTATGTCAGATGGTTTTAGATTTTTCGCTATGTATATTTTGGCAACCTGCTGCGAGCTTTTAAGAAGCTCATAAACAGCACGCCTACCCTCAACGGTTTCCAAACATATCAACCTCTACTTTATTTTCCATCTTGAGCCAAGCGGTGTATCTTCAATCTCAATCCCCATTTTTAGAAGCCTGTCTCTTATCATGTCGGCAATAGCCCAATCCTTGTTTTTTCTTGCTTCATTTCTTCGCTCAAGAATCTCGTCAAGTAATTGGTCTTTCTTCTTGCTATCTAGCGCAATCCCAAGAACTGCTGAGGCAAGCTCATATATTGCATCGGGCAGCTTCTCGGCCACGCCTACAGCCTCCGGCAATGTTAGATCCAAACCAACTGCACCTGAAAGCTCTAGTAGTATCCTGTCTGCCTTCTCCAAGGCATCCTTAGCCATGATGGTCATTTGTCCGCCAAAAGCTTCAATAAACGTATTGATCTCTTTTACAAGCTCAAACATTGAGGCCAGTGCCGCTGCACTATTAAAGTCATCATCCATTGCTTCAATAAACTTCTTTTTAGCTTCTAAGGAAGCATTTTCAAGGCTACCTATCAATTCAACCTTCTCAGGTAGCATGGTAACCGTCTCTGAACTTAAACTGTGCTCTATTCTTCTTCGAGCATTAAGGAATCTCTCGTAGGCTGATTCTGCCTCTTTAAGCTTTTCGGGACCAAAGTCTATAGGACTTCTATAATGCGTCCCAAGCGCAAGCAGCCTTAAAACGTTTGGATTATGTTCTTTTAATAAGTCCTTGACTAAAATTACATTGCCAAGAGATTTGGCCATCTTTTCCTCTCCAATATTGACCATGCCGCCATGCATCCAATATCTTGCAAATTCCTTGCCGGTATACCCTTCTGATTGAGCTATCTCATTTTCATGATGAGGGAAAATAAGGTCTTGGCCACCGCCATGTATATCAAAATCATCACCAAGGTACTTTCTCGACATGGCGCTACACTCGATATGCCAACCAGGCCTGCCCATTCCCCATGGGCTTTCCCATGCCGGCTCACCTGGCTTAGCCGCTTTCCAAAGAGCAAAATCCATTGGATGATGCTTTCTAGGGTCGACCTCAACGCGCTCACCAGCCCTCATATCAGTCAAGCTGCGATGTGATAGCTTTCCATAGCCAGGAAATTTAGTTACTTCAAAATAAACATCGCCATCAACCACATAAGCAAGACCTTTCTTTATTAGCCCTTCTATCATTTCAATCATACTTCTAATGTGGTCGGTAGCTTTTGGCTCAACTGTTGGCCTAGCAAGGCCCATCCCATCAGCATCATCATGGAAGGCTTTGGTGTAGCGCCTTGCAATCTCTTCTGCAGAAACACCCTCTTCCCTGGCTTTATTGATGATTTTATCATCAATGTCGGTTATATTTCTTACATATGTAACATCATAACCCCTGTACCTAAGATAGCGAATAATAATATCAAAGGACAGATACGTACGTCCATTTCCAATATGGATGTAGTTATAAACAGTTGGTCCGCAAATATATATGCCAATCTTACCTGGATCTCGCGTTATAAGCTCTTCTTTTTTCCTGTTTAATGTGTCATAGACCTGTATGGCCATTTACTTTACACCACCGTTTAAAGATTAAACCAAGCTACTATCGGCTCTGAGCTTCTTTTGCCTTCTGCAGGGCTTTTCTAACCCTTTTTATTGCATCATCTCGCTCTAGAATATTTAGCACGAAGGGCAACTCCGGACCTTTCGTGCTTCCGGTTAGCCCAACGCGAATCGGCATGAAAAGATTCTTTCCTGTTATTCCAAGTGGCTTAAAATTGTCGCGCAATATACCCATAACCTCGCGGCCATCTTCAAAATTTAACTTTCCACGGGCCTCTAAAATATCAAGAAGTGCGGTTAATACTTCTGGGGCATGCGTCTTCTTAAGCCACTCAGCTGCATCTTGCTCTATCTCGAATGTACCCAGGAATATTCTAGCATACATAGGCACTTCAGATAGCACAGTAAGATTTCCGCGAACTGCTTCAATTATTTTTACTAAGCGCTCAAAATCCTTGCGCGACAGCTCTCTATCAGCCAGCAACCCGGCATCTACCAGATATGGAATACATAAATTTGTAAGCCTTTCCAAGTCGGCTAGTCTTATATGCTGGCCGTTTAGCCAATTAAGTTTGTTAATATCAAATATCGCTG
This sequence comes from Actinomycetota bacterium, assembly GCA_030017355.1. Classification (GTDB taxonomy): domain Bacteria; phylum Actinomycetota; class Aquicultoria; order Aquicultorales; family Aquicultoraceae; genus JASEIR01. Next base: position 10,089 of record JASEIR010000048.1, read on the forward strand.
GGCTCTTTGATATTTTCTCAATAGCAAAAGCTTTGGCTAACTTCTCCAAGGAAAATACTTCACGGGTCTCCTCGGGCGCCCAACTTAGAAGCGCTAGATAATTATTAATTGCCTCAGGTAGATAGCCCATCTGTCTATACGCACTGACTGCAGTTGCACCATGCCGCTTACTTAGTTTGCCGCCATCAGGCCCAAGAATCATAGCATTATGGGCAAATTTAGGGACTGAATATCCAAGAGCTTCAAACAGCGGCACATGTTTTGCAGTGTTAGTGATGTGGTCCTCGCCTCTTATTACATGGGTAACTTTCATTTCCCCATCGTCAACTACAACTGCAAGATGATACGATGGGGAGCCGTCAGAACGCAGGATGATAAAATCACCAATAACCTCGCTTGAAAATTCTATTTCTCCCCTAACTAGGTCGTGGATAATTATCTTTCCCTCTGGCACCCTGAAGCGTACGGCGGGCTTTCTGCCCTGCGATATGCATTCGGCTTCTTGTTCAGCGGTTAGATTACGGCAAGTTCCTTCATATTTTGGCATTAGCCCAGTTGCAAGCCTTGCCTTTCTTCTTTCCTCAAGCTCCTCGGGAGTGCAGTAGCAACGATAAGCCTGGCCCGAGCGCAATAGCTCATCAACCTTTTTCTGATAAAGCTCAAACCTTTCACTTTGCCGGTATGGGCCAAAATCACCACCAATGTCTGGCCCTTCATCCCAGTAAAGACCCATCCATGCAAGGTCTTCAAGGATTGATTCCTCAAATTCAATTGTTGAGCGACTACGATCGGTGTCCTCAACTCGAACTATAAAAGTGCCCTCTTCCTTTCTTGCAAAAAGCCAATTCAAAAGAGCCGTGCGAGCCGTACCTATGTGAAGATGCCCAGTCGGGCTCGGCGCAAAGCGTACACGAATATCTGACATGTTCTAGGAACCTCGCCCTCGATCTCTAAATTAATGCTACGAATAACTAACTAGTCGCCTTTGAACTTTTAATTAAAATTTTCAATTTTTCACTTTGCATTTTGAATTTATATCTCCTCCACCAGAACAACCGCCTGCGAAGCTATTCCTTCGCCTCTTCCTGTAAAGCCAAGACCCTCGGTTGTTGTTGCTTTAATACTTACTTTTGAAATATCTAGCCCAGTTATCTTAGCAATTATTTCTCTCATCTGCTGCCTATAAGGCGCTAACTTTGGCCTTTCAAGTACCGCAATAACATCAATATTGGATAACCGATAACCCTTGTTTTCAAGTATGCGCACAGCATCCTTTAGTAACTCAAGGCTTGATATTCCTTTAAATTGTTCATCAGTATCGGGGAAATAGTAGCCAAGGTCACCTTCTGCAACCGCCCCAAGTATTGCATCAATAATCGAATGTGTTAACACATCTGCATCTGAATGGCCTTCCAACCCCATTTCAAATGGAATATTGACCCCGCCAAGAATTAGCGGCCTTCCATTTATAAACCTGTGCACGTCAAAGCCGATACCCACTCGCATTAATCTCTCACCACATTAAATGTTTTGGAAACGCTGTTTCATTGTCCCATATTTTTCGCGGATTCGCGATTTCTTAAGATTGCTTCTGCTAGGGCCAAATCCGTGGGTGTTGTTACCTTAATATTTTCATCTGAGCCCATAACAACCCGTACCTTACCGCCAATTCTTTCAACTAAAACAGAATCGTCAGTGCCATAAAACTTGTCAGCTTTAGCCTTTTCATGAGCAGCTAAAAGCGCATCAAAAAGAAAAGCCTGCGGGGTTTGTATTTGCCAAAGCTGTGTTCTGTCAATTGTTTTAAATACCTGATCACCGCTAACTAGCTTTATTGTGTCTTTTGCAGGAATACCAGCTATAGCACCATGGCATCCAGCTACACCATCCACAACCCTATCTATCAATTCAGGCTCAACAAGTGGCCTAGCGCCATCGTGAACAACTACGACGTCCACTTTCTTAAAATCCTTGGCAGCTTTAAGGCCGTTATATACTGAATCCTGTCTCTCTTCTCCACCAATCACTACTCTATCAACCTTTACAATATTAAACTTCTCGGTAACGCTAAGACTCTTATCATGATCCTCTTGCGTTGTCACAATAACGATTGAGTCGATCGATGCTGCCTGCTGGAATGAGACAAGCGTATATGCAAGCAAGGGCTTATCAAGCAGTGTTATAAACTGCTTGCCACCTTTTAGCCCCATACGCTTGCCTTTTCCAGCAGCAACAATTATAGCTAAGTTCATACCTGCTTAAGTCACCTTTTGTTCTTTCATTTTTCCAAAGATCATGCGGCCTGCAGGCGTCTGAAGAACACTGGTTACCAGTATCTCAACCTCTTCACCAACGTGTATTTTGCCACCATCGACAACTACCATAGTGCCATCGTCTAGATAACCAACCCCCTGCCCAATCTCCTTGCCTTCACGAACTAGACCAACAAACATCTCTTCGCCAGGTAGCACAACAGGCTTCAGCGAGTTGGCAAGCTCATTCAAATTTAGAACTCGAACACCTTGAAGCTCAGCAATCTTGTTCAGGTTATAATCGTTTGTTAGTACCATGGCACCAATATCGCTAGCAAGCTTAACAAGCTTGCTATCGACATCAGCTAGTTCTGGGTAATCCCTCTCCAAGATCTCAAGATGCAATTTTGGCTCATTTTGGAGGCTTCTTAATATATCCAAGCCACGTCGTCCTCGGTTGCGCTTAAGTGAGTCTTCAGAATCAGCTATAGTTTGAAGCTCTCTTAACACAAACCTGGGCACCACAATTGTCCCCTCGATAAAACCAGTCTTGGCTACATCAGCAATACGACCATCGATAATAACACTTGTATCCAAAAGCTTTTGCAACCCACCACCAAAATGCCCTGCTGCAGAACCACGAGCCTTACTGGTAGCCAGCATATGAGAAATTGATCGTAAATCATCCCTTCTTTTAAGAGATATCTTAATGCCTAAATAGCCCAGCGCGAAAAACGCAAATATTGCCACTGAGAACTGGAGAAAAGGTATTTCAAGGTATCCAAATGGAATTGAAACCAACCACGCTACTACCAGCCCAACCAATAATCCAATGAGAGCAAGTAGAAGATCAGACATTGGTAATTTATGTATTTTGTTCTCAAACCAGTTAAGGGCCTTTATCAAGCGACGCCCAGCTACTCCACCGAGAACATAACCGATGCCGACTCCAAGAATAAAATATATTATAAATGCAACTATTTTATGGGAGAACGGCGGCGGTAGTTGAACGGTGTTCGACAGCTCATAGGCCCCTATCGCACCGGTTATAATAAATATAGCTCTTATTACTTGTAACACTGCAAACACCTCTACCAATTATTTAAGATTAGTAACCTCGCAATATCACCTCCTATCTAGATACTAGAGACTAGATAATTGATCGGTGCTTATTTTATCCCTGAACCCTGGCCTCTGGACCTCATCTACTCTCTAGACCCACAAATCTAGTTTCTAGCTTCTAGTTTTATA
>JASEIR010000049.1 GCA_030017355.1 Actinomycetota bacterium
GTAGAAATCGAATCTGAACCAGGGAAAGGAACTAAATTTATCATCAAGCTACCACTGACGCTAGTTATAGTAGATGCGCTAATCGTTGTCCTTAACGGCAAACTTTATGCTATTCCTCTAGGCGTTGTCAAGGAAGTCCTGCGGCTGAATCCTGGGGATATTAAGATGGTTGATAAACTTGAGACCGTCGTTCTTCGTGGAAACATATTGCCACTCTTAAGGTTAAGTGAGCTGTTTGATCAAGCTCAGGTCGCAGATCGTAGCCAAGACGATGATTTACACGTTGTAGTTGTGGGTTATGGCGAAAATAGGATAGGCCTTGTTGTTAACCGGTTGGTTAGCAAAATGGAGATAATGATAAAATCACTAGGCGACTATTTAGGTGATGTTGAGGGAATTTCAGGAGCTACGATACTTGGTGATGGTAGGGTAGCGTTGGTGATTGATCCTGTCAGTCTTATAGCGAAAGTAGATACGCAGCGTGCTTTGTCAAACCAGGCAACCAGGTCCAAAAGAATTAGGGCGTTAAAAACCGCCTAGGCTTTATGGGCATCAAAATAAAACGATGTATCAATTAATACATCCTTGAAATAATGCATCCTTGGGGGATAAGGAGAAAACAAACAAGCAAAGCTTGTTTGTTTTCTAAGGGGGAATTAAAGTGACGAAAATAACTAGTGGCCTTACATTTAAGCAGAGAGAAATGCTAGAGCGAATCATAAAGCTTAGCACCGATAGCTCTGCCGTTGCATTATCAGAGATGACTAGCAAGTCAATCTTCTTGCAATCGCCAGAGCTAGATGTTGTCTCACTTGATTCTATAATCAATATAGCAGGAGGTTCAGAATCGGTTGCAATTTGCGTTTGCCTTATTTTCTCTGGAGAAATAAGCGGCAATATACTCCTAATCTTTCCAAGGGCTAGTGCGCTTAAACTAATCAGTCTCATCTTACAGGAGGATGTTCTAAGAGAAGAGTTGGATGAAATGGGAGTCTCCGTTTTGGGAGAGGTTGGCAACCTTGTTAGCTCTTATTTCCTCAGCACTCTTTCTGATTATGCCAGGTTGGACCTTCGCCCGTCGTCTCCTATGGTTGTACAAGACATGGTAGGAGCTATAGTTAGCTCAGCCATGTTAATGCTAGAAAGGGCGCCGGAAGAGATTCTCTACGTCAAAACCGAGCTTTCTGACGAATTTGACAAAATAGACGGACACTTGATGCTTTTTACCGATGAGGACTCTCTTGGAATACTTCTTCAAGCAATAGAAACGAGGTAGTAGTGACTGAGATAAATGTAGGGATTGGAGAACTGAAGGTATCGAGTGACAAAGATTCAGTCATAGTCACAAGAGGCCTTGGTTCTTGTGTAGCTGTATGTCTATACGACAGGATTGCAAAGATCGCTGGTATGGCACATATAATGCTGCCTTCCGATAATGGCAGGGATGCAGATCATAGCGCAAGATTTGCAGACACTGGGGTGCCCCGGTTATTTGAAGCAATGGTTAAGGCAGGAGCAAATCCCAAGTTTATGGTCGCCAAAATAGCTGGTGGCGCAAGAATGTTTGATTTGCCAGGAGGAAGTCAGCTTCTGGAAATTGGTGCGCGAAATTGCAAAGCGGTTATAGCTGCCCTGGAATCGCTTAAGTTGAGTCTTGCTGCTGCCGATACAGGTAAAGATTATGGCAGGACTGTTGAATTATCAGTAGCCAGCGGTGAACTTCGAGTAAAAGCTATCGGTCGCGGTGTAACCATAATTTAGGAGGCAGGAAGTATGGGGAAAAACGTCTTGGTAGTCGATGACGCGGCTTTCATGAGGATGAAAATAATAAAACTATTAACCGAAAATGGTTACCAGGTCATCGGCGAGGCTGGTAACGGCGAGGAAGCTGTTAGCAAATATCAGCAACTTAGGCCAGATCTCGTAATCATGGACATCACCATGCCAATCATGGATGGTATTACCGCAATCAACGAGATTAAAAAGCTTGATGACAGTGCTAAAGTAATAGTTTGCAGCGCTATGGGTCAGCAGAATATGGTCATACAAGCAATTAAATCAGGCGCCAAAGATTACGTATTAAAACCTTTTCAGCCCGATAGGGTTCTTGAAGCTGTTAAAAAGCAAGTTGGTTGATATTAATTAGGAGAGTGTCAGTTGTCCCAGATAAAGGTTTTAGTTGTTGACGACTCAGTCTTCACTCGCAAGCGTTTGGTTGACATGTTGGCATCTGATTCTGAGATAGCCGTTATTGATACTGCCCAAAATGGACTTGAGGCAATTGAAAAGGTAAAAAGTCTCAGACCTGATGTAGTAACACTGGATATCGAGATGGCGGGCATGGATGGCTTAACAGCCTTGGGTCATATCATGAGCGAGTGCCCGACTCCCGTTGTCATGGTAAGTACTTTGACTGAAGAAGGATCGGAAGCTACCGCCCAAGCTCTACTAGAAGGGGCGGTTGATTTTATTCATAAACCTACAGATGCGGTTGGTGTAAAGCTTTACCAGGTCAAAGATGAGTTGATTGCTAAAGTTAAAGCAGCATCGAAAGCTCGGCTGAAGAAGCTATCCAGTATAGCTCCTTCAGGTTTTAATGGGAAGGCAAGCTTTGGATCATCTGTAGCTAGCCAAAAGCTGGTTATGATAGGAACGTCCACAGGTGGACCAAGAGCTCTCATGGAAGTTCTGCCAAGACTGCCAAAAAATTTTCCGTCACCTATTGTGGTTGTACAGCACATGCCGCAGGGACCTTTTATAAAATCTATTGCAAAGAGAATAGATAATGAATCAAATATACGTGTGGAGGAAGCGCAAAATAATGATCGGCTTGAACCTGGAGTGGCGCTTATAGCGCCGGGTGGTTGCCATATATTGATTGAAAAGGGCGGCATTGTAAAGTTTAATCATGGTCCTGCTGTAAATTCAGTCAAACCTTCAGTTGATGTAATGATGGGTTCGGGAGCTGCCATATATGGGCCAAATTCGGTTGGTGTCATTCTTACTGGGATGGGTGCGGATGGTGCCAAGGGTATGGAGCTTATAAAGTTGAAGGGCGGCCGCACAATTGCTGAGCATGAATCAACATGTGTTGTGTATGGGATGCCAAAAGCAGTAATAGAAAGTGGGCATGCCGATGAAGTTGTCCCTCTAGATCAAATTCCACAAGAGATAGTAAAAGCGGTTGGAGAAAAAAATAATGATTACAAATTACACGGACAGCCAAGAGTACAAATACTTTGTAAATAAGGTTAAGAATCTCACGGGTATCGATCTTGCTAATTATAAACCATGGCAGATTCAAAGAAGATTAGCTTTCATAATGGAGCAAGCTGGTGCCAAAGATTATAAGGAATATGCAAATGTGCTTGCTCAAGATAAGGAAAAATTAAACCAGTTTGTTGACTGGGTTACCATAAATGTCTCTGAATTTTATCGAGACCCGCTAAAGTTTAAGGAACTCAAGGAAGTCATTCTTCCTGAGCTTTTAAGATACAACAAGCATCTCAAGATATGGAGCGCTGGTTGCTCAAATGGCTCTGAGCCCTATACGCTAGCTCTCATACTTGAAGATTTAACACCCGGTGTTAAGCATACAATTATTGGCTCAGACATAGATGATCGTGCCCTCTTGCTAGCACGGCAGGGTCGCTACCTAGAGAAGGATATAAGGAACATACCTGCTCATTTAGTTGATCGATTTTTTACAAAATCAGGCGATGAGGTCTTGATAAGCGACGAGATTAAAAAAAGAGTTACTTTTAAAAAGCATGATTTACTAAAAGACCCTTATGAGAGAAATGTTGATCTGATACTCTGCCGAAACGTTGTAATTTATTTCACCAACGAGGCAAAAGACAGAATATACAGACAATTCCGGGCATCGTTAAACGATCACGGTGTTTTGTTCGTGGGTGGAGCAGAAAGCATCCTTAATGCAAAAGACCTTGGTTTCAGGGTGCTTTCTCCTTTCTTTTATGCAAAGGATTTGGACTTTGGAGGAGTAGATGCCAAGAAAGCAAGTTAATCGAGTACTTAAAAAAATAAACGAACTACCCCCATTTTCAGAGATTGCAAATGATGCAATGGTAGCTGCTAGATTGGGCGCTATGGGAGGAAAAGAACACGAGGGCGATAAGGGATTTCATGATCCCAAGTTCGCCAAACAGATATTGCAAATGACTAGTTTTGCCTCATACGGATTCTCTGGTTTAAAAGCAGGGCATTTTGAATCCAAGTCGCTTCTAGACGAAGATGTTCTTCGAGGTATAATGCTGGCTTTTTCACTTCAAGAGTTTATCAGCCGCAAGCTTTCAGCTTATGAACTAACAGAATCAGATCTTTGGGAGCACTCTATCAATTGCGGTCTTTCTGCCTGGATGGTTGCTACAAAGATTGGCTATGAGGACCTTGAAGCAGCATTTGTTGCAGGCATGATGCATGATATTGGCAAGGTAATTTTAGACGAAATTTTGTATGAAGAAAAAGAAAAATATGTCGATATAATCTCTCAAGGGTCGCTGATGCCGGCTGAAGCAGAGAGAGAGGTTCTTGGTATAGACCATGCTGAGGTTGGCGCAAGGATTGCTGAAAAGTGGCGCTTCTCAGATAAAGTTATCGAAGCAGTCAGGTGCCATCACCAGCCAGAACTAGCTGTTAAAGATCCTGATCTATCAGCAATTGTACATTTAGCCGATTGTATATGTATTAGTTTAGGTTTAACTTTAAATAGCGGCAATCTCGTAAGCTTACTTGCTGGTGATTTTGCGGAGCCGCAAGTTAAGGAGAGCGCCGGTTAGCCTTTTGAAGGTTTTTGTAAAGTCAAAGGTATTTGAGCAAATAAAAGACCAGCGCTAATCCTGGTTGGTGCCTGGAGGAGAAAATGGGACGAGACATAGAACAAAGGATATTAAAAGAAATAAAAGACCTGCCACCATTCTCAGCAATAGCTAACCGCGCGCTAAAATTAACCAAAGACCCTAGGTCCTCAGCAATTGATATTAGCCGTGTCATATCGTATGACCCGGCGTTTACTGCTCGAGTTCTTCGTATGGCTAACTCCGCTTATTACGGATTTGCCAGGAAGGTCACAACAGTTAGCGAAGCCATAGTAATACTTGGTTACGAAACCCTAAAGAGCGTTGTATTAGCACTTACCCTTCAAAACTTTTACGACAAAGAAGTCCGCGGATATGGGCTTGAAAGAGGAGATCTCTGGAAGCATTCGGTTGGTTGTGCACTTGCCTCACGCTTGATTGCTGGCCAGGTAAAGTATCCTTCAGTCGAGGAAGCCTTTGTTGCCGGTCTGCTTCATGATGTTGGAAAAGTCATTCTTAACCAATTTGTTGGTGAGGAAATAAGCAAAATCATCGAGCTTTCTGGATCAGAAGGGCTGTCTTTTGCTGAGGCGGAAAAAAGAGTACTAGGTTTTGACCACCAGGATATAGGCTCAAAGGTGGCTGAGAAATGGAACTTTAACGAGAAAGTAGTTGAAGCAATCCGAAGCCATCATAAACCAGATAGGGCAAAGAAAGATCCTGAACTAACGGCAATCGTTCATGTAGCTGATTTTATCTGCCTAAGTCTAGGGCTTGGTATAGGAAGCGATGGGATGCTCTATCCGCTTAAAAAAGAAGCCCTGGACTTACTTAAACTAGACGAGCTAGAAATCGATAATCTGATTTTCTCAGCTTACAACATTACCGAGGAAATTGAGAAAATTTTGGCTTAAGGAGTTGGCAAGAGGATCCGAGACAAAATAGGGAAAGGATTGTAGAGAATGCTGAAAGTTGAGTTTATAAATCCGTTTCTTGAAGCAGCTTTCGAGGTCTTTGAAAAGGAAACGAATTTGAAACTTGAAAAAGGACCTATATCGGTGCAGAAGTCCTCGCTTACGTCTCAGGAGGTAAGCGTTCTAATAGGCATAACCGGTCAGATTCATGGCCAGGTGATCTATGGCATGTCGTCAAAGACTGCCAAGAAAATATCAGCCGAGATGATAGGCCGACCAGTGCCTTTGTTGGACGATTTAGCGCAAAGCGCAATCAGTGAGCTTGGTAATATGATTACTGGCCTTGCAACTGTTAGATTTAGCGAGTTTTATGAAGACCTGGCTGTTACACCGCCAACACTGATTATTGGCACAAATGTTTTAATCTCGACAGTGGATATCCAGCGTTTATATATCGTTCTAATGAGTAAATTTGGGGATATCGAAGTAAGCATTGCTCTTAGAGAGCAGGCAATCTCAGATGACCTTAGAATTATTAGCCACAGAAGGCTGGCCATTTAAGGGTAAAAGATAACTATAACTTTGGAGAAAGGAGGTGCTAAATTGTTAAGAGGTCTTTATTCCTCGGCAACTAGTATGCTAGCTCTGATGAACAAGCAGGAAGTGATTGCAAATAACCTTGCAAACGCCAACACAAATGGCTTTAAGAAGGATTACATCTCGATTAGATCTTTCCCCGAGGTGCTAATAGCTGCATCAACACAAGGTGTAGGCAGTAGTTCTTTGAGCCAACCAATCGGTCGGCTTAGCTTTGGTGTCGGTATTGGCGAAACAGGGTTTATTGATACTTTGGGTGTGCTTAAGGAAACCGGGGAAGCTCTTGATTTAGCTTTGGCTGGTGAAGGATATTTTGCAGTTCAAACACCAGCGGGTGAGATGTACACGCGGAATGGCAATTTTTCAAAAGACGCTTTTGGCAGGCTTGTTGATCAAGATGGGAACTTTGTTCTTGGCGAAAATGGAATAATCAAAATCGATGGCAGCAAGATTTTGATTGATACCTCAGGGAAAGTGTTTGTTGATGATACCTATAAAGATACCTTAAAGATAAGAAGTTTCTCTAAAGGAGAGCTAGAGAAACTAGGAAACAATACTTTTATGGCAAATTCAGCAGGTAAAATGGCTAGCAATGTTGTTGTTAAGCAGGGTTATCTTGAGGGGTCAAATGTTGATGCAACAAGCGAAATGGTCGATATGATAGCAACCATTAGGTCTTTTGAGGCCAATCAGCGCGTATTGAAGACTCAGGATGAGTTGCTGGGCAGGGCAGTAAATGATATTGGGAGATTAGCTTAGGAAAGGCTGGACCGGAAACGGAGGCCTTACAATCTTGCTGATTGACTGAGGCAAGTTTCTCCCACTTCTATCATCTATTAACCAGCCCATTCTCGATCCAGGTCTATGGAATCTGAACAGGAGGATAGCATGTTTGGGGCATTTTGGGTATCTGCATCAGGTCTTTTATCGCAGCGGGCAGCGGTTGATGTTTTGTCAAATAACATAGCCAACATCAACACTGTTAGCTATAAAAAGAATGCTGTGCAGTTCAAAGATTTAATATATCAGAGAGTCAACGCAATCGGAGAGTTTGAGCCCAATAATTCAAGCAGGACAGGAATATTGATGGGTACTGGAACACAGGTTTCATCAATGCAGAAAGTTTTTAGTCAAGGTGGCTTAGAGCAGACGGATAATCCATATGACATTGCAATTATAGGCAATGGTTTCTTTCAGGTTTTACTTCCTGATGGAACTTTAGCGTATACGAGGGATGGAAGTTTTAAGGTTGACAGTGACGGTAGTTTAGTTACAGCGCAAGGCTACAAAGTTGAGCCGCCTATAAAAATTCCTGAGGGATCAACTAATCTAACTATCAGCCCTGAGGGCAAGGTTTCCGTTGTTATGGCAGATACTGGGCAGACAAATGAAATAGGAAATATCTCGCTATATTATCCGCCTAACCCAGATGGCCTGCTTGCAATTGGGGAAAATCTCTATCTGCCAACGGTTGCTTCAGGGAAAATGGTTGAACAGATAGGTGATCAGAAAACAAGCGAATTAAGACAAGGGTTTCTTGAGAGATCAAATGTTGAACTGTCAGATGAGATGACCCAGCTTATCATTGCGCAGCGGGCCTACCAGTTAAATGCACAGGCCCTGCAAGCAGCTGATGAAATGTTGCAAGCGGCAACAAATATTAGAGGCTAGCGGAAGCATAAAAAAGGAATAGGATACCTTGCTAGAGCTTTCTCTTATTTGTAAGTGATTCATAAGATCGGCAGGGGTAGCAGGGCTTGGGTTTAAGGTGGAGAAAAATGTAAAACCTGCCGATATCTATAGCTATAAGCAAGGGGGTTAAGACCGTGAAAATTTCAAATGAGCAGGTAAGAAAAGCTCTTGAATCCTACGTCCGGCAAGTTGAAGGCAAAAAATCAAATAGGATAGAAAAAGAAAAGTCTTCAGAAAGCAAAGTTGGTGAATCTAAGAGAGGAGATTCAGTCACCTTCACAGCTCGCAGCGAGGAGTTTAAAAGGGCAAGAGAACTTTATGATAAGCTTCCCGATATAAGAAAAGATCTGGTTAGCGAGCTTAAGAATAAGATAAAATCTGGCAGCTATGAAGTCACCAGCAAAGAAATTGCTGATAAGATTATCTACCGCACTTTTGTGGATAAATGGTTGTAGAATAAATGGGTTTAGTCATGTTAAGGCAAAGTAATTACTAAAAAGGTTGATGTAAGGGTGAAAGAATTAAAAGCAGATCCCATCGCATTAATTGATATATTAAGAAAAGAGAAAGGTTCTTACCAAGAGTTATTGAAACTTGCTAAAAGGGAGCAAGAATTAATAATTAGCAGAGATATCGAAGGTCTTTCAGATGTTATAAAATCCATGGAGCGCTTGATGTTTAGCCTTCGTGAGCTAGAAGAAAAGCGCTATCTACTTTTAAGCTTAAACGAGCCTAAGGACAAAGATCCACTAACCCCTAAGCTATCTTCAATAATCAATCATTTTAATAGTTTGCAGGCAAAGGAAGCTGAAAGTTTAAGGGAAGATATATTATCAATTGTTAAAAATCTAGATGAGATCAATCGTACTAATGCGGAGCTTCTTAGGCGAAGCATCGACTATATAGATTTCATGCTCGATGCGATATTTGTAAATGATAATCCAACATATAGCAATAGGTGTACCTGCCAAAGCTCCACTCCCAGATTGTTTGATGGAAGAGCTTAAAGAGGTGTACAGATAGTGGATGGGTTTTTTGGGATAGAGATAGCCAGAAGAGCTTTAGAAACAAGCCAATATGGGATGAATGTAACAGCTCATAATGTCGCAAATGCTAACACCCCTGGCTATACACGGCAAAGAGCTGTTCTTGAGGCGACCGAATCCTTCCCGGCACCTTACTGGAATAGGCCATTAGTACAGGGCCAACTTGGCACAGGTGTCAGGGTAAAGGTGATCGAACGAGTCCGCGATAGTTACTTTGATGGTCAGATAAGAAAGGAAAACCAAGCTTTAGGGGGCTGGCAGGTAAAGGAAAACGCGCTTAAACAGCTTGAAACAATATTTAACGAACCATCAGAAGCTGGCCTTCAAAATGCTATGGGCGAGTTCTGGAATGCCTGGCAGCAATTAAGCAGAAACCCTGAGAGCATATCAATCAGATCCAGTGTACTGGAAATGGGGCGGATGCTGGTTAATTCCTTTAACCAGTTGAGCGATAAGCTAAGCCGTCTTCAGGAAAATTTAAATGATCAGGTAGCTGCCAAGGTAAATGAAATAAATAGTATAGCGGAGAAGATCGCCTCAATAAACCACGATGTTTTAAGGATTAGGGTGTATGGTACTGAGCCAAATGATCTTCTCGACCAGAGGGATCAATTAATAGACCAACTTTCAAAAATAGTGGATGTAAAGATAACCGAGCTTGATAGCGGTGTTATGTTGGTATATATCAACGGAAGGCAGTTGGTTAGCGAGCAATCGGCAAACCAGTTGCAGGCTGTAGCCAACCCTTTAAATAATGGTTTTTATGATGTTAAGTGGGCATTAGATGGTGAAAGCCTAGTAATGTACGATGGCGAATTGAAAGCCTTAGTTGATTCCCGCGATGTGATCGTGCCAAAGTATCGAGGAAATCTTGATTTGCTGGCAAGTACACTGATAGCTGAAGTAAACAATTTGCACAGCCGAGGATATGGTTTAGATGGCACAACGGGTTGGAATTTCTTTACCGGAACAAGTGCAAAAGATATAGCTCTAAGTTCTGATGTTGATGACCCAAAGCATATAGCCGCTGCTTCGTCCTGGCCTCCTGGTGGAGCTCCTGGTGATAACACAAATGCTCTTGCAATTGGCGCGCTGAAGAACGCAGCTGTTTCGGTAGGTGGAAGTTTAACTACAATGGATGACTACTATCGATCAATAGTTGCCAATCTTGGTATTGATTCTCAAGAAGCTTCAAGGATGGTCGAGAATGGAAAACTTTATTATGACCTGATAGAAAATCACCGTCAATCGGTGTCAGGCGTCTCGCTTGATGAAGAGGCGACTAATATGATCAAATTTCAGCGAGCATATCAAGCAGCAGCAAGGCTGATCTCAGTTTTTGATGAGATGCTTGACGTTTTGATAAATGAGATGGTAAGATAAGCCATTTTATGTATGTCCAGGCTATTAAGAAATAGCCAAAAAGGCTATTAATAGGTAGGGTGGTAAAAAGATGAGAATAACCAACAGTATGCTCTCTAACACAATCCTTAAAAACATATCGGCCTCGTATGAGCGGCTTGAAAAATATGAGGCTCAGCTATCATCTGGAAAACTTTTTCGTCGGCCATCTGATAACCCTATTACAGTAAAGCAAGCAATGGACATCCGTGCCTCGCTTAAGGATATTGATCAATACCTAGGCAATATAGAAGATGGGATATCGTGGTTAGATACCGCCGATACGGCATTAAGGAATGCCAGCGATCTTTTACACAGAGCAAAAGAGCTAGCAGTAAGAGGTGCTAATGCTACCAACTCACAGGATGAACTGCAAGCAATTGCATTAGAGGTTGACCAGCTCTTAGAAAATATGATAAGCATTGGTAATACCACTTTTGCTGATAGATATGTTTTTGCAGGGCATAAAACGACAATGGTACCTTTTACCAATGCGGGTTCTACTGTTAATTACAACGGCGACTCTGGAAGTATTAGCTATGAAATTGAAAAAGGCATAACAGCACAGGTTAACCTTCCAGGAGATAACGTATTTAAAGGGACCACCGATGTCTTTCAGGTTTTAATCGACCTGCGAGATCATTTGCGAGCAGGCAATTATAGCGCCGTATCTCAGGATACAAGCCGCGTTGATGATGCTCTTGATGCGATTACAAATGCACTAACTGTAATAGGAGCAAGAACAAACCATCTTGAATTAACAAGGGACAGGCAAGAGCAAGCTAAAATTAACCTGTCTGAAATACTCAGCAATATAGAAGATGCCGATTTGGCGGAGGTTATAGTGAAGTTAAAGATGGAAGAAAATGTGTACCAGTCGGCGCTTTTGACCGGAAGCATGGCGATGCAAAAATCGCTAATTGATTTTTTGAAATAGGATTTCAAAAGTTTGGTGGCGAGCATGGTAAAGGTTAAAGAAGAAAAGAAAATCAAGTTTCCAACGACGCGGTTTGGCATTGTTGAAGTTGATGAAGATAAGATTGTAAGGTTTGTTGATGAAATCCCCGGATTTCCAAAAGCAAAGAGATTTGTTTTAATACCCCACGCGGAGGACAGCCCTTTTAACTGGCTTCAATCGATAGATATGCCGGAGCTTGCTTTTGTGGTAACCGATCCCTGGCTATTTTTTGAGGACTACAAACCGATTATAAACGAGGGCGATTTGGAAAAATTAGAGGTCGAAGGCGACCTCGAAGGTTCCTTAGTCGTGCTATCAATTTTAACCATTCCTGACGACCCATACAAAATGACCGCTAATCTTAAAGCTCCTGTTATCATTAACTCTAGCAATAATACAGCAAAGCAGGTTATATTAGCAAATGAAGATTACTCGACCAAACACTTGATGCTGTCGAGCTCTTAGGAGGATCAATGCTGGTCCTTACCAGAAAGACTAACGAAAGCATAAATATAGGCAAAGACATTGAAATTTTCATCGTCGAGATTAAAGACGATCACGTAAAGATCGGCATTAAAGCCCCAAAGGATGTTCCCATATACCGACAGGAGATATACAAATCTATCCTTGAGGAAAATGAGCTTGCCGCTTCGGTTTCTAAGGCAGCGCTTGAGAGCATAGGCGATGCCCTCGCTAAAAATTTTCCTGAAAAAGCTTAAAAAGACTGCAGAAATTTCCCAAGCTTGACGATAATGCAATACAGAAAGTCTGCCTCTTATCGTAGCAGTGCTTTTTCTTAATCCGGCCGGAAGAGAAAGATTTTCGTAGCCACAAGGGGCAAAGGCAAGGAAGCCAACTAATTTTCAAGGAGGAGAAAAATGAGTTCAGGACTTAAGATCAACACCAACATCGAGGCCATGAACGCAAACCGCAATATGAACATCACAGCAATGAGCATGGCCAAGACTATGGAGAGACTTTCATCTGGTCTTCGTATCAACCGCGCAGCAGACGACGCAGCTGGCCTTTCTATTTCTGAGAAATTAAGAGGTCAGGTCAGAGGTATCAACAGGGCTGCTGCCAACGCCCAGGACGCTATTTCTCTAATCCAGGTTGCTGAAGGTTCACTCAATGAAACTCACAGCATCCTCCAGAGGGTTAGGGAACTAGCCGTTCAGGCTGCAAACGATACTTTGGGTACGGATGAAAGAAATGCAATCCAGCAAGAGGTTGATAGCCTATTAGCCGAAATCGACCGTATTGCAAATACAACTACTTATAGCGATAAGAAACTACTTAATGGCGATCAGGCTACAACAGCTATGAACTTCCAAATTGGTGCAAACAGTGGTCAATCAATAGCCGTAACAATTGCCACAGCAACAACTGCAGCTTTAACCATTAATGGTCTTTGCGTAGGTTCGCATACTTTTGCAAGCCAAGCTATCGTAAGCATTGATAATGCCATCACTGAGATATCTAAACAGAGAAGCAAGCTCGGTGCTATTCAGAACAGACTCGAGCACACGATCGCAAACCTCGGTGTTAACGAAGAAAACGTTGCAGCTGCCGAGTCTCGTATCCGCGATGCTGATGTCGCTGCCGAGATGGTCAACTTTACCAGGGCTCAGATTCTGTCGCAATCTGGTATGGCTGCTCTGGCTCAGGCTAATGCAAGTCGTCAGATGGTGTTGCAGCTTTTAAGGTAGTAGTCTACTCAGAAGAATTGAAGTACCTAAAAGCAGAAGAATTGAAGGACCTAGAAGCGGCTGGCGTAAGCCAGCCGCTTTTTACACTGCCGGAACTGA
>JASEIR010000004.1:0-15526 GCA_030017355.1 Actinomycetota bacterium
ATTAAGAGTCCGCTGCTCTGCCAATTGAGCTAAGTGCCCATAATATAACTAATCAGACGCCGTTCGAAAATCGATAATCGAGAATCGACCGAATTGAAAATAATCCTTTTGTTAATTTGCCCTCATTTTCTAACTAGACCCTCTATAGTTCAATCTATTTTCTGTTTTCTATTTTCGATTCTCGAGAAAAAATTGCCCTTACAAGGGCAATTTTTTCTTGGGTGATCGAAGGGACTTGAACCCTCAGCCTTCGGAGCCACAGTCCGACGCTCTGACCAATTGAGCTACGATCACCACGCTATGCTGGTGCATAACACCAGTAACCACTTTATTTTAAAACTATTTCGAGTAATATTCAAGGCACGCGAACGATCCTCCCAGTCTCGTCAATTTCGTAGCCGCCCATCGCAAAAACTCGCTGCTTGAACTCGTCCGATCGGATAATTTCGAGCATAAGCTGGATCTTTTCATCATCAAAGTGCTCAACAGGAATTACAAGATCGTACCGCTCCTTCGTGATAGGAATAAAATCTAGCGAAAGGGCATTAGCTGCAGCGCATATACCAAGACCAACGTCAGCAGCCCCCGAGGCTACAGCCATGGCCACGTTCATGTGCGTGTATTCCTCGTTGTGGTAGCCTGCAATATCATCTGCTGCTATGCCAGCTTTACGGAGTTCGAAATCAAGCAGAATGCGGGTGCCTGAACCTGGCTGCCGATTAATGAAGGTGATATCCTTGCGCTTGAGGTCGTGTATGCTTTGAATGCCTTTAGGATTGCCACTTGCTACAATAAACCCCTGCCAGCGATGTGCAAGAGTAACCAGTTTAACTGGTATTGTGGGCAAATATCGCTTGATAAATGAGTGATTATACTCCCCTGTTTCCTCATCCAAAAGGTGAGATCCTGCAAAATGCGCTGTCTGTTTCCTAAGTGCAATGAGACCACCAAGACTTCCAACATTGCTAGAGGAAATCTGCACTCGACCGCCTGTTCTTTCTTTCAGCATGCTACTTATCAAGTCAATTGTCAGGTCATGCGAACCAATGGCTACTAGCCTACCATTAATCAATTCTGGCGAAGCTAGCAGTTCCACCTCTATCTGCTCCCCCTCAGATAAACCGCTGACTTCTTGAGGTATACGAATAATTCCATCCGCATGCACAATGGATGATATAACCCCGGCACCTCCTGGAAGAGGAGTAGCCACAAGCCTACCACCAACATTTCCGATGATGACTCGCACATGTTCCTCGAGCCCTAGCTTAGACGGAATCTTGCGTCCAACTGTAACAAGAGCTTTTTCGGGCTCAGGAGGCTGCAGTCCCTGGAGCATATATAAGAGTGGGCGCACGAACTCCCTAAAAATCACTACTGCTGAAACAGGATATCCAGGAATGCCAAGCACTGGTTTGCCCTCCACCTTGGCAATTAACGCTGGTTTTCCAGGCATTACAGTAATACCGTGGACAAACAAACGGCCCATCTCCTCGAGAAGGGATGGGGTAAAATCTTCAGAGCCTGCAGAAGAGCCAGCTATGATCATAATTAAATCATATTGCTTGAGACCAAGAGCCTTACTTAAAGCTTTTTTAAGCTCGCTTTGAATGTCTGATACTGGGGCATGTATTTCTGCAATAGCGCCACATTCCTCAGACATCGAGGCCAGCATCTGCCCGTCAACCTCCAGTATTGCTCCTTTGGGTAGTGGGTCAGGTGCTTGCTCAGGAATAACTATCTCGGTACCCGTAGGGATAATAAGAACGCTTGGCTTGCGCATAACTTCCACATGAAATATACCAGCAGCAAGCAGTGCAGCTTGGTCAATAGGGCGAATCCGGTGACGGGATGGGAGAATAATTTCTCCTTTAACCATATCTTCTCCGGCTTTACGCACGTTTCGCCAAGGATAAGCTGCCTCCCGAATTTCCCATCCTTCTTCTTTCAGCTCAACCTTTTCAATCATGATAACAGCGTCGGTTCCTTCTGGCATAGGGTCACCTGTATCGACCATGACAGCATGACTGCCCTTCGGAAGAATAATTGGTTTTTCAGGTTGAGCACCGAATGTGTCGGAGGCCTTAACTGCTATGCCATCCATAGCTGCAGCATGATAAGCTGGGACAGATTGCTTGGCAATTACTGGCTCTGCAAGCACGCGCCCCATTGCTTCGCGCACCGGCACTAATTCTTTTTCAACGCGCATATCTACAAAGTTTTCAAAAAGGATGCGCTTAGCTTCATCCAACGGTTTTAAGTTACGGTAAACCCTTCTTTTTCGCTCCATATCGATTCCTTTTAGAATAGATGCTTTTAGAATAGATACACTTCAACAGCTTCTCCAGCCGCTATGCCCTCTGTATGGATCGGTATAATAAAGAATCCATCTGCTTTTGCAAGAGTAGACATCATGCCAGATTTCCCAAAGATGGGATATGCAACCAACCGACCTTGCTCCTTCTCAAGCTTTACCCGAATATACTCTTCGCGCCCGTGCGATGAATGAGCTGACGTGGCAAGTACAGCACTTACCCGTTGACCTGTTGGCTCTCTCTTAAGCTCCTCCCCTTCAAGATATCTTAAAAAGGGCAGCAGAAATACTTGAGCCACAATTGTTGCAGATACCGGATGCCCAGGAAGACCAAAAACCGGCTTACCTTGAGTTTGTGCTAGAAGCGTCGGTTTCCCCGGGCTTATGGCAATACCGTGAACATAGATTTTTGCTTCGGGCAGGTTGCTTACTACCTCAACAATATAATCACGTTTTCCAATAGAGCTGCCGCCAGAAACAACTATTACGTCAGCCACCTCAGCTGCATTTTTTAGAGCTGCCCTTAAAAGAGCCGGTTCGTCCCGAACAATATCGAGCGTAATTGCCAGTGCGCTTACTGTCTCAACTAGAGCACGGATAGCATAACTGTTGATATCACGTATCTGGCCAAGAGATGGTGTTTGTTTTACTGGTACAATTTCATCGCCTGTCGAAATAATAGCCACCTTGGGTTTTTTATAGACATCAACTTTTGTGATACCAAGACCGGCTAACATGCCAATATCTTGAGGCCTCAACCGTTTACCAGCTAGCAATACCTTTTCGCCTGCTGCAATATCGCACGCACGATCCAGCACATTCTCACCTTTTGTTACAGGCTTGGTCACTTCAATTTCTCCACCAGGCAGAGGATTTGTGTACTCTACCATAACGACAGCATCTGCGCCCTCGGGTAGAAATCCTCCTGTAGGTATCTCAGCTGCTTGCCCCGGGCTAATTGATTTTTTAGGAATAGCTCCCATTGCAATTTGCTCAACTACCTCGAGTAATGCTGGCACAGCATCGGATGCTCCAAATGTATCCTTAGCTCGAACAGCGTATCCATCCATCGTAGACCTTGCCCAAGCCGGGAGGTCTTCTTTTGAGATCACATCTAAGCTAAGGACACGGCCTAGTGAATGTTCCAGGTCTACCTGTTCAACTGCAAGTCTCGAGAAACCAGATAATATATCAAAAATCTGCTGAGGCGCTGCAACTTTTAAAAATTCCGGCATTTTTCACCCTTCCAAAAATGAAATATTTTTAGAATATCCATTTGTACTGTCTTGGTTTTTGAGCTATCGATTAATTAAATGCATATAAAAGCAACTGAGGAAATAAAATTTCCCCAGTTAGAACCAAAACAGGCCAATATTTTAAAACTAACCCATCTCTCATTCCATCTCTTATTAATAGCAGTTTTTAATTATTTAAAAAAGTCCAGGGCATATTTGAGCGCTGTAAATATTATGATGCCACTTAGCATCCATTTGATAGCCCTTGCTGGAACGTATTTTTGGCACCTTGCTCCAAAATACATCCCAATCATGCCTCCAATACCAAACAGCAAGCCTAATAGCAAATCCGGGGCCACGGACATCCCAGGGTAAAGTGGTGCGATGGCCTGGTAGAAAGCAACACCTGCCACTGAAGTGACAAAAGTCCCCATTAAAGCTGCACCAGCTACCGTATATACCGGAAGCCTAAAGAAGGAAACAAAGAAGGGCGCGATAATTGCACCACCGCCAATTCCATATATGCCCCCTACAATTCCAACAATGAAGCTAAGAGCGAAAATACCCCAGAAGGAAACATCAAACTGCTCGCCATAAAATGTGTAGCCAAGACGTTTTAGGTTAAAATGCGTAATTTTAATAGTCTGTAAACTACCTCCATTGGTAGTCCCTTCTCCATTGGTAGTCCCTAAATCTGCTGATTTCTTGCGATAGCTGCGCACTAGCTCTTGAAACCGCTTTTCACTGCTAACTTTATCCGAGTTTGCAGTGCTTTTCTTCAACAAGTCGCGAACCATCCTTACGCCAATATAGAGCAAGACTGCTGCGGCAAAAAGCTTGAAATTTTTTGGGTCAGGAAGGTATTTAACGCGCACAATGGCTCCAATAAGAACACCCGGGAGTGTACCCGCTATTACAACTAAGGTTAGTGGCCACACCATACGTCCTTCCCTATAGTAGCGATATACGCCACTTGGAATAGCCACAATATTAAATAATTGGTTTGTTGAGCTAACAGAGGGATTTACATAACCCAAAACAGACATCTGGAAAGGAAGCAACAAAAACGCGCCTGATACTCCCCCCATCGAGGTAAAGAATGAGATAGCAAGCGCTACTAGCGGTGGAATCCAGGGTGTAACTTCAATGCCAGCGGTATGGAATACCATTGGCGGCCTCCTTAATTAATTCCTCCTTAATTAATTAATAATATTAGGTTAATTGATCTTGGATTCATTGACGCGATTGGCGCAACTTGTTAACCATTTTAGCAACAGCTATTGTAATTGTTAATAAATTGCTAAAATCTTTATTGAGGGGAGGAAACCTTGAAAAAAAGCACAATTATTGTGTTAGTAATTTTAAGCTTAGTTTTTCTATCACTGATTGCAATTATTGTTATCGGTCTCTCAGCCCCTGCCACCAACATAATTGAACCTGGTAATATAATTGCTTTTATTCCGCTAAGCGGAACTATTGCTGAAGATATAGATAGCTCAGTATTTTCAGCTGGTGTAGGGATCACACCAAAATTCGTTCGCCACCGCCTTGAAGAGGCTGAAGACAATCCAAACGTAAAGGCCATTATCCTTAAGATTAACAGTCCGGGAGGCTCAGTGGGTGCTTCGCAAGAGATTGCTGAGCTAATTCAAGAAGCAGATAAGCCAATTATTGTCTTTGCAGGAGATATTATAGCATCAGGTGCATACTATATCGCTTCCAAAGCAGACCGAATAGTTGCAAAACCTGGAAGTCTTGTGGGCAGCATTGGCGTCATCTCGCAAATACCTGACCTCTCCGGTCTATATGCAAAACTGGGAATAAAAATGCAAACAATTAAATCGGGTAAGAATAAAGATATGTTTGGGCGCACCCTCACACCTGAAGAGCAAAAGAAATTCCAAGCGCTCTCAGATGAACTATATAACCAATTTGTAGATGATGTAGCTAAGGGCCGCCAGCTCAGCAAGAAAAAGGTTTTACAATTAGCCACTGGCGAGGTTTTCCCTGCTACGGTTGCAAAAAAGCTTGGGCTTATCGACAAAGTTGGCGGCTATCAAACTGCCATTGACGAAGCAGCGAAGCTAGCTAAAATCAAAAACCCGGTTGTCCAAGAATACAAGCCGCCGTCGCTTATTGAAGAGCTTTTTGATATGCCCTCGATAAATATTTTCAGTCTTATCCGCATGCAACTTCTTGGCCGTGATTTCATGCTTCTTGAAAGCATTCGCAACATGTACGCCGTACCTCAATATCGATACCTTGGAGGACATTAGCAATGGATAATGAATCACAAGATTTGTCTCAAGCCTCGAATGAAGGCATCAAAAAAGAGCGCAGTTTTTTCGATCTTCTTTATGGTGTAATAGCAAATCCAACCGAGACACTCCGCCACATAGTAGATACAAAACCAGTTCTTGCCGCTGTGCTTTTATACGCCGTTGTTTCTTTGGTTAGCGGAATTGCAAACATTCCTCTGCGACTCAATCGGCTTAATCAGTTATCTTCAGATCTAAGCAGTTTAAACGGGTTTAACATGCACGCAGCAATCTTTGCATTCATAATAATCGGTGTTCCAATTGCAGTTTTCTTTTCTTTATTAGGCTTTTTAGCTTTTGGCGGTATTTGCCATCTTTTTGGACGCCTTTTTAAGGGCGACGGTAAATTCAGCGGTTTAATCAGCGGTTTTGGATTTGCTAGTTTTCCAGGTATACTTGCAACCCCGCTAATTTTAATCTCTTTGATTTTAGGGGAATCCGGCAATGTCCTTAATTCGCTATCCTCACTTGCATTTGCTGTATGGGTCGTCATACTAGATGCAATTGCTATTCGTGAGAATTACCAGTTCTCAACTGGCCGAGCTGTAGCAACCTTGATAAGCTCGTTTCTTGTGCTCTGCTTAGCTGCCTTTATTATAGTTATGGTCCTGGTGCTTGGAGTTGCCGCTCTTTTCTTTGGAGCACTAGCAAACCGTTAAGAAGCTTTATAGCTTGGGGAACGGTCGCCATAGACCTTACGGTAGGTATCAACAAATATTTTGGCCAGGTTGGGATCAAACTGGCCGCCAGCACATCTTTTAATTTCATCCAGCGCTTCCCTAACTTCAAAGGCAGAACGATAAGACCGCAGTGATGTCATTGCATCAAAAGAATCCGCAATTGCTATTATCTTTGAGCCAAGAGGTATTTGATCTCCCTTCAGACCATCAGGATAGCCAGCACCATCAAATCTTTCATGGTGATGCTTTACCATGCTAGCGATGTGCGTAAGATTTGGAATCTGGGCAATTATTTTACATGATAGACGCGGGTGGCTTTTTATAAGCTCAAATTCTTCGGTTGTTAATCTTCCCGGTTTGTTTAAAATAGCCTCGGGAATTCCTATCTTTCCGATATCGTGCAGATATGAGGCAATAGCAATATCATCGATCTCTTCGCTACTTAAACCCATCTTTTCAGCCAACATTAAGGAATAGATTGAAACACGCTCTGAATGACCATATGTGTTTGGGTCTTTCGCATTCAAGGCTTCAATAAGAGCCATTATCGCATCACGATTATTCTTCCTTACCTGCTGATTAAGTAAGAAGATGGTATGCTGAGCTATTTGAAAGCGCTCAATTAGCTTTGCTACAGCCTGGCCAAGTTCATAAAACTCGTCCGATTTTGGAATTTGAAGTGTTACCGGGCCACGTCCAGAGAAAAGAGCCTCAATTGCTTCAACGATATGTGCTGCCGTCTTTTTTCGAGCCATAGGTAAGTTCCTGCTTTCTTTATCTTGTTTTCTTTATCTTGTTTTCTTTATCTTGTTTTCTTTAAATCGGGCTGGTTTTTTATTTATCGTCGATAAGTGCAAAAACTTTAGGATAAATGTGCTAGAAGGCTATTAAGCTCAATAAGCTATCTAACTATGGTAGTATTTATCACCAATATTGGGTATTTTAGTTACAGCGTTTAGCTACCGATTAATTACTAGAATATATATTGAATTACTAGGATTTCTTCAGCAATAAATTATCTATCCAAGGCTAGGGCTTTTAAGTTTTTAAGGGGCTTTTAAGTTTTCAGAGGGGCTTTATTGTGTACAAGATTTGGAAGTGGTTTAAAGACCTGCATTGGCTTACTACATTGGCAATTATCGGCTCGATTATCCTCATTGCCATGCTGATTATTATAAATACACCAGGACTCTTCGATAGACTGTTAAATTGAAAAGAAACTGGGAGTAGATTGGGTTAGGCTCTTTTGTTCCTCTTATCATTACCAGAGCGCTTACGTGGCTGCAATAAACGATCGAGCATGAAATAATCTACATCCGCGGAGCCAGGCTTTTTTCTTCTTGCAAGATCGATTTTTTCTAGCCATGAATAACTTTTCTCCTCCGACCTTCTGGTTCCTTTTTTAAACGGACTGATTGTGAGCCAAATAAAAGCAATTATAAAAATAGCAATCAAAATAGCTAGTTCAACAATCCAAACTATGAATAGGCTTTTACCAAATGAAGCATAGTTTATTAGCATATCTTTTCCTCCCATCATTTCGCTGGAAGGCAAACTGTTAGCAAGATTAGCACTCAAACTTGCGGTTTCTACATTCCTCTTTAAAATCCTCCGCAATTGGCAGTACTTGAAAATTACAGCTTAAGTATTGCATTATTAAGATGCTCTTGCAAGGCTACGTTTATCTTATAAATCGTTGATAAACCGACTGACTGCCTAAAAGAAGTCTTTTTTAGTAAAGAAACCTTTTTAGGATAGCGTAGATAACAAAAGTAGTGCGAGTGCAGAAAATAAGATGGATAGGTCAACAGCCATCCTTTCACCACATTCTCCTGATAAACCGTTGCGCGCCCGAAGGGATTCGAACCCCTGACCCTCGGATTAGAAGTCCGATGCTCTATCCTACTGAGCTACGGGCGCATACCAGATACTAGAAATCAGATTGGGCCTAACGGCCCTTCAGAAAACAGATATTCTAAGTGAACTGCTTAATGGCAGTTCACCTCAGAGCGGACGACGGGACTCGAACCCGCGACCAACAGCTTGGAAGGCTGTGACTCTACCAACTGAGTTACGTCCGCATTTATTCTAGCTCATTATCGTAAATTCATTACCAAACCGTCTAGATGATATCAGAATTCTGGAAAAAAATCGAGTACTAAGACTGGATGTCATTGCACTCAACGTTGCCTTAGAATTAATCTGCGAAAACGGCACTCTACAATGTTTTTATGACGAATAAGACGACATTTATTTATGAATCAAACGGGCCGAACAAGACTTTATGCTATCAAGCTTTCAAACGAATATTTTTTTAAAAAACTCCAGTCTGGGCTTTAATTTTTTACTTCGACCAGTGTAGACAAAGTAACAGCGAGGTTGTTGGCACTAGTATTTTAAGCTAATTAGCTTTAACAACAAGCACAGGGCATGGTGCATTGCCAATTACCTTTTCGGCAACACTTCCCATAACAAGACGCCGCAGGCCCGTTCGGCCATGGCTTCCCAAGCAAATAGTATCCGAGCCTAATTCCTCAGCCACACTAACTATTTTATCCTCAGGGTCTCCTTCTTTTACATACGCCTCGATATTTATATCAGCTGGTTTGACCATCTTTTTTATTTTTTCGACAGTTGCCCAAGCATTTTGAATCATCTCATCAACAGCTGCGGGTGAATGAATAAAGAATTCGTCGGTAACATCAACAACAGAAACTATTATTAGCTTGCTCCCGCAAGAGCGAGCTATACTTATAGCTCGCTTTGCGGCTATTTCACTGTAAACTGAGCCATCTACTGCAAGAAGTATATTGCTCCACTTAATATCACTATTGCTAGGCATAACAAGCACGTCAATTGGGCTATATCCAATGACCTTTGCAGTAACGCTTCCAACAAAAGCTCTTTCAAGTTCATCAAGGCTTCTTCTAGCCATAACTATTAAGCCACAATTCCTTGATTTTGCAGCATCAATGATAGCTTTGTGTGTACTACCTTCCGATAGAACATATTCGATTTGCACGCCTTCTTCTTCCGCGATCCTCTTGGCGCTGAGTAGTATATCATTTGCTAGTTTTCTTAAAACTCCTTTTATATCCTTAACCAGGCCTAGCTCAACTTCTGCTCCAAAAGAAGGTAAGACTGTTACTACAGTAAGCGATGCTGATCTGCAATCGGCATCCTTTGAATACTTAATAACCTGCCTCAGTGCATTTACACTGGTCTCTGAACCATCGAAGGGAATCAGGATTTTTCCATAGTTATTTGCAATAAATTTCTTTTCCATTGCCGGCATACTCCTATGCCCCATACTTTTTGTCTTAATTAATTTAATAAATGCTAATGATCAGTTTCATTTCTAGAGACCACAAGGTAACCATCAAATTTTAAGCTGTAAATTCAAATAAAGAATCTATGACAAACAGTTAAGGCTTCTTAAAAATGAGGCTGATACCAAAGCCTACGGCCAACGCAATGACTACAGATAATATGCCATATAGGGCTCCATTCTTATTTGCTATTTCTGCAATAATTTTTACGAAACCAGACCTCTCAACTGATATACTGGCCTCCGATTTATCAATAACCTTCTTATTCCTAATCTCGTACACAGTCACGGTATAATGGCCAGGTGGAACCTGATAGGGCCAGTCTACCTTGATCGAATAACGCTCAATATTTCCCCTTTGAACCACTGAGATTCTTCGCGAAGAAATGTTATATAATCCAGACGCTTCCTTAAATTTTACAAATTCACTGAACCATTTATCCTTTTCGGTGCTGCTGTTTATGGGATATATTTTTACAGATTTTTCGAGGGCAGCATAGCCAATATTGTATCTATCCATTTCTTTCTGGCTCAATATATCTTTTAGGTCCCTTGTGCTGTAAAGAAAATATACATTAGGTACATTTTCGAACCTTAACTTTCCAGTATTCATCCATAAAAAGCCTACCCTACCCTTTTTTCTTAATACGCTTTCGCTTTCCGGAGATTTAATCTTAATGATTAAATCCGCATCACGATCGGTCTCGCCCTTGATGTCGACCGTGCTCCCATGATACAAAATATCAATCTTTATGTGGCTATGACCTACATTTAAATCTAATTGCGCTAAAGCTGTATTTAGAAAAGCTAGCAAGGAAGAAAGCACCATCAAAATGACAATTGCAATAATCTTGATAAACTTTGAATCCCTCACTTGCTATCTCCTCTTTTTAAAATGTCAAACGGATTGGCGGCCTCAATGTTAGTTCAGATAGAACCTTTATACCAATACCTAGAATTAAGATAGCTAGCAATATTTTTAATTTATCTGCATTCATCTTCTTGCTAGCTATAGTTCCAAGTTGCGCTCCAATGCTCGAGCCAATTAGCATGATTAAAGCAAGGGTAAAATCAACCGTATGGTTGGTATAGGCCGAAAGAAATGTCACTTCAATCACTGTAAATAATATTTGGAAAAGGCTCGTCCCAACAACAACAAGAATTGGCATATCAAGTAGATAGAGCATTATGGGCACCATAATGAACCCTCCGCCCACGCCCATTATGGCTGCTAGAACTCCTACCAATATACCAATAATTATGGGTAGTAAGAATGAATGCCTTACTCCTGATTTCTCAAAATCTATCTGGTAAGGCAAAGATTTAAGAAATCTCTTAAGTGCCGATTCCTTCTTTGGTGCATTATCTTCGATACCACTTAACTTTTTTCGCTTTAAGCTTTGCATACTTTCAACAAACATATAAGTTCCAACGGTTGTTGGAACTAGAACGTAGGTGAGCTTTATTATAAAATCAGCATTGCCAACTGCTTTAAGAGCTGCTATTGCATAAACGCCAAGAAATCCACCAAGAAAGCTCCCTGCCAACAAGAAAGCACCCATCTTAATATCAACATGGCCCATTTTCCAATGTGTGTATGTTCCGGAAGCAGATGCTGCCACCATCTGGTTTGCACCGGACGCTGCAGCAACTGTAGGAGAAATTCCAAGCATCATAAGAATTGGGGTTATTAAAAAACCACCGCCTACACCAAATAGGCCTGACAAAAGTCCGATACTTAAACCAACCCCTAAGATAATTAAAGTATTAATGCTGGTAAGTGCGACCGGTAAGTATAGGAACATTTCTCAGCTCTCCATTAGAAATAAATTGGCGTGAATACGTCTTATCAAGCTTTTCGGGTTATCAGCTGCTTCCTACCGCATGTTTACTTTCCGTCCTCCAATCATGCCTTTATTTCTGCTTTCACTTAGATAGGTACTTAACTCAACTTTCTTGCTCTTTTCTGTTTGCATTTCTGACTCCGCCATAATCTGCCGAGCCATCTCAAGCTCTCCTTCCTCTGCAAAAGCTATTGCAGCCATCGTATCGTCGAAGTTGCTAAAAAACCTTTTAATCCACCTCATTCTTCTCTCCTTGTCTAACCGCAGATCCGTTTATGCATGATAACGGGCCTATTATCACTTTCACGCTTCCTTCACCCGTATAAGAGCAACGGTTTTACCAAAAGTCCCTAATCTAATTTGAACACCATTGCAGGAATATCACATCGGTGTGACTGCCATTTCTCAGACATTTAAATCGGTAATGTTGGCTTGAGGATATTTGCCAGATAAACTATGGATGCCCTAACTTTTGCATAATGAAATACCTAACTGCTTATTGAGGATTTCAAAGTTTGATGGACGTTGACCTGCTAATTCTTTTCCATTTCAACTAACAGGGATAATAACCACGATTGCCGTGCCGGCCCCGGGAACAGATTGAATATCAAAAGTACCGCCTACAAGGCGAGCTCTTGTACGCATCCCATCCAAGCCAAGTTTACCAAGCCGGGAAAGCTCGCCTAGGCTAGCAGGGATTTCGAAACCTTTTCCATTATCAATTATATTGATAATGGTCTCTTTCGCTTCAAAAATAATATTGATCCATACCTCCGTGGCTTCTGCGTACTTTGCAATGTTCCTAAGTGCCTCTTGGATTATGCGAAAAAGAGTTACCTCTACTTCTGAAGAAAATTCGCGTTCCTGGCCTAGAACCGTTAGATTTGTAGCTATTCCATAGTCGGTTTTAAACTGCTCAACCAACCACTCAACGGCAGGGATAAGGCCTAAGTCGTCTATAATCGATGGTCTTAAATCTCTGCTGATTTGGCGTATTTCTTGCAGCACATTTTTTAGTTGCATTTTGTAGCTATGCAAAAGCTCAAGCCTATCTTTGGGAAGCCCCGTTTCTTCCTCGCAGAATTTCTCGAGCGATCGAATTGTGGCTATGAGACTTTGAGCCGTACTATCATGCAAATCGCGGGAAATACGCAGGCGTTCTTCTTCGTGCGCTCTTGTAATTTGATGCAGGTAAAACCTCTGGTTTTCCTGCATCCTGACTTCATTTGTTATATCCCTCCCAATAAACTGAACACCATTGGGATGACCATTGCTGGAAACCGAATTAGCAGTCAGCATAATATAGGCTTTGCTTCCATCTTTCCTAACAATTACTTGTCTATAAGGCTGGCGTCTTTCATCACCATTCAACAGATTCTTTTGTATTGCCTTGGACTGGGCTAGGTTCTCATGGGCCAAGAACTTTTGGCTGTCCATCCCAATGAGTTCTTGCAAATCATACCCAAGAAGCTCGGCCGCAGCTTGGTTAGCGGCAACAACCTTCCCGGATAGGTCCTGAACCCATATGGCATCATGCGCACTTTCAAAAAGCTGCTTGTATTTTTTCTCAGATAGCTCAAGCCTGCCCTTCGTTGCTTCGAGTTGTTGCTCTTGCTTTCTATAGAGCACTGACCCAAATGGTATAAGACTGCCAAAAAGGGTAACTATGAAAGTTTCTATAAGAGCTGCAGCTTCGTAAGAGGAAAAGAAAAGGGCCCGAGGCAACATTGTGAGAAAAGCAAATGCTACAGTAATCAGCCCACCCTTTAAACCAAATACCAAGCTACTTAATGCAATGGGTACTAAATAGAGCATGCGATCAACCGTGTGTCTGGTTATACCGAGCGGTAAATCAGGTAAAGAAAACAACCTAAAAGTGGTTAAATTATCATAATAATGAAGGCTTATTAAGATGAAGATGCTTACTATCGACCAAAACTCGGGGTCTGTAAAAAAGCGACTTTGTTCTATACTTCGCTTCTTGTTAAATTTTTCTATTATTTTTTCCATCAAAATAACATGGCTAATCTAAGCCTATCCAACCTTTTTTAATAGCCAACACAACGGCTTCGGTGCGAGAGCCAACACCTAGCTTATCAAATATGTTCCCTAAATGTGCCTCAACAGTGTGAACGGTTACATGTAGCTGATCAGCGATTTCCTTATTGCTCTTTCCCTTGGAGACCAATTCTAATGTTTCAATTTCTCGATCAGTCAGCGACTCGAAAGATTGCAAATCTTGATGTTTGCGGTTAGCTCTCAATCGCTCCATAACCTTGCGAGCAATTGCGGGGTGCA
This sequence comes from Actinomycetota bacterium, assembly GCA_030017355.1. Lineage (GTDB taxonomy): Bacteria > Actinomycetota > Aquicultoria > Aquicultorales > Aquicultoraceae > JASEIR01. The sequence continues at coordinate 14,015 of JASEIR010000004.1, forward strand.
ATACAGAATCTCCCTTGATTACACGGCGAATGCTCTCTTTCAATTCATCGCCATCAATATCCTTAAGCAAGTAACCAGCAGCTCCGGCCTCGATAAGTGAAAAAACATATTGATCTATGTCATAAGCACTAAGAATAAGTATAGGTGCCGAGATATTCATAGCCTTGATCTTCCTCGTGGCCTTAATTCCATTTAGCTTAGGCATAGCTACATCAGCAATAATAACATCAGGCTTTAAATCTTTAGCAAGAGCTACAAGCTGTTCGCCATCTCCCGCCTCACCGATAACTTCTAAATCTTCTTCTTTTTCAAGGTATTCTCTTAGGCTTTGCCTTACAAGTGCGTGGTCTTCGGCAAGCAAAATTTTTATTTTTTCCATGGCAATGTAATTATAATCCTCAATATGGTTAATTAATATTCCGGTTGTGTCTATAACATCATCAGTGTTCTCCAGTATATCACGTAGTTAAAACCACTAGCTACCGTGCATTTAAGCGATATCTCTAAGCAAGGCTATTTGCTTAAAAATAAAACCTCAACAAATCAATCTTTTAGATTTCGTGATAATAACCATATTAACTAGAGGAGATGAAATTGTCATTGAGCGCGCCGGCAAGCCAATGGCCATTATTATCTCATTTGCAGAGTTTGAAGAGTTTAAGAAGCAGCGTGAGAAGGATTCTGAAATCTTAGGCAAGGTTCGGGCAAAGAATCAAGGCATCAAGCCAGAAGAAGTAGAAACTGCTGTTGAATCAGCGATTTCTAAGATTAGAAAAGGTCAAGCATGATTAAGACATGCTTGGATACCAATGTTTTTGTAAGCGGGCTAATATCGCCAACTGATGCCCCCGCGAGGTGCTTGACGCTTGGCGAAACCGTGAATTTTTACTGCTTACTTCAGATGAAATCATCATTGAAGTAAGTAAGGTTCTATACTACCCCAAGATTAAATCTTCCTTTTCCCTAACAGATGAAGAGATTGAGAAGTATTTATAGCTTATTGATGATGTGTGCGGTAATTTACCAAAAGGTAAATATTTTATGGCCGACCAGCTCAGACGTGCCTCCTTGTCGATTTCTCTTAATATTGCAGAGGGTAATGGCAGGTGGCATAAAGCTGAGAAGCGACAGTTCTTCACAATTGCAAGGGGTTCAGCCTGTGAGTGCGTTCCAATACTAGAATTGCTGCGAAGAGACGGGTCCATTGATAGCAAAACCCACGATCAACTAAACGTTGAAATAGATAGACATGCCAAATGATTACTGGTTTAATCAATAAAGCCGAAAATCGATAATCAAGAATAGACCGAATCGAAAATACTTAGAGATTGCTAGAGCCTGTTGCGAGGCACTGAAAGTGCCGCGGCAATCTCCTCGCAATGACGAATAGTACCCTCACTTTCAAACTGAACCCTCAATAATTCAATCGATTTTCGATTTTCCATTTTCGATTCTCGGACAAAAATATAGCTGGCTAAGGCCAGCTATATTTTTGTCCGAGAATCGAAAATG
>JASEIR010000004.1:15536-31133 GCA_030017355.1 Actinomycetota bacterium
CTGACCTCTTTGACACTATTTTTAACCCTGGTTTGAATAAGAACTCTCTGGTCGGGGTGAGAGGATTCGAACCTCCGACCCCCGGTTCCCAAAACCGGTGCTCTAACCAAGCTGAGCCACACCCCGAGTGTTTACGCCACCAGGATCATCCCGATTCTGGCAGAAACGCCAGATGGTATTTTACCATAAAATTTTAAAAAGTGCAGCACTGGTCCTATTTGCGGGCGTCAATCTAACATCATTGCCTGTTTATTATCGTTCTGCTTATTTTCCCTATGCTGCTAATCCTTAAAACCCTTAGCAATCTTTAGCATGCTCTTTAAATTTATCTAATTTTTCCTTAAGTTTCCGGAAGGCCTTGCCGCGATGGCTGATCTTATTTTTCTCATCAGCTGACATTTCAGCTACAGTTCGCGTCTCCCCCTCCGGAATGAAAAGGGGGTCGTACCCAAAACCGCGTTCCCCGCGCATCTTAAAACCTATGCGGCCCTCAAGAGTTCCTTCTGCTGAAGCTACCCAACCATCAGGTGTTAAAATTACTGCCACACAGCGAAATCTAGCTGTTCTTTTTTCTTCCGGAACACCCTCTAGCTCTTTAAGGAGTTTCTCGTTATTTTTCTCGGCATTACCTTCTTCGCCTGCATATCTAGCCGAGTAAATACCAGGAGCGCCACCAAGAGCATCAACTTCAAGACCTGAATCATCAGCTATTGCTGGTTTATTGAAAGCCTCAACAAGAACACGCGCCTTTAGCAGAGCGTTTTCATAAAACGTTGCCCCGGTTTCTTTGGCATCTGGCCAGCTTGAAAAATCTCTGTACGTGTAGACTTTTACATCGCGCAAGTCAAGTATATCGACAATTTCCTTGATTTTCCCGTCGTTCTTGCTTGCAATGATTATCTCAGACATTTTTTGGCAGTTCCTCTCCAACAACCTTGCGCTGGATTGAGATAAGCTCTGTAATCCCTTTCTCTGCAAGATCTAATAGCTCGTTTAATTCATTTCTACCAAACGGGTGTGACTCTGCGGTCCCCTGTACCTCGATAAACTTACCTGAGCCGGTCATGACAATATTCATATCTACTTGTGCATGACAATCCTCTTCATAGCAAAGGTCAAGCATTGGCACACCATCAACAATTCCTACGCTAACTCCAGCTACAAATTCAGAAAGCGGCATCTCGCTTATTTTCCCCTGCTCTATTAGCCATCTAAATGCATCGTAGAGTGCAATAAAAGCGCCTGTAATTGAGGCGGTTCGTGTTCCACCATCAGCCTGTATAACATCGCAATCCATCCAGATAGTTATCTCTGGAAGCGCTTTTAAATCAACAACAGCGCGGAGCGAGCGCCCTATCAACCTTTGTATCTCATGCGTTCTACCACCGACACGACCCAGGCTAGCCTCACGAGGCATTCTAATTCCTGTTGAGCGTGGAAGCATCCCGTATTCAGCGGTTACCCAGCCTTGGCCAGCGCCGCGCAGCCAATTTGGAACCTTCTCCTCAACAGAGGCTGTACAAACCACTTTTGTATTCCCCATATCAATTAAGACAGAGCCCTCAGCATGCGGAAGGTAGCCTCTTTTAATATTTACTTTTCTTATCTCATCAGGCCTTCTTCCATCAATGCGCTGCATTGGCTATCTCCTTAAGTTCCATGTGTATGCAAAACCAGACTGCCTCTCGTATAGATCAATTATAAAATCAAACTAACTGTCGAGGTATATCTCCATATTGTCTTCAGCTATTATAATCGGGCCATCATACTGTTCCGCTGCCATCTGCTGTGAGCGAGCAGGGTCAAAGTCTGGCCAGATATGGGTTAGCATTAAATTTTTTACATTGGCTTTGCGAGCAATTATCCCTGCCTGTGTTGCTGTTAAGTGCAAAATGTCCTTGTAGTCATCTTGCTTAGTTGCCTCACAAATAAAAATATCACTATCAGCGGCTATATCATAGAGAGCCTCATTAAAGGCAGTATCAGACGAATATGAAATAATATACTGGCTCGTTAACCTAATTCCAAAAGCCATCGGCGTATGTTTAACCTTGATACTTTGGCATTTGATAGACCCAATATTAAAGAACATGCGATCTTTCAAGGATTTAAAGCTATAGACAGCATCTAAACGGCTGCCTGATACTCCCGAAAAAATTTGTAGAATAAAATCGCGCGCACCCTCTGGGGCATAGACATTTATAGGCAGATGTTCTGAGCGATGAAACGCCAGATAATAATACATGGGATAGATATCAATGAAATGATCTTGATGAAGATGGCTTATTATTATGGCGCTCAGATCAGATGGATCAACCCAGCGCAAAAGATTTCTAAATACACCACTGCCAAGGTCCATCAAAATATTCGTCTTGCCTTCATTTACCAAATAACCGCTGGAAGCACGCTCAATTGTCGGATAAGCTGCTGATGTTCCGAGAGTAACCAATCGCATATCAGTTCCCTATTTTTTGTTGGTAAATGTCCTCTCTAACCAAAGCCTTGCCCCTAAGAAGAATAGCAAGCAGCGGATAGCCTAGAGCATATATTACAACCGTTTCGCCTATGCCAACAAATAACACACTGGCCCAATATGGTAGGCCCAGTACCCAATTAAGTTCAAGGGCAACACCCAAAGCGTTAATAATAACTGGGGCTAAAAGTGCCACTAAAGGGTTCTTTATTTTCCAGATTAAATAGGCCGATATGAGGGTTAAAAAAGACCCAAAAATAACATCGATAATACCAAGCGAATTACCTAACGGGATTCCAAGAGCATTGGCTAGCATGCACCCGACAAAAAGGCCAGGGATAGCTGCAGGCTCGAAAAATGCAAGTACATTTAATGCTTCTGAGATTCTAAATTGAATCTGGCCGTAGCTTATAGCATTGAGTGGAGGTGTTATTGTAAGAGCTACATAAAGAGCAGCTATAGCTGCCCCTCTTGTTAAGTATGAAACATTATCCCTTTTCAATTCCAACAACCCTTTCTCTAAGCGGAAGTCTTACTCTTTCTACAGACTTTATCTCTTGTCCAAGGAACCTTACACCTAATTTGCGAAATATCTCTTTATCACCACTTGAAATAAATCGGAGAATTGGTGGTTTATTATCCTTGCGCAGGCTTCCCTTTCTAGTTAAGGTCTCCTTAAGTTCACGCGCGGTTTCTTTTGCAGAGCTGATAAGCTGTACCCAATCGCCAGCCACCTTTGAGATAGTCTCAGATAGAAGTGGGTAATGGGTACAGCCAAGAATCAGGCTATCAATACCTGCCCTTAGAAGAGAATCAAGATACCATCTTACGGACCTCTCGATTCTGGGGCCAGTGGTCTCGTTCTTTTCTACAAAATCAGCAAGATCGGGGCAAGCCTGCGAATAAACCTGAATACCAGCATCGATGGCTTTTATTGCACTCATGTAAGATCCGCTTGCGATAGTAGCCTGAGTACCTATCACGCCAATACGCCTGCAATGAGTTGCGCGCACAGCAGCCCTCGCGCCTGGCTCAATAACACCAATGATAGGGATATTATAGTATTGCTGAGCATCCTCAAGTGCAGCAGCAGATGCACTGTTGCATGCAATAACAATAAATTTGACGTCATTTACGAGGAGATAATCAATTATTTCAAAAACAAAAGTTTTTAGCTCTGATATTGGCCTAGGTCCATATGGAAACCTGGCTGTGTCTCCGAAGTAGATAATCTCTTCATTTGGCAATTGATCAATTATTTCTCTTACTACAGTTAGACCTCCAAGACCTGAGTCAAATATGCCGATTGGCCTGTTATCCATTTAGCCTCCATTCCAGTGCCTATTACTTCAGTATCTATTGCTTCTTTATATTGCTTCTTTACGTTTGCTAGAACAACTTACCTAATTATAACGCTTTCTGGGCGCAAATGGTGATATTTTATAGTCCATAGCTTTTATACCCGACCATGTTTAAAAAACATTGGAGGTTAGAAATGGAGTAGAAAATCAAAGGAATGCGGCAGGTAAATGGAATATATGCTCAGCGATACAATTGCAAATACAGAAGAAGCGGACATCTTTTCCAGGGGCGATACAAAGCAATTCTAGTTGAAATAAAGCCAGCATTTAGCCAGCTTTATGGTGGAGGCGGTGGGAATCGAACCCACGTCCTGAAGCATTTCCACAGGAGCATCTACGAGCGTATCCTGCGGTATAATTTCGCGACCAACATCCCCGCAGGCAGGATGATTGACCGCTAGCCCATTGCTTTCCCTAAACCCTTATGGGCGTGGGGGTAAGGTAAGCCCACTAAACGACGCCGCACTAAAGACGTGGGCAATCTCTAGATTGGCGTAGCTGCAATTAAGCAGCTAGTGCGTAATTTTCGTTTGCGTTTATTTTTTCCAGATAGTTTAACGAGTTACCTGAACTCGGCTCGCTTCTCCTGCCGAAACAAACCCCAGTCGAAGCCTATCGCCCCCATATTCAAATTTCAATGTCCGAACTATTGATTATAAAAGATATATCGGCAGTTGTAAATGTGCCTTCAGCCCCAAGCCTGGCACTTTGTTTGCTTTTTTACTCTCCTTTCTGCCGCTCGCGAAGGGCCCTTTCTATCTCGCGCTTTGCAGCTCGCTCTGCAATAGCTTTTCTTTTATCAAACAGCCGCTTGCCCCTAGCCAGGCCGATTTCAACTTTTACTTTGCCACGGCTGTTAAAATAAACTTTTAGCGGCACTAATGTGTAACCTTTCTCCTTTACCTTCCCGATAAGGCGAAGTATTTCTTTCTTGTGAAGGAGAAGCTTTCGCGGCCTGGTCGGCTCAAATTGAGCGAATCTATCAGCATAGGCGTACGGGCTTATGTGCATGTTAAAGACCCACAACTCGCCATTCTCAACACGAGCATAGCTGTCCTTCAAATTTATCCTACCTGCCCGGATTGACTTTACCTCGGCACCCTTTAGTTCGATTCCTGCTTCGTAGGACTCGTCTATGTAAAAATCGTGATATGCTTTTCTGTTTGTTGCTACTACTTTTTCTACCTTCATACGATAATTATATCACCTACGCGAACTAAAGCGTTGTGTTTACGCTAGTTGTTTGTTCACTAGTACTTTTCTTAGTCCAATCGCTCTATAAACCCACGTTATCTGCGTTAAAATATGCAATTTATCCTCCGTTTTGGTTTAAGGCCAAAGTGTGCCGGTAATTTTTACTGCATGATATTTTCCAGAAAAGTATTATCAACCGTTGCTATCTTGGCAGTTGGATTAGCAGTAGCTTTAGGTACTGGCTTCAGCACAGGCTGGAAAATTCCAAGCATTAAAAACACTGAAGCTTCCCCATCAATCCCTAAAAAAGCAAACAAACAAAACCCCGCCATAAATAGCTTAAGCTCTACATCTGCAAACAACATTCGAAACTATGACGTTCTGGTGTTCGGCGGAAACTTTATATATCAGAGAAAGTCGCCATTTTATAGGTGAATATATTCTAAAGCTAGATGACCTACTTCAGGGCGTTCAGCCTTATGACAAGATTACGCCAGCAAGGTATCCTGTCGATATTCATCCCTATACCCAGGCAGAAGCATACAACAATCTTATGAAATATGGCAGTCTTGTTGATGCACACCTACAACCAAAGCTGTATGGAATTCCCTTAAGGTCACTCCTGCCCATGAAAATAGACAACTTGCTCATTGTTGGTAAAACCATATCTTGCACTCCCAAGGCCGCTGGCTCAGCTAGAATAATCTCAATAGGAATCTCCGAAGCAGAGTCAGCCGGCAAGGTAGTTGCTGCATCCAAAAAGCTTGGCAGAAGCTTAAAAGACTTAGCTTATAATAAACAATTCTGGACAAGCCAGTGACCTATTTTCTTTTGCCAGCAAACCTTTTTCAGAGTCTCTTATCAGCAAGCGTAAAGTCTATCCTACGCTCACCAATAATAACATTTGCCACCTGCACCGTCACCAATTGGCCTATTTGAAATACTCTGCCAGTGCGTTGTCCAAGCAAAGTGAAAGTGGCTTCATCATAGATGTAGTAATCATCAGTAAGGTCTCTTACATGCACTAAGCCTTCTGCAGTATTTGGAAGCTGAACGAAGAAACCATAACCAGCGACCCCAGTGATAGTACCGTCAAAGACTTCGCCAATATGCCTCTTCATAAGCTCGCAGAGTTTTACATCGATTGATTCTCTTTCAGCATCATCAGCTTCTCGCTCCATAAAGGAACTATGCTCGCAAATATCGGCAAGCTCATCAACCATGTTAACAATGCTAGGCTCTGAAAGGTTTTGGTCAATCACAGCCTTAACCAATCGGTGAACAACAAGATCGGGGTATCGTCTGATGGGCGATGTAAAATGTGTGTAATGCTGCGAGGCTAGCCCAAAGTGTAGTGTACTTGCCGGAGCGTATTTTGCGCGCTTCATCGCTCGCAGAAGAAGATTGTTTATGAGAAGTTTCTCCGGTCGATTGTGCGCATACGTTATTATTTGCTGGATAACCCTTGGATGAGCGCTTTTTAATTTTCTTACTGGATAGCGAAGATTTTCAATGAGCTCCTCGATTTGAACTAAACTTTCCTCGTTTGGACGATCATGAACACGATATACCATGGGCGCATCTTGCCAATACATAAAGCTAGCAATTGTCTCGTTGGTAACAATCATTGCTTCTTCGATAATTTTTGTGGCTGGAGTGCGCTCGCGCACTATTACTTCAACTGGCCTAAGTGCTTCGTCAAGAATGACTTTTGGCTCCACTGTCTCGAAATTAAGGCTTCCCCTTTTAAGCCGTTTGTTTTCTAAAATATCGCTTAGCTCGCGCATATTTATAAGAAGATCGCGAACATCTGCATTGGGGTACTGCCCTGTTTTAAATGCCTCATCAACCTGCTCATAAGTTAACCGAAAATTACTATTGATAACACCCCTATGAACCTCAAAATCAATGACCTCTCCCCTATCATCAATGACCATCTCAACCGAGAGAGTCAGCCTATCAACATTTGGGTTTAAGCTGCAGATATTGTTTGATAGCTTATGCGGAAGCATAGGAAGAACTCTGTCAGCTAGATAAACACTTGTTCCTCTTAAGTAAGCATCCTCATCCAAAGCGCTACCAATTCGAACATAGTGAGAAACATCAGCAATATGAACGCTAAGATGAAAATGACCGCTTTCTTCGCGCCTTATACTTACAGCATCATCGAAATCTTTGGCATCCAATCCATCGATTGTAACAGTAAACATATCACGGTAATCTTTTCGCCCTTCAAGATCTGAGGCCAGAACCTTATCTGGGACTGCTTCAGCTTCAGCAATTGCCGCCGGCGAAAATTCTGTGCTTAGGTTGTGAGCCCTTACGATGACATCTATTTCAATTGTGGGTGAAGTTTCATCGCCAATGATTTCAGTTATGAAGCCTCTAGCAGCTTTCTTGCCGTCAGGATATTCGAACAGTTTAGCAACAACCATATCGCCATCTTTTGCCCCCATCGCATCGCGTTTACTAACCAATACGTGGTAGAAGATTTTCTTATCGGTTGGAATAACGACGCTTACTTTTCCATTTACCTCATAGCGCCCGATAATTGACTCGTGTGCCCTCTCGATTATTTTAGTGATCTCACCTTCACTTCTTGGACCTTGCCTGGTGCGCTTGCGACTTATCTTTACAGCAACTTTATCGCCATGCATAGCCCCTTTAACTTTGCTTGCTGGAATAAAAATATCGCCTATAGCAGTTCGTACAAAGCCATAACCAGCCTTGTTTGCCATAAATTCGCCTACAACCATATCAAGCTGAGCAGGCAAGGCATATTTTTCCTTCTTGGTTTTTACAACTCGGCCTTCTGATTCAAGTACTTCCAGAGCCTTTTTTACCTCCTGTTTGTCGATTCCAGGCATGCCAAGAGCTTTCACAAAACCATCGATATCAATTGGTACATAGCCTTTTTTGCTCATTAACTTAATAATTCGCTTCTGCAGCTGCATCTTAACCACTCCAAATCCTAGTATATAAGATCGCCAACCACCGGTCCCTACATCCTTCCATCAATTTACTTTTCCCATTAAAAACACCGTAATTGCTATTTACGACCTTCTCCTTCTGTTATAATATGAACAAAATATCACCAGCAAAACCGGAGGTTTAAAGCTTATGCAAAATTTTCACCGCGAAACACCTGCTCCTTGTATCGTCAATGAGGGAGTTTTAATCAATAAAAAAGACATGCGACGGGCTCTTGAAACGCTAGAGGCCGTTAGATACACCTATTATGTTGATGGTGATATTATCTCCCAAGGTGAAGGTGTTGTGGTTAAAGTATTCTCTAGCTCTGACACTTCAACCCTGGTAGTAAATGGATGCCTCTTCTTAAACATCCTAAGCTTTAATTACGTGCATTTCTTTGTACAAGAGGATGGCCTAACAACAATGGAGCTAGTTGAAAATAACCGTGTCCTTCAGCTAACACCAATAGAAGATACCAGAAAGCTAAGTCGAATCAATCGCGAAATCTTTGCGGCCACCCATTATGATGAAGAGACACCAGCCGAATTGTTTGACGAAATTGACGACGACGATTGATAGATTATAGATAAAATTTGCCCTTACGAGGCTGCACTTAATTTCCTTTTTCCGGAGATAAGTTCCCGAACGATTTCAGTAGCTTTATCCAGCTGATTATCCTTTGCAGCCTTACGGTCAAACTTAACCACCACATCTGGCTTGATGCCTTTTTTATGAATCATCCTGCCTTTAGGTGTCAGGTACTTATCCGTTGTTAATAAGACTGCGGAACCATCTTCAAGATTGACCACAGTCTGAACTGAAGCCTTGCCGAAAGTGGTCTCTCCAACTATGACAGCGCGACCATAATCTTGGAGTGCGCCGGAAACGATTTCCGAAGCACTTGCACTTCCCTTGTTTACAAGAACTACCAGTGGTGTTTTGGTATCCGCACCTCCAAGCGCTTCCCGCGATTCAATATTCCCAGACCTTGACTTGATTCTCACAATTGGGCCAGAGTCAATCCATAGGCTTGCAAGCCCTACTGCTTCTTCCAGAAGGCCACCAGGGTTATTCCTAAGGTCAAGAATCAGTCCTTTTACATGCTGTGATTTTAGCTTATCAACTTGACTCTTGATGTCATTCGTGGTGTCTTCGTTGAATTCGTGTAGGCGAATATAGCCAATATCGTCGTCAATCTTTTTGGAAAATACATTTGGAATCTTGATTTGTTCTCGAACTAGTTTAAATACCAAGGGTTCTTTGACACCTTCGCGATGTATAGTAAGAGTCACCGTTGTACCGCGCTTACCCCTTATCAGCTTGACGGCTTCATCAAGACCCATTTTCTCGGTTGATTTATTGTTAACCTTAATAATAATATCACCAGCCTTTATACCAGCTTTATAGGCTGGTGTTCCTTCAATTGGCATATAGACCATGAGTTGCTTATCTTTTGACTGGCTAAGCTCTATACCAACTCCGTCAAAATGCCCGCTTGTTTGCTCTTGAAACATATCAAAATGCTTGCGGTCCATGTAATGTGAAAACGGGTCGTCAAGTGCTTCAATCATGCCTCTTACAGCGCCGTCGATAAGCTTTTCAGTAGGCACTTGCTCAACATAAGCATGATTTATAATATTCAGTAGCTCCGCCACTTTATCTACAGAGGGAAAGCTTTGCGCATATAGCTCTGCCCTGTGTTTTTCTAAAACTGTGCCTACAACTACTCCCCCAACAAAAACTGAAGCCGCAAACAAGAGGGAGATTACAATAACAATTGGGATTACTATTTTTCTATTCAAACTCTACACCTCATCAATAGCTTTCGTTTCAGTATAAGGTAAAAGAAAGCGAAAATCACCTTATTATAGATGTTTTTCGCTTTCTTTTACAGAGCATTAGAGCATTTATCTATTAATTTGTCTAATAATTTATCTATTATAAATTATAAAATTGCTTCTAAACTCCAGCTTTTAGCCAATAATTTTAATACCATTTCATAGGGTCCTGAGGCTCGCCATCTTTTCGCACTTCAAAGTGAAGGTGTGGACCGGTTGAAAGACCAGTAGAACCAACTCGTCCTATTGTTGAACCCTGAGAAACCTGTTGGCCTTCTGATACAAGTATGGCTGATTGGTGTGCATAAAGCGTGGTTATCCCATTGCCATGACTTATAATCACAGTCTGTCCATAGCCTTTTATCCAACCAGCCTGAAGTACCACTCCATCCTGGACTGCCACTATAGCTTGACCATACGGCGCTCCAATATCGATTCCGGTATGCATGCGCATTGTATGCAAGATAGGATGCATTCTCATTCCAAACGGCGAGGTTACAGGGCCTTCTGTTGGCCAAACAAAGCCAGAGGAATTGCCTACAAGCTTGCCTTTTGCCTTTAGTTCCTGCTCAAGCTGCCTGATCCTTGCTGTCAGGTTTGCTGAAACCTCAAGGAGTTGATCTTCGGCTAGCTCATAAGCGGCTCGGTCTGCCTTGATTTGCTCAAGAAGTGATTGCTTCTTATCGATCTCAGCCTCGAGTGCTAATTTCTGAGCAAGTTTTGCTTTGGTTAGCTCTCTGATTCTTTGCTCTTGCTCTATTAATTTTAGTCTCTCAGCATTTACAGCTGCCTTTTCTTTTTCTACCTCTAGCTTTTTAACCTCAATAGCAGCCTTTGCAACTTCTACCTGGCGAATAATTTCAGCATCTTGTGAAAGGATATATCCAACAAAGCGAACCCGACTTAGGAAATCAACAAAATCACTTGCGTTAAGAATAAGCTCCAGGTAAGTTGCATTGCCGCGTTTATAAATGATTCTTATGCGGTTGTTAAGAACTTCTCGTCTCTCAGCTAGCTTAGCCTCTGCCTGACTTAGCTCCTGCTGTGTATTCCATAATTCTACCTGGAGAACTCCTAGCTGATTTTCTGTTACTTCACGCTCCCGACTTACTTGCTGCAGCTCATTATCTAGCCTGTCGTATTCCTTCTGAACAGACACCATTTTTTCGTCTACTAATTCAATCTGGGAGACTAGCTGCGATTCTTGAGCTTTGGCTTGCTTAATTTTTTGCCTAGTTTGGTCAAGTTTTGATTTAACATCGTTTAGTTGCTTACGCTTTGTGGACAGCTCTGTAGAAAAAGCAGGCGTGGTTAAGAAGCTTAAGGCAAATACTAAGACTAAAGCTGTTAATTTTAGCTGCAACTTTGTGCATGCTCTCATTGCCCACCTGAGACCGGTTAAACAACAATTTACTAATACTGTATTTGTCCTTGCTAAAAATCCTTCCAACAGAAATTTTACACAAAATTACCTGTTAAAAGCAAAGCTCCCATTTTAGATTTAGACTCTTAAGTAACGTCTCAAGGCCATTGTGCTACCTGCCGCACCCATTGCAATTCCAGTTACAAGTAGTCCAATAACCAATCTGAAGAATTCTTGATGACTAGAGCCTATTGGAAGAAATACGAGGACCTCTTTTATTCTCTCTACAACAGCCACCTGGACAACATAGAGCAGCAGTATTGCAACTAAAGCGCCTATAAGCCCTTGTAGAATACCTTCAAGTAAAAATGGCCATCTAATAAACCAATTTGATGCTCCAACAAGACGCATGATGGCGACCTCTTTGCGTCTCGCATAAATCGCAAGTCTAATTGCGTTTGCAATTAGTACTAGCGAAGCAAAAGCCAGAAGGCTCGCAAAAACTATGCCAATCCAGCGTGCTGTCCTCGTGAGTGCAAGAAGTCTCTCTACCATCTTCCTGTCATGTCTAATATCGTCGATCTCAGGTCTGCCCTTTAATCTATTGTAAACGGTGTCGGCCTTTTGGGGATCTTTTAAGGAAATTTCAAGCGAAACCGGCAATAGATTTTCCTCAACCATGCTTATGATATCTGAATCTTTAAACTCTTTCTTGAGGCGCTCTAGAGCCTCTTCTTTAGATACATACACTACTCTTTTTACCTCTGGCCATGACATGATTTCAGATTGCAGCGCTTCAATTGACTCCGCTGGAATACCCTCAACCAAAAAAGCCACTATCTCAACTTTTTGCTCCGTCATCTTCATCCAACTATTTATGGTAAAGGCAACCAGCATAAAGAAACCAATGACGAGAAGTGACAGGGCAACAGTAGTTATAGCGGCTATACTGATAACCCAATTTTTCTTAAAACTTATAAGCGATTCTCTTAAAAAATAAAATGGACGAAAAGACATGCTACTAACTCCTTACCTACTCTTCAAAACCATAGACACCGCGTAGCTGATCTCTTACAAGCACGCCTTCTTCTAAAGCCAGGACGCGTTTTCTCATGTTGTCCACCATTTCACGGTCATGCGTTGCAACCAGTATTGTTGTGCCTGTTCTGTTTATCTTGCTAAGCAGTGTCATAATATCGCTTGAGGTTGCCGGATCAAGGTTTCCTGTTGGCTCATCCGCCAGGATAATAGCCGGGCGGTTCACAAAAGCCCTAGCAATGGAAACCCTCTGCTGCTCACCTCCGGATAGCTCATCTGGATAGCTGTTGGCTTTATCCTCCAAGCCAACCAGCCTTAAAACTTCAGGTACTTGGGCTTTTATGATCCGGTTTGGTTTTCCTATAACCTCAAGAGCAAAAGCAACATTTTCATACGCGGTTTTGTTTGGTAAAAGCTTATAGTCCTGAAAAACGCAGCCAATATTTCTTCGAAGCTGGGATACTCTCCATCGGCGCAAGTTTACAACATTATGGCCAGCAACAATTACTTCGCCTTTTGTTGGGATAATTTCTCTTAAGAGCAGTCGTATAAATGTAGATTTACCGCAACCTGAGGGACCAACTAGAAAGACAAACTCGCCTCTGCCAATCTCTACATTGATGTCTCGTAACGCAGGGCGATGGGCGCCTTTGTAGACCATGGTTACGTTTTTAAGTTCAATCATAGCGTTAATCACTCCCAAGAACGGTATGCTACCAGAAGACCAAGCATAAATCAAAGGGTACCGGTAAAGCTGCTTATTATGGCCTGCTATAGTTACGGTTACTGTGCATGAACTTCTAATAAAGCTTGTAGCCAATGGAGTTTGATTTAGCCTTACTTTGGTCGCTGGCTACGGTCCATTATGATCTTTACCGCTTGGGAAATATCTATGTGGGTTAGTCCATAGTATCTCATAAGCTCCTCAGGCTCGCCTGATCGCCCAAATAAATCCCTTATGCCCACTCTTGCAAGAGGCACAGGACATTCGCTACTGAGAAGCTCCGCTATTGCGCTCCCTAGCCCGCCAATAATGCTATGTTCCTCCGCAACAACAGCTCTACCTGTCTTCATTACTGATTCAATAATAGCCTTTTCGTCAAGGGGTTTTATAGTTGAGATATTAAAAACTTCAGCATTAACTCCTTGCTCTTTAAGATTGCTTGCAGCTTGAAGACATGCTTCGACCATAACTCCGGTTGCAAATAAAGTTACATCCGAGCCCTCTTGAAGCTTTATAGCTTTGCCCGGCACGAACTCGTATGAGTCATCAAAGATTGTTGGAACCGCAGCTCTTCCAAGACGCACGAAAACCGGCCCATCAATTTCTGCCGCTTTCTTAATTGCCTTCTTTGCCTCATAGAAGTCAGCTGGGGATATGACAGTCATTCCTGGGATTACTCTCATAAGAGCAATGTCTTCAAAGGTCTGGTGAGAGGCTCCATCTGCCCCTACAGTAATACCTGCATGCGTTGGGCAGATTTTAACGTTAAATCTGGGGTAGGAAATTGTGTTCCGGATTTGCTCAAAGGCGCGTCCAGTAGCAAATATTGCAAAAGAACCTGTATAACAAATCTTGCCGGTTGCAGCAAGCCCGGCTGCCATCGCCATCATGTTTTGCTCAGCAACCCCGCAATCGAAAAATCTGTCTGGGAATTCTTTTTTGAACTTTATTGTTGTGGTTGATTTGGCAAGGTCTGCTTCTAGTACCACCAGGTTTGGATACTCATGCCCTAGCTCAACCAGTGCTTCGCCATATGCCTCTCGCGTTGCTCTTTTTTCTGCCATACTACTCCTTACATCTATCCTAATGGGCCTGATGCCTCAATTTCAGCTAGCGCCTTTTCCATTTCTTCTGCCGATGGGGCCTTGCCATGGAAATCTACAATACCTTCCATGAAGGATACGCCTTTGCCTTTCACGGTTTTAGCAATAATCATCGACGGCTTGCTCTTAACCGACCTTGCTTCTCTAAAGGCGCCCATTATCTCATCAAATTTATGACCATCGATCTCGATTACATGCCAGCCAAAAGCAGTCCACTTTGCTGCTGCTGGCTGGATATCAACAATTTCGCTAACCAGTCCATCTATCTGCATATTGTTATAATCAAGTATGCCAACAAGATTATCAAGCCCATGCTGGGAAGCAAACATGCTTGCTTCCCAAACTATCCCCTCTTGAGATTCTCCATCTCCTAAAAGGACATATACCCTGGACTCTTTCCTGTCTATCTTTAAGCCAAGAGCCATGCCAACAGAGGCAGAAAAACCCATTCCTAGAGAGCCTGTAGAAAGCTCAACTCCCGGAGTCTTGCGCATATCAGGGTGCCCCTGCAGATGACTGTCGATTTTTCTAAGGGTCCAAAGGTCTTCCCTATCAATATAACCACTCTCAGCAAGAGCCGCATAAAGAACAGGAGCTGCATGCCCTTTGCTTAAAACAAACCGATCGCGCTCCGGCCAATCTGGTTCTTCAGCTTTATGTCTTAGCTCGTGAAAATAAAGTGTAGCAACTATATCGGCAGCAGAGAGGGAACCACCAGGATGCCCAGAACGAGCTAATCCTATCATTTTAATGATATCCCAACGTATCCTTCGCGCTTTTGACTCTAAAAATTCGATTAAGGTTCGCTCATCGGTTATAGTCTGGGTTCTCAAAATTGCTCCTTTCTCATGCCGCAAACTGCCTAAATCCCTCACCAACAACCTCATGAACATCGGAAATTATTAAAAAAGCCTTGGGGTCGATAGAGTTTACAATCCTTTTAAGATTTTCAACTTGCCTTCTTTCAACAATGCAGAATATTGTATCACGATGCTTTCCAGAATAGTAACCCCTGCTTTCCAAAGCAGTTGCGCCACGTTTTAGCTCAAATAATATGGCCTTGGCTATCTCGTCGGCACGCTCTGATATGATAAAGGCTGCCTTCTCAACACTTATACCTTCCTGGATATAGTCAATGACACGGCCCATGATGATAACAGCTATCATACCATAGAGGGCTAACCTCAATCCAAAAGCAGTGGCTGCTACCAGCATAACAAAACCATCAGCAAGTAAGAAGAGTTGACCCAAACCTAAGTTTAAATATTTTTGTAGGATTTGAGCCACAATATCAGTCCCACCGGTATTACCACCATTGCGAAAAACAATTCCCATACCAATTCCAGAAAGAATTCCGCCATAAAGCGTGCCTAATATGGGTTCATTGGTAACCGCGAAAGACCTTATAAGAGGAGCTATTAAGTCAACCGCAAAAGCAAGACTAAAAGTGCCGTATATTGTCTTCATCCCATATCTCCAGCCGTAGATTTTCGTCCCTAACGTAAACAAGATTACATTCATCGCAGCCAT
>JASEIR010000050.1 GCA_030017355.1 Actinomycetota bacterium
AAGACCTTAGCTAAAATATTTAGAAGAATTTTTTCATCGGCTGGTTAATGAATGGCAGGTTGGTTAAATTCGATTATGGCTAGGAAGGGTTTTCCCCAATTAGACAGAGCAGGTGGGAAGGCCTGTTGTTTTCATCAACAAAGACCACGTGCGGTTTCCAATCGGCCAGCTCCTCCTCTTGAGCAAGCGCATACGCAAGAATAATGACTTTCTCGCCTGGTTTCATTAGCCTTGCGGCAGCTCCATTTAAGCATATGATCCCTGAATCTTTATCGCCAGATATGGCGTATGTCTCAAGGCGCACGCCGCTATCAATGCTTACAACATGAACTTTTTCGTACTCGTGGATATCGGCAAGCCTCATTAACTCAGAATCAATTGTTATGCTACCGATATAATCAACATTGGCCTCAGTAATTGTTGCCCTATGAATTTTACTCTTTAGCATAAAGCGCTGCATAATCATTCACCTGTTCACAATTTAACCTAAATTACCTGGATTTTCAAGCTTTGGCCGAATAATGGTGTTATCAATCAGGCGCGCTTTCCCCACCCATGCAGCAATAGCTACAAGAGTATCAGCTTTTATTTCCTCAACCGGAGCAAACGTTTCTGGATCACATATTTCAAGATACTCTAGCTTAACTGCCTTCTCTTTTTCAATCAGCTCTTTTAGAGCTGATGCTATTTTGCTAGCACTTGCTTCACCTCTATCTACCATATTTGCTGCCAAAGTAAGCGATTTTGAGATAACAAGAGCTGCTGATCTTTCTTCTGCAGATAGATACGAGTTTCTTGAGGACATAGCAAGCCCATCTGGTTCCCTTACAGTTGGAATGCCAATAATTTCAACGTCCATGTTTAAATCTGATACCAGCCTCTTAATAACAATGAGCTGTTGCCAATCCTTCTCGCCAAAAAGCGCTATATCTGGTTGAACTATGTTCAACAACTTTGTCACGACCGTTGCAACTCCTCTAAAGTGGCCGGGGCGCTGCCGCCCACATAGAGCATTGGTTATACCCTCCACATCGATGTAAGTTGAATAACCTTTGGGATAAATCTCATCCACTGTCGGGATGAAGATAAAATCAACACCCACCTTGGCTGCCAATGACCTATCTCTCTCCAGGTTTCTCGGATATTTATCCAAATCCTCATTAGGTCCAAACTGGGTCGGGTTAACGAAGATGCTTACCACAACGCAGTCCGCTCTCTTTTTTGCTTCCCGCATAAGTGTTAGATGCCCGTCATGAAAATAGCCCATCGTCGGCACAAACGCGGTTGTTTTGCCTTTTGATCGTTCAGCTTTTAATGCTTTTCGAAGCTCGGCAATTGTATTAAATTCCAACATAGGTTTTTATTTCCTTTAAACCTATTTTATAAGTTTTTTTAAATCCTCTAGAGCCTTTGGTCCCATAGAGTAAGAGTGATCATCTGCAGGGAATTCGCCGCTTTGAACATCGTTTATGAAGCTTTTAACGGCCTGTTCGATGGTGTTTTTTAGGTTTGCATATTGCTTTACAAACTTAGGGACAAATCTATCAAACATTCCTAGCAAATCTTGTGCAACCAGCACCTGCCCATCACACCTTGCACCTGCACCAATCCCAATCGTTGGAATGCTTAGGCGTGCTGAAACAATCTCAGCTAGCTCTGAAGGGACTTTTTCAAGGACGATAGAAAACGCTCCTGCCTTTTCAAGCAATAAGGCATCGTCGATAAGGGTTTTTGCGTCCTTTACACTGCTTGCTTGAAGTCCATAGCCGCCAAGCTGATGGACAGATTGTGGCGTTAGCCCAAGATGCCCCATAACGGGTATGCCAGCATCGGTCATTTTCTTAACCAAACCAGCAATGCGCTCGCCACCCTCAAGTTTGACGCCGTGCGCCCCCGTAAGTTTCATTATATTACCTGCGTTTTCCATGGCTTTTTCATCGGATATCTGATACGACATAAAGGGCATATCGGCTATAACCATGGCTCGCTTGGCACCACGTGCAACGGCTCTGGTGTGGTGTATTATATCCTCAACTGTAACGGGGAGTGTATCTTCATGGCCTAAAGCAACCATACCCAACGAATCGCCAACCAGCAGAATATCAACACCAGCTTCGTCCAAGATTTTGGCAAATGTATAGTCGTATGCAGTCAGCATAGTAATTTTCTGCCCGCTTGATTTCATTTCTTTTAGCGTTTGCCCGGTTATCTTTTTTACGTTCTGATCTCTATGGCGGTCGCAGCATGTTGATTCAGCCATCAGTCTCCCATCCTTTAAAGACCATCCTTTAAAATAGCAGATATTCTTACTGCGTTTTCCTGACCAAGCGTGCCTTTCTCAATGGCAATTTCAACTGTTTTAAGACCCAGAACCCTGTAAGCGCTTGCAGCCTTAGCATTTATTTTATCAAGGCTTTCAAGGTGCTGTTTTATGATTTTAACATCACCGCGAGCAATTGGGCCAGTTAGCGCTGCAGCTATACCTACATTTTCAATGTTTGAGAGTGTTCCTTTGACAAGGGGCATCATTGCTTTTAATGCGATATCTTTATCAAGACCAGATGCTTTGTAGACTTCCTCCGCAAAGCCAAGAAGTGCAACTAAATAGTTTGACGCAATGCAGGCTGCAGCGTGATAGAGCGATTTATTTTCATCGGCAATCTCGATCACCTTTCCATCCAAGTCCTGTGCGATCCGAAGCGCCGCATCCCTTGCCGGGCCTTCAGCCGTCAGACCGAAATATGAACCAGGAAGTCTCTCTATCGCAAGCTCTATGCTTGCGAATGATTGTATTGGATGAAGACTCGCAACCTTTGCCCCAGCAGCTTTTGCAGACGATAGTAAATCAAGAGAGCCAGCGCCACTCATGTGCATTACAATGTGCTCAGGCAAAAGAACGCCTGCCGCTTCAAGCTTATCACAAGCTGGCTTTATCTGCTCATCCCTTGTAGTAATTAATATTACATCTGCGCCGCACACTGCTTTGGCACTATCTTTTGTTAGCGTCACACCAGGGAGAAAGCGGCTTGCTTTTTCAAGTGAAGAATTACTACAAGCGGCTGCAGCAGTTATATTGTGACCCTTTTTTAAAAGTAGGTGACCAACTGCTGTGCCTACTTTACCTGCGCCGATAATGGAGATATTATATTTGCTTTTCATGAGAGTACCCAACCTATCGTTCTTCATTCATTTTAACGTCTATAGATTATTTTGAGCAAATAGCGCATATGCTGCTGCCTACTTCAGCGATTTCTACCCTCTCAAAGCCGGCACCTTCAAGAATTTTGCGCAAGCTCCTTTGGCTAAAGAAGTATTGGGGAATATCGCCTACGCTAAAGCCTCGCCGTTTCGGATTGATGAGACCTATGGCGTATAGAAGGAGCAAGAAGTATCGATCGCGGGCTCCCAACCCTCCATTAGGTTCCTGGATGACTGCTCTTCCACCCATTTTTAGCACGCGATAAAATTCGCAGGCTGCTTGCTCTGGATTTGGTATAGCCGAGAGAACACCAGCGCAAACAATTTTATCAAAATGATGGTCATTAAAAGGAATATCCTCAACATCTCCTTTCATAAACTTGATATGGTTGAATCCAGCCTTCATAGCATTTCTTTCAGCAAGCTTTAGGAAGTTAGGCGAAAGGTCAATACCATATACTTGTGCGTCCCTTGCTATCTCGGCGATTTTTATTGCATAAATGCCGGGGCCGGTTCCAGCATCAAGAATAACCTCCCCATTTCTTGGGTCAAGCGAATTAAGCATGAACGGCATTATCTTATCATCTGATTTATGCGTTATCTTTCTAAAAAAAGAATAAAGCGGTGCAATTGCATCATAGAGCCGAACTGTTCCTTCCTTGCTGATTGGCATTTTCTACTCCCACCTTACATGAAGTTTACAGGGTTTAAACAAAAATGAAGAAAGCCGCGGCTGTATTTACCCTATTTTGAATGGGTTCAACCGATCATCAGGGTGCAGGAACAATGAGATTTAAGGTAGCTAAAGCTATACCTTATTAAGCAATGCAGATAAAGGGATTTCAAAATCGATTGATGTTAAAAGTTTCTCATCGGTAAGAACTTTGCGGGTAGGCCCATCAGCTATGATTTCTCCTGAGGATAATATAACCGACCGGTCGCAAACACGCCAAGCAAAATCAAGACTATGCGTTGCAATAACAATTGTTTGCTCTAGATTTATAAGAAGTGATTCAAGGCTTTTACAGCCCTTTATATCAAGGTTACTTGTTGGTTCATCAAGCGCTAAAATTTTTGGCTTCATGGAAAGGACAGTTGCTATGGCAACCCTTTTTTTCTCTCCAAAGCTTAGATGGTGGGCTGATTTGTTGACTGCCCAAAGCATATCAACTGCTTCAAGGGCATCTTTAACACGCTCCATAACCTTATTTTGATCAAGGCCTTGATTTATTGGACCAAAAGCTACATCATCAAAAACAGTTGTTAAAAAAAGCTGATCATCTGGGTCTTGAAAAACCAATCCTACGATAGAGCGTATCTTATTTAAATTTGCCTTGTTCATCTTAAGTCCATCAATTTCAAGCTCCCCCTCGCCTCTGAGGGTTCCGTTTAGATGCATAAGAAGCGTCGATTTACCAGCACCATTTAAACCAAGCAGAGCAACCCTCTCGCCACTGCGGATGGTAATATCTATGCCTTTTAGCGCCTTTGTTCCATCCGGATATTTATATGTCAGGTTTCTTGCCTTTATTATTTCCCTCAACAGTTAAAACCTCCAAGTCAAAATAGCGATAAGCAATCCAAAAAACAAAAGGATAAAGATTACATCTTGCCTAGTTAAGACTGATGTGTCGAGTGTATTTACCGTGCCGCTATATCCCCTGGACTGCATTGCTATGTATATTCTTTCTGCACGCTCGTAGGAGCGTATGAAAAGACTTCCGATCATCTGGCCAATCACACGCATATGTTGCAAATTGCGCTTCATGCCAAAGGCACGTGCATCTCTTGCTCTTATCATCGTTTTTATCTCATCGGTTAAGACCCACATAAAGCGGTACATAAACGCAAAAAGCATAGTTATAGGCCTCGGGAACCTTAGCATCTCAAGTCCTTTTATAAATTTTGGGAAAGGGGTGGTTGAATAAAGAAGGACAACAGTTAAAATGGAGAGCCACGACTTAATAAGTGCGTTAAAAAGAATGAAAATTCCCCCATGTTTTATCGGGAAGCTGGCAAACCCAAATTCGTACATACTAGGATGTGGTTTATCCGGCATAAAAATTAAAAGCAGTCCTGCAAAGGCAACAAAAGGGATGATGATCAAAGATCGCTTTATGCCAAAGGATAGCGGAACGCCTGATGTAGTATATAGCGAGCCAATAAGCAGCATAAATAATAAAAAACGCCAGACCTCAGATGCTGGTGTTAAAACTATCGCAAGAATAAGCGCCACAAAGGAAACGATTTTGGTTCTAGCATCTAAGCGATGGATGGCTGAGTCGGCATATGAATAAACTTCAAATGAGTAGGCATGCGTATGCTGGTGCCGCTTTTCATCACCCGCATCAACGTGCTTTTTTGCCGGCGGATGGTAATGGGGATGCTTGTGCACCACTTTCCCGTGCCTGTGGCTATGTAAATGGACATCACTGCTATTTAAGTGAGCATCATCACGGTTATGTTTTATCAACTTATCAGTATCGACGATGTCTCTTGCATGGCTTCGGCACACTAGTTTATCCTCCCAGATGAGCGCCGTTTTGCAATAGTTGCAATGCCGTAACCAATAAGAATAGTAACTAAAACCCCAATAAATCCAGCAAGGCCGGTTGCCAACCCTTCGCTTCTTAATCCCGGCATTGCATAGTCGGGGATGAGGGCTTTAAAAAGATTAGTCTCTTTTTTGATGAAGCCAAGGTCATGCGCAACTCTCTCCAATCCATCGGGGAAAGTTGATGCAAGTGGAGACAGAAACAGTGCAAAGAAAACCGAAACTCCACCAAAAACCAAGAGGCTTCGCCAATCAAGGCTAGCTTGGCCTCTAACCAAATCGGGTCTTACTTTAACAAGGTAGCTAACAGTTGCGGCTGTTATAAGGCCTTCACCGATGCCAATTAAAAGATGCCAACCAGTCATAAGAGGAGCAGATATAACAAACGGAATGGTTCCGGAGGATGCTAGTTCGATAGAGCAGGCTGTTGCTGCCACAACTGTTGAGATAAGACCTGCCGCAAATGTACCAACATATATGTTGAAGCGCTTTAAAATCTCGTAAATCCAATATGCGATAAATGGTGCAATGATAGCCATATTCAAAACGTTTGCCCCTAGTGAAGTTATGCCGCCATCTCCAAAGAGAAGAGCCTGCACGCCGACAACCGAGAGCATAACCAGCATTGACTTCCAGGGACCCAGCAAAATTGCTGCAAGAGCTGCACCAACAAAGTGCCCAGATGTACCACCAGCAACTGGAAAGTTTAGCATTTGAGCTGCAAATATAAAAGCTGCTAGAACTCCCATGAGCGGAGGGTCTTTTTCATCAAATTCTTTACTTACTTTTTTTACGGTATAAGATATTGTAGCAGCTGAAGCCGCCGCCGCCGTTACCCATGTTTTTGTATCCAAGAAGCCATCCGGTATATGCATAGTTTCCTCCTCTTTGAATGGTTTAAAGGTTTGCGTGTGAGTTTATGAAATTTGCACGTGGCTATGCTTATGCACAGCATCCATAGCTTTCCCTAGCAGCGCGGTAGCTTCAGCTACTTTACTTTCTGCTTCACGCAGGTTCTCTACAAGGCCATGCTCGTGGACAGAATCAGCAAGCATAGCCCACTGTTCCATACTGCTCTTTAAAAGCTTGGAGTGCTCAATTAGTTGGTAAATTGCCAGCTTAAAGTCGGCTGTATTTATCCCGCTTTGACACATAAAAGCCGCCCTCCCATACTTTTGGTAATTTAGGTCTCATAAAAAAGAAAAACCACGAATTCTGCGGAGTTCGCTCCGCTCGACCTTCGTGGTCAATTACGTTCGTTATTTAGCTTGTACCTATTATAGTAGATCAAACAGTTACTGTCTATAGCTAATCTCTTGGTGAAAGAACTATCATGTGCTCAAGAAGTTTTAATTCCTTAAACTCAGCTTTAATTTGCTTCTGCTCACCAAAAAGATCGACAAGCAGAAGCTTGTCGCCTGCTGGCGTTATTGATATCACGTCTTTCATCAAGATTTCCTGCTTGCCATCTTTTTCAATAAACACGTTGGTTTCACACACTTTTCTCTACCTCCGCAATGCGGTTAATTTTACTTTCATCCAATGTCTCTCTTACCAGCTTAATAGCTTCGTCCATTAAATGAGGCAATGGAAGATTGTTTGTTCCAACTAGACCGAGATTCTTACCTAGCGGCAACAGTATCTTTTTTGCTTTTGAGAGTGAGAGGTAATCTGCCATAGCTGGTGTGAGCTCTCCCATAAAAGAATTGGGGATCATGACTGAAATAGGACCGATTATAATATCCGCCTCTTGAACGTTTACCCTGAAAGCATTCTCTCCGCTAGCTGCTCGGTTTGCACCTGCTTTCAACATGTTACCGGCGGCTATAGAGTTTGTTCCAAGCGCAATTATTTCAATTTTCTCCGCCAGGCTTTCTCTTAATCGGGATATCACCTGCTGGCCGATATTCCCGCCTGCCCCATCAACAACAAGAATAGTCATGTCTTTACTCGAGCCACTCCGATAGCTCTACGATAAATCTCTCCTTTGGCATAGAACCCATAAATCTCTTTTTTGCTTCGCCGTTTACAAATACAATAAAGGTTGGAATGCCTCTAATATTATATTGCCCTGCCAGGCGTTGGTTGTTATCGACATTTATTTTGGCGAATTTTAGCTTATCAGAATACTGCCTTGCAAGGTCCTCGACAACTGGGGCAACTACCACACACGGTCCACACCACGGAGCCCAAAAATCAACTAAAACTGGCTTCTCCGAGCGCGATACCTCAACCTCGAATGATTCTTCGTTTACCTCAACAATGTTTTCACCCATAAACTCTCCTTTGCTAGTGCTGAGACTCTATATATTTTTCGGCAGATACTGCAGCAAGTGCCCCTTCCCCAGCTGCAGTCACCACTTGCTTTAAGCTATTATTTCGGACATCACCTGCCGCAAATACTCCAGGGACCGATGTCATAAGCAGGTCATCAGTTATGACATAGCCCCGCTCATCAAGCTTTATTTTGCCACTAAATAGCTCGGTATTGGGAAGATTGCCTATGAAGACAAAGATACCATCTACATCAACCTCTTTTTCCTCACCAGTTTTAACGTTTTTTACTGTGGCTTTTGAGACAGCGGCCTCACCAGACACGGCTGTAATAACTGAATCAAGCAGAAAATCGATCTTCTCATTTTTAAAAGCTCTCTCTTGAATAATTTTTTCTGCGCGCAACTGGTCTCTGCGGTGAACTATTGTCACCTTGCTTGCAAATCTTGTTAGATAAATTGCTTCTTCCACGGCTGAGTTTCCACCGCCAACAACAATTACCCTCTTTTCTCTAAAGAAAGGACCATCACATGTTGCACAATAGGATATTCCGCGGCCAGTTAATTCGCTAGCGCCTTTTGCATCTAGTTTGCTTGGGCGAACTCCAGTTGCAATTATTATAGCTTTCGCAACATACTCGCCCTCTGTAGTGATGACCTTCTTTAATTGCTTGCTAAAATCAACTTCAGTAACTTCAGCAAAGCCTATCTCAAGACCAAACCTTTCTGCTTGCCTACGCATTTTGTCAGTAAGCTCGAATCCGGAAATCCCCTCCGGAAATCCCGGGTAGTTCTCGATATGATCTGTAATTGAAGCTTGGCCACCAACCATTTGTTTTTCAAAAAGCTTTACCTTAAGCATTGAGCGAGCAGCATAAAGGCCAGCTGATAGACCGGCTGGGCCGCCTCCGATAATCAAGATATCATACTCCTTTGTCAATACCTCTAACCTTCCTTTCTAGCGAGCTTTCATTTCTTGATCGATTTGCTGTATAAATGAGTCCGCACGCATTGCAAAGCCACTTCCTTGAGGAGCTTTCTCGATACATTTGATAAAGTATTCTCTTGCTTTTGGTAGATTGCGAAGACCATTATAATATATCATCCCTAAATTATAATACGCCTGGTAAAAGTTAGGATTTTTTCTTATAACGCTTTCAAGCTCCGAAATGGCCTCTGAATACATATTCAGATTGAAATATTCTACAGCCATATCAGTTCTTACGCTAAGATTATTTGGATCAATCTCAAGAGCCCTTTTATAATACTCAATGGCTTTGCGGTGGTTATCCGGATCCTCGCTCATCCTGCCCATATCAAAATAAACGTTTCCAAGACCAATAAGAGCTTGAAGGTCCTTCGGATTTCTTTTCAGCATTGACTCATAAGTGTCTTTCTGAGCGTTGAGGACTTTTATCTGGTTTTGATAGTTTTGTACCTCTTTAATTAGCTCAGGTGGCCCTTCAATCGTACCCTGTGTAGTCTGCTGTAGGCCGAAATATCTAGCGATTTGAGGTAGAAATACCAAGATGACAATGATTGCAATTACTGCAACGGCAGTTGAAAACGATTGTTTATGGGATTTTATTACGAAAAAGGCCCGCTTGATTCCACCATAGGCAAATTCTTCACCTGGGTGCTCAACTTTGATCCCTATGGTTTGTGCTTTTAAAAGCATATTTAGATCGTTGGTTACTATAGTAACTGAGCGGTCTCCGCCATCGCGCTTTATCTGGTAAGCAATGGAGATGATCTTGTCGTCAGAATTCTTGCTCGTAAATTGCTCAGGCATACCCTTTGAAGCATCAAAGCTGACAACGCGAAGAAACGAATTTTTTCCAAACCGAATTCCCTCGGTTAAATTGCCATTCGACGAAAGATCAAATAAAATTCTGGATATCTCACGGCTGCGGTAGCGAAGTTCTCGGTCGAGGCGGGCAGTCTTCACCTTGTCCAATTCACCAAGTACAATATCAGGTATCACAACATCTGCATTTGGGAATGCGTAAATAGCTCTAGGGTTGTAGAGCAACACGTTGGTATCTAGGACATAAATTGGTCGCTTTTTACTTATCTTTGACATAGTTTAATTATAAACTGTTCGACGATTGACTTGTAGTGATTCAATATTGAATTAAGAAAGATTTGTTAGTGCCCGATAATTTAAGTGTCTTGAACTATCGATTTTAAGACGATATGTAAGAATATAGCATCTTTATGCTATGCTATGCTATGTAGTATCAAAAAATTTCGCCAATAGATATGGAAGGAGATATAGAAGGAGATATAGATGCGCGAACCCAGCAAAGATGAAATAATAATACCTGAAGAAATGGCTCTTATTCCCCTAAGGGATATGATTATTTTCCCCAATCTTGTAGTGCCGCTTTTTGTTGGGAGAGAACGGTCAATAGCAGCTCTTGAAGCCGCTATGAAGGAAGAGCATATTGTTGCACTGGTTACTCAAAAGATGGCAGAAGTGCAAGACCCAGAGCCAGAAGATCTCTACCGGCTCGGGACATCTGCCATAATTATGCAAGAGCTAAAGATCCCAGATGGTACTGCTAAAGCTCTTGTTGAGGGCTTATCAAGAATTGAGATTGTCGAATTTGTGCAGACAGAGCCCTACTTCCGAGTAAAAATAAAAGTTGTGCCAGAGGATGAGCAAACAGATATTGAGACAGAAGCTCTCATGCGCAACCTAGTTATGCAGTTTGAGCGAGCAGCTACCCTAGGAAAACCAATTCCACAGGAGGTTCTCCTGGCAACAGCGAATATCGAGGAGCCTGGCAGACTAGCAGACTTTATTGCATTTCATCTTAACCTTAAGATTGATGAGAAGCAGCAGATAATTGAAGCAGTAAATGCACGCGATAGGCTTGAGAAAGTAAGCGTATTTCTCAATCGCGAGCTTGAAATACTTGAAATTGGGAGTAAAATTCAATCGCGCGTTAGAGATCAGCTCACTAAAACTCAGAAAGAATATTTCTTAAGAGAGCAGCTTAAGGCAATCCAGCAAGAGCTTGGTATCCATGATGAGCAGGCTGCTGAGATGGATGAACTTAAGGCTAAAATAAAGGCAGCTAAAATGCCTAAGGAGGTAAATGAGAAAGCTCTAAAAGAGCTTGATAGGCTTGCAAAAATGCCACCGTCTGCTGCTGAGGCATCAGTAATTAGAACATATCTTGATTGGTTGATAGGCCTGCCATGGCAGAAGAAGAGCAGGCAGAAGTTCGATATAAAAGCGGCAGAGCAAATTTTAGACGAAGACCACTACGGTCTTGAGCAGGTTAAGAAAAGGGTGCTTGAGTATCTTGCAGTTCACCAGCTAACAAAGAAGATAAGGGGGCCAATCCTTTGCTTTGTTGGCCCTCCAGGGACTGGAAAAACCTCGATTGGGAAATCAATTGCTCGTGCCCTTGGCCGTAAATTTATAAGGATTTCGCTTGGTGGTGTTCATGACGAAGCCGAAATCCGGGGACATAGGCGCACCTATGTGGGTGCTATGCCAGGGCGAATTATCCAGGCAATAAATCAAGCTGGCACAAAGAATCCTGTTTTTATGCTTGATGAAATTGATAAGGTTGGCACCGATTTCAGAGGCGACCCAACAGCTGCGCTTCTTGAAGTGCTTGACCCGGAGCAAAACTTTGCATTTAGCGACCATTACCTTGAGGTGCCTTTCGACCTCTCGGATGTAGTCTTTATTACGACGGCAAATTTGCTTGAGACAATTCCACCGGCTTTAAGAGATCGCATGGAGGTTATACCTTACTCGGGCTATACCGAGGAAGAAAAAGTGCAGATTGCAGTCAAGTACCTTATTCCAAAGCAAGTTAAAGCTCATGGTTTGACTAATAAGCACATGCTTATTGATGAAAAGGCGCTTCGCAAAATCATCCGCGAATATACAAGAGAGGCTGGAGTGCGCGATTTGGAGCGAAAGATAGCAAGCATTTGCAGACAGGTTGCGCGAAAGGTTGTTGAGGGGGAAAAGAAGCGTCTTAAAATAACCGAGAAAAATATCCATGATTGGCTTGGCCCAAGCAAGTTTAGATATGGCCTTGCAGAAGAAGCTGATGAGGTAGGTGTGGCAACTGGGCTTGCCTGGACAGAGACAGGTGGCGATGTTTTATCTGTTGAGACAACAGTGCTTCCAGGCAAGGGAAACCTTTTGCTAACTGGGTCTCTTGGTGAGGTTATGCGTGAATCTGCCCAAGCTGCCGTAAGCTATGTACGCTCACGTGCTACCATTTTTGGTATCGATGAGGAGTTCCACAGCAAATCAGATATCCATATTCATGTGCCAAGCGGAGCAATTCCCAAAGATGGACCTTCCGCTGGCATAACGATGGCAACAGCGCTTGCCTCAACACTTACCAAGAGGCCAGTTAAGCGCGAAGTAGCAATGACTGGTGAGATTACCCTAAGAGGCCGTGTCCTTCCTATCGGCGGAGTCAAGGAGAAGGTTCTAGCAGCCCACCGGGCTGGTATAAAGGCTGTTATCTTGCCTGAGGAAAATAAAAAAGACTTGGAAGTTGTTCCAAAGGAAGTAAAAGAGGAACTTAAATTCTTCTTTGTAAATCATATGGACCAGGTCATTGATTTGGCCTTAAAGCCAGCTGCAAAAATAAGAAGAAAAGTGCCGGCTCTTTCAGTATAGCAGGTAGGCAGGCTATTCCGAAGCTAAATGTATTTTTGATTGGTGATTGGTTTGGTAGATGTTGTTCCAATTGAACTTGGAGATGTTGTGAAGCTAAAAAAACCCCATCCCTGTGGAGCAAACGAATGGGAAGTAACAAAGCTAGGGATGGATATTGGCCTTAAGTGCTTGGGTTGCGGCCGCAAAGTGCGACTATTAAGATATGATTTTGACCGCCGGTTCAGAGGTTTCTTAAAACGCTTTAATGATCAAGAAAATAATAAACAGAGCAAATCTTAAATTTTGGCTTGAGCCCCTTTTATCAAGAATTAACGCTTTATTTCGTTAGTTATCCCTTTTACATACTTGTAATAGTCACAATCCATGCAGTTTGCAAGTTTTTGTGCAAAAGTTCCCTGTATTTTTCCACCGCACATTGTGCCAGCTATTCGCCAGCATTCCTTTCCGTGGTTTGGATAAGCTGGACAATCGCCTGTTTTGTCTCTACCACACTTCTTAAACTCCCAACACTGCATGCAAGTCACTCCTTTGAAGCC
>JASEIR010000051.1:0-259 GCA_030017355.1 Actinomycetota bacterium
CCTGAGCCCCGGACCATTGACCCTCAAAGGTGGGCGGCATGGCAATCTTGTCTCTGGCGATTAATCACTAATCGCCATTGATTAAAACGAGCATTAACATCAAAAAGCTGCTATTATAGATGTGTGCTATAAGTTACGGCTAATTGCTAGTAAAGGAGCATTTAGGATGCAATATGTGTTACCCGATGAGCGTGGGCACTTTGGTGAATTTGGCGGCAAATTTGTGCCGGAGACGCTAATGAGCGCGCTCGAGGAGCTT
>JASEIR010000051.1:269-13030 GCA_030017355.1 Actinomycetota bacterium
TATGCAAGGTACAAGGATGATGATGATTTTAAAGAGGAGCTTGATTTTTATCGCAGGGAGTATATAGGAAGGCCGACAAGGCTTTATTTTGCAGAAAATCTAACAAAGCATTACGGTAAAGCAAAAATTTACTTGAAGCGCGAAGACCTCTGCCACACCGGCTCTCATAAGTTAAACAACACCATAGGACAAGCCCTTCTAGCAAAGAGAATGGGTAAAAAGAGAGTAATTGCAGAGACTGGCGCAGGCCAGCATGGGGTTGCTAGTGCCACAGTGGCGGCTCTCCTTGGTTTGGAATGCCAAGTCTATATGGGCGAGGAAGATACAAAACGCCAATCGCTAAATGTTTTTAGGATGAATTTGCTTGGTACTGAAGTAATTCCAGTAAAAAGCGGTACCAGAACTCTGAAAGATGCTATGAATGAGGCTATTCGCGATTGGGTGACAAATGTTGAGACGACCCATTACATGCTTGGCTCGGTTGGTGGCCCGCATCCCTATCCTATGATGGTAAGAGACTTTCAAAGTGTCATTGGGCTCGAGACTATTGAGCAAATCAATAAAGCTGAGGGGAGATTGCCTAGCGTTGTTATAGCATGTGTTGGTGGGGGTAGTAACGCGATGGGAATATTCTTTCCGCTAATCGGAAAGGGTGTAAGGCTAATAGGTGTTGAACCAGCTGGTCTTGGATTAGAAACCGACCAACACGGCGCTCCGCTTACTAAAGGCGAAAAAGGGGTGCTGCATGGCAGCTTAAGCTATCTTCTCCAGGATGAGTATGGGCAAATAAAGCCTGCTCACTCGATATCAGCTGGTCTTGATTACCCTGGTGTTGGCCCAGAGCATAGTTATCTAAAAGAGAACGGTTTGGCTGAGTATGGTTCAGTAACAGATAAAGAAGCGCTTGATGCTTTTGTATTGCTATCAAGGACAGAAGGCATACTGCCAGCTCTTGAAAGCTCACATGCCGTTGCGTATTTGGAAAAGGTCATGCCAGAGCTCTCCAAGGATGATATCGTTGTGATAAATCTATCAGGCAGGGGTGACAAGGATGTCCAGGTAGCAGCAAGCGCACTTGGGGTGGAGTTATGATAACAAGAACAAAAACAAACCGAATTGACAATTTATTTGCAAAGCTTAGAGAGAACAAAAAAAGCGCTTTAATGCCATATCTTATGGCTGGCTATCCTGATATTGAGACCTCGCTAAGATTGCTGGTAGCAGTGGCAAGGGCAGGTGCAGATTTGGTGGAGTTTGGCATTCCGTACTCAGATCCGCTAGCTGATGGACCAACAATTCAGGTTGCATCTGAGATAGCATTGAAGAATAAAATAAACACTGATGTTGTTTTTGAGCTAGTAAGAAAAGCAAGAAAAGAGACCGATATCCCGATTGTCATAATGACATATTACAATACAGTTTACCGCTATGGCATGGATAGATTTGCAAAAAATGCTGCCGAGTGCGGTGCTGATGGGGTTATTACACCAGACTTACCACCGGAAGAAGCAGGTCCGTGGAAGGAAGTTGCTTTAAAGCATGGACTAGCCACAGTCATGCTTGCTGCTCCTACGAGTACAAATGAGAGGCTAAAAAAAATTAGCGAAGCTTCTCAGGGGTTTGTTTACTGTGTTTCACTAACAGGCGTAACTGGCGCTAGAGATAATCTTCCTGTAAATTTAACCGATTTTATTAGCAGAATAAGAAATATTACTGATAAACCATTGGCTGTTGGATTTGGGATATCACGGCCTGAACAGGCAAGTCAAATCGCCAAAATAGCTGATGGCGTAATTATTGGGAGTGCTCTTGTAAATCTAATTGGAAAGAACAAGGATAACTGCATTGAAGCAGCTACTGCTTATATATCTGAAATAAGACAAGCAATGGATAATTAGGAGTAGTATGCCAATTGGTGATTGGTTTAAGAAGCAGGAAAGAAATACAGCTAGAAGCCCGGCTGTAGAGAAGCGAATTATACCGGACGGTGTTTGGGAGAAGTGTAAGGGCTGCAATGAGCCCTTATTTGTTAAAGAGCTAGAAAGAAATTTAAAAGTCTGCCCCAAATGCTTTTTCCACTTTCCGGTATCTGCCTATGAGCGAATTTATCAACTAACCGATTTACATAGCTTTGAGGAACTTTGGGGTGATTTAATCCCAGGAGACCCTCTTGGCTTTGCTGCTAATAAGCCGTATATCGATTCGTTAGCGAAAGCCAAAGATAAAACAGGGCTAAACGAAGCTGTAGTTTGCGGACGGGCGCGAATTGATGGTTTTCAAGTTGCCATAGCTGTAATGGATTTTGGATTTATTGGCGGAAGCATGGGTTCGGTTGTTGGCGAGAAAATTAAGCGGATAACTGAGCTTGCAACAAGAGAGTATCTTCCGTTGATTATTGTTTGCAGCTCTGGGGGTGCCAGGATGCAGGAAGGCATGATATCACTCATGCAAATGGCAAAGACAAGCGCAGCTATAGCTCGCCATCAAGATCAAGGTCTTCCATATATATCTATCCTTTCTCATCCCACAACCGGCGGTGTATCAGCAAGCTTTGCCACTCTTGCTGATATAATCATAGCAGAGCCGCATGCCTTAATAGGGTTTACAGGAGCACGCGTTATAGAGCAAACCATCCGCCAGAAGCTTCCTAAGGATTTTCAAACAGCAGAGTTCAACCTTGCACATGGCATGGTTGATATGGTTGTCAATAGGCTTGAACTAAAACGCATGGTTGCAAGATTGCTTGATTATCTTGGTGCCAGTGGAGTTAAAGAATGAGAAGATTTGCTTATGATTTTGAGCGTCCCTTAATTGAGCTTGAAGAAAAACTTGATGCTATCAAGCGGACGGAATCAGCTGGGAAAGAAGATATTGCAGCCCAAATTGCTTATCTAGAAAAACAAATTGAAAAGCTACGAGTACGAACTTATTCCAACCTTACGCCGTGGCAAAAAGTTCAGATCGCAAGGCACCCGGATAGGCCGCGAACAAGCGACTATATTGAGGCTATTTTTACTGATTTTATAGAGCTTCATGGGGACAGAACATTTCGCGATGATTTGGCCATAATCGGGGGATTTGCTCGCCTTGATGGCGCTAAAGTAATGGTTATTGGGCATCAGAAAGGCCGTAATACAAAAGAGAACTTATTGCGGCAGTTTGGTATGCCCCATCCTGAAGGGTATAGAAAGGCGTTAAGGCTGATGCATCTTGCAAATAAATACAGGCTGCCCTTAATAACTTTTGTAGATACACCAGGGGCTTATCCAGGTATCGAGGCCGAGGAGCGCGGCCAGGCTATAGCGATTGCCCAGAACCTAGCTGAGTTAAGCAGGCTTGAGGTGCCAGTAATTGTAGCTAACATTGGCGAGGGCGGTAGCGGTGGTGCGCTTGCTATTGGATTTGGCGATGTCATGATCATGCTGGAAAATTCCTATTATTCGGTTATAACGCCGGAAGGTTGCGTAAGCATCCTCTGGAATGGCGAGGGTAATCCGGAACAAGCTGCCAGCTTATTGGGTTTAACAGCAGATCGGCTTAAAGAACTTGGAATAATTGATGCTATAGTTAAGGAGCCTCTAGGCGGGGCCCACCACGCACCTGCTCTTGTTGCGAGAGACCTTAAAAAAGAACTCGTGAAAGCACTTAAGGATTTAATTAAGCTAAATCCTAAAGAGCTTGTTGAGAAGCGTTATGCAAGGCTATCTCAAATCGGCTACTATATCGAAAATCCTGTTAAAGCACCGGTAGAGAAGTAAAAAGTATAGCTCTCGATAATTCCTACTAATCAAACCACGTGATTATTTAGCGCTTAAAGCCAATTCCCATCCATGCTTTTGACTTCAATATGACGCTAAACGATAATCTTAATATGAAAAACATCGGGTCTAACATAGAGGCCTATGTAGAGGTCTAATAAGAGATGAGTTTTTTTGGGCCAAGGAAAGGTATAAGGAAAAAATTACTTCTCAGCTATCTAGCCATAACGATACCTCTGATAATTGTCATCATTTTTACCCAATACAATCGCTATGAGGATAAGCGCCGTGACATAATGGTTGCCCGGCTATCTCTCGCGCGCAACATTGCAAGTAACTTTGATCACTTCATAAAAGAAGTTTCAAATACCGAAAAAATTGCTGGAACAGCTATAGCTGAGAATAACTATACTCGCTCCAGGGCAAGCAGCTACCTTGCCAAGGCAGCAAGCAAGTATCCATTATTCAGCATGGACTATGTCAAACTAAACGGCGAAGTATATGCTTCATCCAACCCAAGCTTGGTGGGCGAAAAACTGCATCATGAGAACATTAATATTGGGGATATTGCCAAGCAACTGGATACAAAACAAGAATGGATTATTACTCCGCTTCATGACCATGGAGACGGCGGAATCGGATTTGATGTAGTTACCGGTATTTGGTACAAAGCAAAGCTTTATGGAGTTATTGTTGCTTCAGTTGATTCTACCAGGCTGAATGAGGTTTTTGTTTTTGAAGTTCCTGGTGGCGGCTACAACATAACCGACAACAATGGCATGCTTATCTACCAAAATCAGTATCCCAAAAAACCATTAGATGAGAGATATTGGGGTGCGCATAAATTTATAAAGGTGGCAAGCAAAGGCAAAGAGTTCACCTCGTATGGGCTGATCTTCCCAATAGATGACACATATCGCATGGGAGCTCAGGTTCCCATACAAAGCATAGGTTGGAGTGCTGGGTCGTTTGTCCCGGTGGAAGAAGTTATGGCACCGATAAGAGCTGATGTCATTAGAAGCGGTGCCGTTACTATTGTTGTCATGTTGTTGGCTTTATTTCTTGGATTCTGGTTTGCCGAGCGAATTGTCAGGCCAATCATGATTCTTGCAAATAAAGCAAGAGATATTGCTAAAGGTGAGTTTGAGGAAGAAATTGGTCTTTTGCAAACCGGTGATGAAATTGAAGACCTTGCAGAAAGCTTTAATGCAATGCAAGTCAACTTAAGAGAGTATGTAAGCGAGCTCAGCGGTCTAGTTGAGGTCGGCGAAAAAATGAATCTAGCACTTAATATTCCATTTGTAGAGAATGCAGTAGCAAATGCTCTGCGCAGCAACTTCGACGCCAAAGCAGTCTGGATTGCTTTATATGATGAGCATGAAAAGGTTCTTAAGATAGACTATTTCTGGAGCGATAGCGGGCTTGATTTTAACGGTCTGAAAATTTCACCAGGCCTGGGTATAGCTGGAAGAGTGCTGATGAGCGGCAAGCCTGCCATTACGCACGCTGCTAGCTCTTCAGAGTTTCTATACAAAGATATAGCTTTGGAGGTTGGAGTTGAATCTGCCGTAACCTTACCTCTGGTATCAGGTGGTGGAGCTCTTGGCGTCATAGGTATTTTTACGCCTTTAGTTAAGCAGCAAAAGATTGGCGAAAAAGAGATGAGTCTACTGATGGCGCTCGCAAACCAGGCTGCTGTTGCTATCGAAAATGCGCGTTTGTACGAAGAATCGCGGGAATCTGAGCGCAGGCTAAGGGCATCAAATGATGATTTAAGAATTTTAAATAGCGTTGCTTTGGATATTTCATCAGGCCTTGACTTGACAGAGCTTCTTGAAAAGACAGCAAAGAATGCGGCAGAGATCGTGGGAGCTGATTTTAGCTCCATAGCATTATTTGATAAAGAAAACGAAAAGCTGGATTACATGTATAAGATAAGATCGCCCAAATCAACTCCACCTATCAAGGTGCCAAGGGAGCTTGGTTTGTCTGAAACAGTTCTTAAAATCCACAGAACCGTATTTACAAACGACTACAAACATGACCCGAGGGCTCATAAAGAAGCACTTATGCAGGGAGTAAGTGCGGTTGCAGCGACGCCACTTCTTATAGGAAATAGATTGATAGGCGTAATACAAGTTGGTTTATTAAATGGGAAGACTTTTGCTGACGGTGATATATCTTTGCTTGAATCTGTTGGAAATCAAGCTGCAGTTGCAATTGAGAATGCCAGACTGTACAAGAGGGAAAAAGATGTTGCTGAGGCTCTTCAAAATGCCCTTCTTGCTGTACCGGATAAGCTGTCTGGTATAAAACTAGGTCTTCTTTATCGCTCAGCTACCGATGGGTCAAAAGTAGGCGGCGATTTTTACGATTTTATTGAGTTTGCGAATGGGAAAATAGGTGTTGTAATTGGGGATGTATCTGGTAAAGGCTTAGAAGCAGCAACAGCAACAGCTCTAGTAAAGATGACAATAAAAGCATTTGCTTATGAATGCGATACACCTGCAGAAGTATTAGCGCGAGCAAACAGAGTTATCTTATCCCAGATGGTACCTGGCCAATTCATAACGATTGCTTACGTGGTTATAGATCCGGCAACCGGCAGGATAGTATATGCGAGCGCCGGCCATCCTGCACCAATAATTGCAAATTATGCAATATCAGCAATGCCAACTTTACGCCAGTTAGAGATGGGGTCTATACCACTTGGTGTGGAGGATAATCCTAGCTATGAGAATCACACTGAAGAATTAACAAGTAAAGAAATCATGCTGCTTTATACCGATGGCCTTTTGGAAGCAAAGCAAGGTGGCATGCTATTTGGCGAGGAAGGCATAAGTGAAGCATTGCTGGGAGCTGGCGATACTGAGGTTGAGGCGATTCCTGGCAAACTGTTTGACGCTGCGCAGGAGTTTGCAAGCGGCAAGCTTAATGATGATGTTGCTATCATTGCACTTGGTTTGGATAAGAAGACAGCGCATAAAAGTGCTGACGTTGAGATGGATTGGGTCATTTAAAAGACGGGAGACCGTCAAGAGCAGACGGGAGACCAGGATTAACGACCGCCACTAAAAGACTAGAACTCGCGCTCGATAAAGAATCGGCGAGCTTCCTCAAAATTTGGAAACAACAAAAAATGGTATTTTTGCTTAAGTTGACTGCAAATGCCCTTTGGTTGATCTGATGGGCAAATTAAGACAATGGAACCACCTAGCCTTGCAACTTCATTGTGAACTGATTCAAGATAGTCATATGCGCTTTTGTCAAGCTCAGTAAGATTACCAAACTGGATAATAAGCTTTAGTCTGTTATTTCGGATAAGCGCGTTTATAATTTCCCTCATCAATATTATGCTTAGCGGTTTGTACTTTCCACTAAAGATCACAGTTGTAATGCTTTTTTGCTCGGTTATCTCAACCTTCAATCGTCTCTCATCAGTCACGGAATCACCTAGTAAAGTTTTTCAGGGTGTTTCTGATTTAATTTTATGTTGCTAAGCATCTTACTTTAAACGTCGCACAGTTCTTCAGGTTAGGCGACCATGCTCGCTTAAGCCTCTCCATTTTCAAATCTCTGGCAAAAAAAGAGACCCCAAAGGGTCTCTTGTGCCGAAGGCCGGGATCGAACCGGCATGAGGTTGCCCTCACTGGTTTTTGAGACCAGCGCGTCTGCCAATTCCGCCACTTCGGCATCCAAACTCAAAATGCTTCGCTTCAAACTCAAAGTCGTGTTTTTACGTTCTCAAACACTGCCGAGCGCGTAATAATTTTACCAAGTCTACTGCGTTAAAACAACATTACCGCAGCAAATAACCTTAGGTTTGATGAATAAAAGCTTTAAGCGATGAAATCCCTCACTGGAAGTGATAAAATCAGAAAGACAAAATTGGCTGTTAAAGAGCTAGGGAACTAAGGTGCTA
Source organism: Actinomycetota bacterium (assembly GCA_030017355.1). Taxonomy (GTDB): domain Bacteria; phylum Actinomycetota; class Aquicultoria; order Aquicultorales; family Aquicultoraceae; genus JASEIR01. The sequence continues at coordinate 7,950 of JASEIR010000051.1, forward strand.
AAACGGGAGATAGAATTTGAAGTCTGTAGGTTCTTACCGTAAGATTTTAAATCTTACAGGGCAGCAGGTAAAAAAAATTGATTCGGTAAGTAGAAATATCCAGCTCATAGCTGATCTCAGCTATTCAGATATTATAATCTACTGTGCCGTAAAGGAAAGCAGTTACTTTGTAGTCGTGGCTGCCGCAAAACCAAATACAACCGTATCAGTACGACCAGATAACGTTCTTGGGCAAATTTTTAAGAATCCACCCATGGCGGTAGTTAAAGCTTTTAACGAAGGAAAACGTGTTGAGGACCAGTATGGCATGCCAGATGGCACACAGGTAAAAATCCGAGCTGTTCCCATAAAAGAAAAGGATCGCGTGTTAGCGGTTATGACAAGTGAGCGGCGTGTACTAGATGACTGGCGTCCAAGCGAGATGGAGCAGATGTATATGGGTGCAGCAGATGATTTAATACAAATGATTGAAGACGGCGTGGATGTTGGTATAGACTTTCCGACGTCTAAGGAGGCTGGCGATGGCCTGCTTAGGGTAGACCCAAATGGGGTTATAACTTACGCAAGCCCAAATGCAGTTACTATCTACCGGCGCCTAGGAGTGGAAGATACACTTATTGGACGGTCTGTAAACGATATTGGGCTTGATGAGAACACCATCTTAAGTGCCATCGAGGATCGAAAAGCAATCAGGCGGGAAGTAACAGAAAAAGGCATGACGGTAATCAAGAGGGCTATACCTTTAATCAAGGAAAACCATGTAAAGGGAATCGTTGCTATAATCCGCGATGTTACCGATGTATGGGCTCGCGAACAGCAGCTTAAAATTAAAGAAGCAACCATACGCGAGATACACCATCGTGTGAAGAACAACCTTCAGACAATTGCGAGCCTCTTAAGGTTGCAATCTCGGCGAATGACTTCTCCAGAGGCTACCCAGGCTTTACTGGAGAGTGTTGGTCGCATCTCAAGCATTGCGGCTGTGCACGAAATACTGTCGCAAAGCGGAAGCGGCACGCTGGATTTTAGAGAAATCGCTGCCAACATTACCTGCATGATTAAAAGTGGCCTTATTCAACCAGATAAGGAAATAAAGATTAATGTTGAGGGAATGGGAGGGGAGATTCCTTCCCCTATAGCAACCTCTCTTGCGCTTGTACTTACCGAGCTTGTCCAGAATGCAGTTAAGCATGCTTTTACAGGAAGAGCAACAGGCAATATTGTAATAAATCTTGAGCGGCAGGATAATGTTCTAGTCATGACGATAAGTGATGATGGAATTGGTTTGCCAAAAGGTTTTGATATCTTGCAGAATAGCAATTTAGGCTTGCAAATAGTACATACCCTGGTTGTAGATGAACTTAGAGGAAATCTGGATATCCATAGTAACAATGGGACCAGGGTTACAGTGCGGGTATTGGTTGAGGGATTGGCTAGCATATAAGCTGTAAGCTGATTAGCAGGTCCTTTCCCAAATGCAATCATTTATAGGTTAAGAGGCTAGCTGATGCATAGACATAGGTATAGAAGATGGTGATGGGTAAAGTGGAACGCCTGCGAATCTTAATTGCAGAAGATGAAGCAATAATTCGCTTAGATTTGAAAGAAATATTGGTTGAACTTGGGCATATAGTAATAGGCGAAGCATGGGATGGAGAAACAGCATTAGAACTTGCTAAATCACTGAAGCCAGATATAGCAATTCTCGATATCAAAATGCCGAGGATGAATGGAATTGATGTTGCAAAAGCAATAACTTCTGCAGGAATATGTCCTGTTGTTATGCTGACTGCTTACAGCCAAAAGTCACTGGTCGAAGAAGCAGCCAAGGCAGGAGCAATGGCATATCTTGTAAAGCCGTTTGATAAATCTGATTTGATGCCAGCAATTGAGCTAGCTAGAAGTCGCTTTTTGGAAGTAAAGGATTTAGAAGATCAGGTCAAGGTTTTGGAAGAGCGGCTTGAAACGCGGAAGCTGGTTGAACGTGCTAAAGGAGTTGTAATGCGCAAATATGGCTTAGGCGAAGCTGATGCGTATAGACAACTCCAAAAATGGAGCATGGATAAACAACTTTCTTTAAAACAGATTGCTGAAGAAATTCTTAAAGGTGTTTGATAGCATGACAAACAATGCAGCAAATCGATTTTGGAACACGTTTAGTGAGTTTGTGGTCTTGCTTGTTGTTTCATTCGTGCTTGCCATGGGTATTAGAACAGCAGTAGCAGAGGTTAGGTGGGTACCAACCGGATCAATGGAGCCAACTGTTGCTGCTGGAGATCGGCTATTTACTATAAAAGCAATCTATTACTTTGAGAAACCACAGCGTGGCGACATAATTGTTTTTTATGCACCAAAACGGGCAAATTTAAATCCCAATTCGGCGCCGTTTGTTAAGAGATTAATTGGTTTACCAGGTGATACTGTTGAGGTTCGCGACGGCAAGGTTTATGTTAACGGCCAGGTTTTTAAGGTGGAAACCGCGCGGGTGCCAAAGTATACTTACGGGCCGGTTACAGTTCCAGATGGGATGTATTTTGTTCTGGGTGACAACCGAAATGCTAGCTATGATAGCCATGAATGGGGGTTTCTACCAGAGCAAAATGTTATAGCCAAGGCCGTCTGCGTCATTTGGCCTTTCGACCACATTAAGGTTTTGAAGTGAAACGCAGCGCTGCGGAAATAAAAGTTACTGGTATTGTGCAAGGGGTCGGTTTTCGTCCCCACGTTTATAGACTAGCAAACAAATTGGGCTTAGCTGGTTGGATAATAAATACCACTAATGGGGTCACTATCAGAGTTGAAGGACGCGCGAAAGACATAAAAGGTTTTGTAAGAGAGCTTCAAACATCACCTCCTCCTCTAGCTTACATCGAGAGTTTAAGAACAAAAAAAATTCAGCCTGAGGGCTATAGTGCCTTTTTTATACAAAAGAGTAGCCAATCACTGGACGCCGATATATCCATTCCTCCTGACGTTGGAACCTGCCCAGATTGCCTAAAAGAGTACAATGATCCGAATAACCGCAGGTATGGCTATCCATTCACAAATTGTGTAAATTGTGGACCTCGCTTCTCAATAATCCGTGCGTCGCCTTATGACCGCAAAAATACCTCAATGAATGTTTTCAGGATGTGCGCCGATTGTGCTGGTGAGTATGAAGATCCCGCAAACCGTCGATTTCATGCTGAACCTAACGCTTGCCCCACTTGTGGTCCGCAATTGCTATTGACCTTGCCAGACGGCAGAGCCTATAACGGCGATATACGTGCCCTTCTTAAAGCGGGCAAAATACTTGCCGTAAAGGGTATTGGAGCATATCACTTGGCTTGCGATGCAAAAAATGATAAGGCTGTTCGACTTTTGCGCAAGCGAAAAAAACGCCAGACAAAGCCATTTGCACTTATGTGTCGCGACCTAGATGTGGTTCGCAAGAATTGTGAGCTCTCATTGAAAGAGGAAGAGCTGCTTACGTCACCTGCGCGCCCAATTTTGCTTCTTAAAAAAAGGCAAACCAGCATGCTTTGTGATGAGATTGCACCTGGGCTAGATACCTTGGGCGTAATGCTTCCTTATACCCCACTTCACTATGGGTTGTTTGATGATGATATTTCAATATTGGTGATGACCAGTGCAAATATTAGTGGCGATCCGCTAATCATCACTGAGAGAGAAGCTTATTCGAAGCTTGGTTTTTTAGCCGACTTTTTTGTGGTAAATAAACGTGAGATTGTAAACCGCGCTGACGATTCGGTTGTTATGTCGTTTATGGATATGCCTTATTTTATTCGCCGTGCGCGCGGTTATGTGCCACAGGGAATCCACTTGCCTTGTAAAGTAGATCCAATTTTTGCAGCAGGTGGTGATCTAAAGGGTACTTTTGCTTATGCATCTGATAAAAAGGCCGTAATAAGTCAGTATTTTGGCGACCTTGGTAATTTAGAAAACTTTGAGGCTTTTAAAGAGGGGGTGCGTTTTTTCGGGGAGTTTTTGCAGATCAAGCCGCAAAGTGTAGCATGCGATATCCATCCTGGTTATATAAGTACAAGGTTTGCTTCAGCCTATGCTAAGGAATTGAGCGTGCCCTTGATCAAAGTACAGCATCATAAAGCGCATTTTGCATCTGCCATGGCTGACAATGCCCTCAATGAAAGTGTTCTAGGTGTTATTTGCGATGGAACTGGCTATGGGGAAGATGGGACTATTTGGGGTTGCGAAGTTTTCCATGGTAACTACCAAGAAATTAAAAGGGTAGGGTCTTTGGAAAGTTTTCTCCAGCCCCGCGGCGATGAAATAATTAAATACCCGCTTCAGATGGCATCAGTGCTGCTATATTCGTTATGGAAAGATGAGGATAAGGTAATGCGGGTACTTCCTGGATGTAAAAGATTACTGCCATTTGTTAAGGCACAGGTTGGTAGTAAAACTTTGTGCATAGAATCCTCAAGCTGCGGAAGGCTTTTTGATGCCGCTGCTGCCATTTGCGGATTTACAGCTATGGTTTCTTATGAAGGAGAAGCGGCCATGAGGTTAGAATCGCTTGCACACTATTCACCTGAGGTAGAGCCTTATAGTTATTCTATTCATGAAGGCAGCATAATGCGGTTATCCTGGGGTTTTCTAAGTGAAATGGCTGACGATAAATTGCAGGGAACCGAAGCGTCAATACTTGCAGCGCGATTTCATACAACGTTTATCAATGCGCTTGCTGAGATGGTTAGCAAACTAGCGGTGAAATATAAAACTGATAAGGTGGTCTTTTCAGGGGGGACCTTTCAAAATCGCTTTGTAATAAAAAGGCTTGCTGAAAGGCTTAAAGCAATGGATATAATGCCTTACTTTCATAGGCAGGTCCCGACAAACGACAGTGGGCTAGCCCTTGGCCAATTGATGATAGCAGCAAACCGGTAAACCGGCTAGAGAACAGACCGGAGACCGGAGACGGGCAAAAAAAACGACCGCCGACCGCAGACCGCCGACCGCCGCTAAAAACAGATGGGGGACCGGAGACGGGCAAAAGATGAGGGCAAGGGTCCAGATTTGGGTCTAGAAAGTGGGTATCACCCTCCCCTAGCCCCTCCCCT
>JASEIR010000052.1 GCA_030017355.1 Actinomycetota bacterium
ATATCGTGGTTTCGCGATATAATTCTTTTAAAAGAGACAGACCGCGAGGATCTTCTGACTAATCAGGACTTGATTCTGGCGGTCAAGGAGTTTGCCGATCTTTTTGCCAGCGAAGATGTATTTCGCTGCCTGCAGGCAATTGAAGAAACGAAGCAAAGTTTACGTTTTAATGTTAATATGCAATTAGCACTCGAAACGATGTTGCTTAAAATTCATGAAATAATATCTATCCCTGAGGATGCTTATTTCAAGGGATAAAGATTAAACGGCAGGAGGTTCTCAGAAGATATGCCGATCGTTGTCGGTGTTGTGTTTAAAAGGGCTGGAAAAGTCTATTATTTCGATCCAGATGGAATAGATTTAAGAAGTGGCGAGAAGGTGATTGTCAAGACTTCTAGAGGGACGGAGTTTGGAGAAGTTGTCTCTCCGCCGATGGATGTACCCGAAGATGACATTACTGCCCCACTTAAAAAGGTAATAAGACGTGCCACAGAAGAAGATAGAGAGCAGCTTAAAGCTAATAAAGAAAAAGAGGAAGAAGCATTTAAAATTGCCGAGGAGAAAATAGCAAAGCATGGGCTTCCAATGAAGCTTATTGAGGTTGAATATGTTTTCGACCGCAGTAAAATTATTTTCTATTTTACGGCGGATGGCAGAGTTGATTTTAGAGAGCTAGTCAAGGACCTCGCGGCGGTATTTAAGACAAGAATTGAACTGCGTCAGATTGGCGTGCGGGATGAAGCTAAAATGGTTGGTGGCCTTGGACCTTGTGGGCAGAGGCTATGCTGTACTGTTTTCTTAGGAGATTTTGAGCCTGTATCTATTCGAATGGCTAAGGAGCAGGACCTGCCGCTAAACCCGCTTAAGATTTCGGGTATTTGCGGCAGACTTATGTGTTGCCTAAAGTATGAGTACGAGGTCTACCAGGATTTCAAGAAACGTGCACCAAAGCGCGGCACAAAGGTTACAACTGAGTGGGGAATTGCAAAAATTGTTGAGTTTAACGTGCCAAAGGAAACAGTAATCGCCGAGCTTGAATCCGGCCAGCGTCTTGAAATGCCGCTTCTTCGGGCTTTAACCTGTGTTTGCAATGGTGAATGCAGACCGAGCAGTTGCAATGGAGATAAAGACGGAAATCATTTAGCAGTGGATGCTGGCGAAGACGCCAATGGCGATACCATCGATGGCTAATGATTTCAATTATATTGACGGGCGCAAGCATACTTTTTAAGTCTTCACAAACCGTTAAAATTTTGTTATTAATTAGAGGTCGAAATAGTTGTTTTAAATTTTGCCACTGTAGCTCAGCAGGTAGAGCAGCTCACTCGTAATGAGCAGGTCAGCGGTTCGAATCCGCTCAGTGGCTCAGGTCAGGGGCCTAGTTTTACTAAGGTAGCGCATCTAGGCTTTTTCGTAAGTGCAGAGTAAGTGCAAATTGCTAAATTTCACCCCCTTTTACGGCTCAATTAAAGTGAATTAGTAATAAAAGATAGTAGCACTTCCAGAAAATCTAGCTTTGATTTACTAGGATTATCCATTTGCGGGTAACCCAAGCGCTTGTGCGCTTGTGAAAAGATTGTGAATATGCGAATCACATTAAAGTGATAAAGTTCCATTACTTAGCGCGCTAAGACAAGCAACGCGACATGACCAACGGATAACTTATCCTATACCACCTAAATTTAAGGCCATCTACCAGCTGGAACAAGCAGGCTTCTAATGGTTTTCTAATAGAATTCCCCCTTAGCGCTTCCTCTTTTAACGGAAAAACCTTGGTAAGTCCTCGAAAACGTCTAATGGCACAAGCAACCCCAGGTGTTTAAATTTCGGAAAAACGCAAAATAGCGCTAACCCCTCACAATTGCAGCTATATTTTAAACTACCTACCAAATAGTGGGTAGGAAATCGCACCACTTTACTACGTTAAATTAAAGCACGAAAAGGAAAGTTTCCGCTGCTTAAGCACCATGAAAGATTCAACATTTTTCCCAAAGACTAAAGACAGCCAAGCTACCAGCTTTAGCCAAGGATAGGAACATCGTAAATTTCGACATCTTCTCGCATTGCATGCACATTAAGAGTTAGTGCCTGGTTTAAGTCAAGCCTCTTCAACATTATCCCAGATAATATTGCTACTAAGCCTTAAGCTTAACAGCGTTGTGTTATGCTTTAAACGAGGAAGTTTTTCGTAGGGCAAAAATTGCGCCATGCTATATATCAATGAATATTTACTCTCATAAGAAGTTGAAAGCCAAGTAGCTTGTATTTATCATAGAGCAAGGGTTTGCATTTGATTTTATCTATATAGGGGATATCTTATGATCATCAAGCCAGGTGACATCATAAAAGGCTCGAAATGGCCAGAGCCTGTAGAGGTTAAACTCTATGAAGAACGGGACAACTACATACGTATTGTAGGCTCAACCATAAATTCACATGCTCATATCGATGATCTGCTTAAAAGAGACGAATTATCTTCGCTGGAACTCTCAACCATTGAGCTTGATTTTAAGGCAAATCCCACCGATACCTTCCTTAGCCTTGAAACTATGCGTTACCGGTTTGCGTCGCTATATGATCCACTTCTAGCCATGAACACTTCAAAAGTAGACCCACTACCACATCAAATCGAGGCGGTCTACGGCTATGTTCTCAAGCTGCCGCGGATACGTTTCCTTATTGCCGATGACCCTGGTGCTGGCAAGACCATCATGGCTGGGTTGATTATAAAAGAGCTAAAGCTTCGCAATATTGCTAAGCGTATCCTTATTGTAGCTCCTGGCCATTTGAAAGACCAATGGCGCCGCGAGCTAAAAGAACGCTTTGAAGAAACCTTTATCGTAATTGATCGCGGGATAATGGAGGCACTCTATGGTGAAAATGCCTGGTTAAGAGAAAACCAAATCATAACGTCTATTGACTTTGCAAAAAGAGAAGACATAATACCGTCTCTTTCATCTGCGCATTTCGATCTTGTTGTTGTAGACGAGGCGCATAAGATGAGTGCATATCGCTATGGGGACAAACTTGATAAAACCGGCAGATATAAGCTTGGCGAGGTTCTTTCGAAAGTGTCGGAACATTTGCTGTTTTTAACAGCAACCCCGCATAAAGGTGATCCAGAAAATTTTAGGTTGTTTTTAGATCTTCTTGAGCCAGGATTTTTTGCAACGAGCGAGATGCTTCAGGATTCAATAGCAAACAAAGATAATCCGCTCTTTATACGCCGCATTAAAGAAGATCTTAAAAACTTTGAGGGTGAACCATTATTTTTGCCAAGGTATGTAAGAACAGTCGCTTTCGATCTCGGTATAGATTCGCCAGAGGAAAAAGAGCTCTATAATGAGCTCTCTAAATATGTAAATGAGCAATACAATAAAGCTCTAGCTAAAGATAAAAAGAGAAATGTTGCGTTTGCCCTTGTAATTTTGCAACGCCGGTTTGCTTCAAGCACATATGCACTGTTAAGGTCACTTGAAAGAAGAAGAAATCGCCTGCAAGAATTACTCAGCGGTGTTAAAGAAAAAGGTAAGCTTGATGAGCGCTCTTTTGATTTTGAAACAATAGAGGATTTAAGCGAGGAAGACCGTTGGCATGAGGAAGAACTTTGGGAGACGTTAAGTGTTGCTGAAAACAGTGAAGAGCTTCAAAAAGAAATAGTAATCCTTGATGGCCTAATACAAAAAGCAAAAGATATCATACATGGCGAGGCAGAGCTAAAGGTGCGCGAGCTGCGTAAAACTCTTGATGAACTGCAAAGCAAATACCCGGGGCACAAGATACTTATTTTCACAGAATCAAAGGATACACTTGAATATTTAGAGAAGAAGATCAAATCTTGGGGCTACACCATCAACACAATACACGGCGGCATGAATCTGGAAGCCAGGGTGGAGGCCGAGCGTATATTTAAAAATGAAACCCAAGTGCTAGTTGCGACCGAAGCTGCGGGCGAGGGCATTAACCTGCAGTTTTGCCATCTTATGATTAATTATGATATTCCCTGGAACCCAAATAGATTAGAGCAGCGCATGGGCCGTATTCACCGCTACGGTCAAAACAAAGAAGTTTTTGTATTTAACATGGTCGCTAAAGACACCAGGGAAGGAAAAGTTTTAAACAGGCTTTTTGAGAAACTTGAGGAAATCAAGCAAGCACTAGGAAGTGACAAGGTATTTGATGTCTTAAGCGAAGTTATGTATGGCAAAAACCTTGCCCAGCTTCTTATCGAGGCTGCTGCACACGCTCGAGATACTGACGATATATTGAAAGATATTGATGTTCAAATAGATGAGAACTATATCGCTCAAGTAAAAGAAAATCTTGGTGAAAGTCTTGCGACTCGCTATATTGATTACACCAGAATAAAGGAAATGGCAGATAGGGCCAGGGAATATCGCTTAATTCCTGAGTATACTGAGGCCTTTTTTAAAAAGGCATTTGAAGTTGCAGGCGGAAAATTTAAAGAGCGAGCGGATGGCTTTATATCCATAGACTCATTACCTTTTGATATCCGCAAGATTGCAGAAAAGGATGAATTCAAAAAGCGCTTTGGGCCTATTTTAAAGCGGTACCCAAAAATCACATTCGACAAAGAGATTGCATTTAAAAACACCGATGCCGAGTTTGTTTCTTTTGGCCACCCATTATTTGAAGCAACACTTGATTGGGTTGAAAGCAAGCTATTTATATCGCTGCAACATGGCGCAGTATTTAAAGACCCTGAGGGCAAAATGGATGGTGTAATTTTATTCTATGAAGGCGAGATAAAAGATGGCAAAGGCACAGTTGCCGGTAAACGCCTTTTTGCTTTCTATGTTGAGAGGTCAACTGATAAAATTGGCATTGTTAACCCAGCGATTATGTGGGACCTTGTACCAGGCGGCTTAAGCGATGCTAACCAATTGAATATAGATGAGCTAAAAACCAATGTTCTTGGGACAGCAATAGAAGCACTAGAGGCTTATATGCAAGAAATCCTTGTAGAGCGCAAGCGGCAAGCTGAAATAAAAGAGCGATACGGCATTAAGTCGCTTGAATATCTCATTTACAAACTCGATGACGAACTAATAACGCTTGGTGAGCGTCAGGCAAAAGGCGAGCCGGTTGATATAGTAATAAGAAATAAAAAGGAAAGTAGGGAAAATTACTTAAAGGCTCTGGATGAGCTTAAGCAAACTGTATTGCAGGAAAAAAGCCTAACCATGTCAACACCTCGTTTTGTGGGTTCGGTTCTAATCATCCCTGAAGAAAAGGTTGAAGCTGCAATGGTTGAAGACGAAGAAATCGAGAAGATCGGCATGCAAGTTGCTATGGAATATGAGACAAAAAACGAAAGGTTACCAGAAGACGTCTCGGCTGAAAATCTTGGCTTTGACATTCGCTCAACTAGCAAAGATGGAGCGAAACGGTACATAGAAGTAAAAGCTAGAGCCCAAACAGGTGCTATTTGTTTAACGCAAAACGAATGGTTCAAAGCCAGGCGCTTTGGCAAGGATTACTATTTATACGTTATATACAATGCGGCGACAGAGCCGAGACTGCATATAGTTCAAGACCCGGCAAATAGCTTAAATGCCATCGAGAAACTTGAAGTTGTTCGATACGTTGTTGCTGCAGAGGACGTGCAAACAAAGGGCGGTATAGCATAATGGATAAACGGTTTATAGAGGAAAGCTTTCCGGTTAAAGAGGTAAGTGTTGAGTCGGCTAAAGAAAAAAATATCCGTCATGGTCATATATCAACGCTTCATATTTGGTGGGCAAGGCGCCCACTTGCTTCATCTCGTGCCACTAATTACGCGGCTTTAATTCCAGCAATTGATCCAGAAAAAGAACCAGACAAATGGCAGACAACCCGTAATTTTATAATTAACTTTTCAAAATGGGAAAACTCGCAAAATCCAACAATGATTGAGATAGCAAGGAAAGATATCAGCCTAGCAAATAACGGCAATGCGCCTAAAGTGCTTGACCCCTTTGGAGGCGGCGGCTCTATACCTTTGGAAGCACTTAGGTTAGGATGTGAGGTTTATTCAAACGACTTAAACCCTGTTGCTGTTTTGATCCAAAAGTGCACGCTAGAATACCCACAAAAGTATGGCAGACCAAAGGAAGTTGAGGAGTGGGGCACGCTTGAGGGCAAAACGCTAAAAAATCCTTTACTCGAAGATGTAAAAAAATGGGGAAACTGGGTGCTTGAAGAAGCTCGAAAAGAGATAGGCAAGTTTTACCCGAAAGAGCCAGATGGCAGCATACCCGTCGGCTATATTTGGGCAAGAACTATACCCTGTCAAAACCCTTCCTGCGGTGCTGAGATTCCTTTGATGCGCCAGTTTTGGCTTGCCAAGAAAGCCAACAAAAAGGTAGCGCTTTATCCTTACGTTGAGGGCAAAGAGGTTAAATTTAAGATTGTTGGGCAGGCTTATGAAGAAATGCCGGCTGAGTTTGAGCCTGAAAAAGGCACAGTGGCAAGGGCAGTTGCCTCGTGTTTGGTTTGCGGCTCAGTGGTTGATGATAAAACAACAAGAAAGCTCTTTAGGGATGGAAAATCTTCGGCAGCGATGATTGCAGTTGTTTTGCATCACCCAAACAGGCAAGGTAAAACATATCGCCTGGCAACAGATGAGGATAACCGGATATTTGAGGAAGCTAGCCAATATTTAGAGATTATAAGAGGCGAGCTATTTGAAAAATGGGGCATGGAGCCAGTACCGGATGAGCTGATAACTACGGTATGAGAAGCTGGGGTGACCTTTTCAACTCTCGCCAAAAATTAGCCCTCATTACATTTGCTGACAAGGTAAGAGAAGCCCACAAAAAGATGTTAGCTGAAGGATATGACGAAGAGTATGCCAAGGCGGTGGTGAGTTATTTGGCGTTGGGAGTAAATCGGATGGCCACATATTTAGTTGTGTTAACAAGATGGAGACCTGATGCTGTTTCTTTTGAAAGAGCTTTCGATAGACAAGCCTTGCCTATGATTTGGGATTATGGAGAGGTTAACCCATTTAGTAATGTAAGGGGCCAATGGGATTTAGGGCCAATGTTAGAAGCAGTTGAGCATATCTCCATGTTTTCAATAAATGCTACCATCACTCAAACCTCTGCCACCTCTCTTCCTTATCACGACAATTACTTTGATGCTGTCTTTACTGACCCGCCATATTATGATAATGTAAGCTATGCTCAACTTTCGGATTTCTTTTACGTTTGGCTAAAACGGAGTGTAGGCCACATTTACCCAGATTTATTTTCGACGCCTACAACCCCAAAATCCGCAGAAATTATTTCAGACCCTTATAGACATAGCGGTAAGGCATCATCAAAGGAATTTTTCGAATCGATGCTCAAGCAAGCATTTCAGGAAATGTATCGTGTTTTAAGGCCAGACGGTATAGCTGTTATTGTTTATGCCCATAAATCAACTGAGGGCTGGGAAACCTTAATAAACTCACTTCTTGATTCTGGCCTTGTTATAACAGGGGCTTGGCCGCTTAATACAGAGATGAAGTCGCGATTAAATGCCAAAGAAACAGCGTCGCTTGCTTCCTCAATCTACATCATCGCGCGTAAAATCAAACGAGATAAAACTGGTTTTTACAATGAAGTAAAAGAAGAGCTAAAGCAATACCTTAATAAAAAACTCCATCGTCTCTGGGAAGAAGGCATAAGCGGTGCAGACTTTTTTATTGCAGGTATTGGAGCAGCGATTGAAGTATTCGGCAAATACGAAAAAGTAATTGACTTTGAAGGCAATGTGGTAAGAGCCGGTCGCCTTCTTGATGATGTGCGCGAAATTGCAACCAACTATGCTGTAAAGCAAATATTACATAACGGTTTTACAGGTGAGATATCTGATCTCACACGCCAATATGTTCTTTGGCGTTGGGAATTTGGCGAAGCAAAAGTGCCGTTTGATATGGCACACAAACTTGCCCAATCTTGCGGCGTTGAGCTCTCAAGAGAATGGAACAAACCAGGCGGATTTATAAGAAAAGAAAAAGAATTTATACGCTTTTTAGGGCCTCAAGATAGAAATATCGAGGACTTAAAGGATTCATCAGAACTTATCGATGTGCTTCACCTTGCTTTGCTGTATTGGGAGAGAAGCCGGCGTGATGAGATGCTAAAACTTCTTAACTCAACTGGTTATGGCAAAAGCGAGGCTTTTTATCGCGTTGCCCAAGCAATATCTGAAACATTGCCGAATGAAAGCAAAGAAAAGAAACTATTAGATGGCTTTTTATCTGGCCGAGAAAGAATACAAGCAGAAATAAACAAAAAATCAGCTGAAACCATTAAGCAAGATCAACTTTTTTGACGAGGTATATAAGCAGCAGTTATAGTAAAAGTAATAATTCATCTTAAGGGCCTTTAAGAGGTGAGATATGTGCCAAGTCACAGTGAAGGAAATTCTTGAGACGATTAAAGCTCATAAAGCGGTTTTGCAGAAAAAGTATAAGGTGAAAGAAATCGGTGTATTCGGCTCTTATGCAAAAGGCGAGCAAAAAAGAGGCAGCGATGTTGACATACTTGTCGATTTTTATGAAACGCCAAACCTTTTTGAGCTAATACGTCTCGAAAATTATCTTCGAAGAATTTTGAAGCAAAAAGTAGATTTGGTTAGAAAGCCTGCTATTAGAAAAGAGCTAAAAGAGCGAATCTTAGGCGAGGTAATCTATACATGAAAAGAGATTACCTGCTTTATATAAAAGATATTTTGGATAGCATTAACAGGATTGAAGAATTTATAGGCGATATGGATTATGACGATTTTGTTGCAGATGATAAGACCTCAAGCGCTGTCATACATAAACTTGAAATAATGGGAGAAGCATCAAAGAATGTTTCCAAAGATATTAAAGTAAAGCATAAGCAAATTCCCTGGAATGAGATGGCTAGAATGAGAGACAAGATTACCCATTTTTACTTTGGGGTTGACTACGAAATTGTTTGGAAAGTGGTCAAAGAAAATTTACCCTTACTAAAAGACCAAATCAAAGCAGTTCTAGATGAATTAAGCTCTTGAAGTTTGCCTAATCAATAATTAAAGAGGACAAATATAAATGAGAGCGTTTCATGCGATTGCAATTCCACACAACGACATACTTGAAGGCAGACTCACGATGGATGTGTTTGCGGCTGATCTTTGGGAGGTCTACAAAGGCCGGGCACCCGAGGAGTATAAGGATGCCTCTGAGTTCTTTAGGAAAACATACATGACCGAAGGCTTGAAGAACATATTAGCGGTTGTAGAAAAAAGACTTGGTGGCAAGGGTGGCGACCCTGTAATTCAGATACAAACCCCATTTGGTGGCGGCAAAACCCATGCTTTGATTGCAATGTATCATAGCGCAAAACAATGGGGTGCCAATAGAGTTATTGTTGCCGGTACTGCCATGAGTGCCGATGAGACTATCTGGGGTAATATTGAGCAGCAGTTGACTGGCAAGATAGAAAGATTCACAGGTCAAATCGCACCTGGCAGAGAAGCTATTTATGCTTTGCTAAAAGACCACCAGCCTGTAATGATCTTAATGGATGAAGTACTGGAGTATGCTACCAAGGCAGCAGGTGTTACCGTTGGCGATAGTACGCTGGCCGACCAGACCATCGCGTTTATGCAAGAGCTAACGGAGGTGGCGGGCACACTTGAGAAAACGTGCGTCATCGTAACGCTGCCATCAAGTATTATCGAGCATTACACAGAAAAGGCGGAAAAATTATTCCAGCAGCTCCAGCATGTAGCCGGTAGGGTTGAGAAAATTTATACCCCAGTTCAAGAGCATGAAATCACCCAGGTCATACGGCGAAGGCTGTTCTCAGATGTAGACGAAAGCTTAGCAAACAAAAGCATTCAAGAATTTATGGATTACGCGAACAGGGAGACTCTCTTGCCAAGCGGGGTCGAGCCATCTGAGTATAGAATACGTTTTCAGGCATCCTACCCATTCTTACCTGAAGTTGTAGATGTTTTATACCACCGGTGGGGTAGCTTTTCGAGCTTTCAACGCACGCGTGGTGTGCTTAGGCTGCTCTCTCTAGTTCTATATTCTTTAAAGGATACTAATGTGCCATATATCACCCTTGCCGATTTTGATCTTAGCGATCAGGAGATTGAGCGGGAGTTAATTAAGCATATTGGTAATGAATTTGATAGTGTGATTGCCGCTGATATAATCGGGAGTAGTGCTGGTTCTAAGACTATTGACCGTGAGCTTGGCAAAGCTTATCAGGGGCTTAAACTGGGCACCAGAACGGCAACAGCAATTTTTATGTATTCGTTTTCAGGGGGAATCGAGAAAGGCGCCGGCCTTGGCGAGATAAAACGCAACGGAGCTGTTTTGCCGCATCCTTCGAGTGTAGTTGCAGAGGTAATCGAGAAGCTTAAAAATAAGCTATTTTATTTACAGACTCAAACTGATAAATATTTCTTTACCAATCAGCCGAATATTAACCGAATGCTGTTTGTTAAGATGGATAACGTCCGGGTGGCTGAACTGACCGAGGTTGAGCATGACTTGCTCAAGAAAAATATTTCAGGCCAAAAGTTTCAAGTATATGTTTGGCCAAAGGACAGCTCAGGGATACCGGATGATCAAAACCTTAAATTAATTATTCTTGGAGAAGAGAACAATTTAATGAAAGATATTCTGGAAAATAAAGCAATGACTCCCCGGGTTAACCGCAACACTGTGATTTTCTTGGTGCCCAACGAAGCAGAGAGACCAGGTTTCCAAATTACCATAAGAAAATATTTAGCATATAACAAAATACTTGATGATGAAGGCCTGAATCTAACTGAAGAACAGAGGAAAGAAATAAAAACCGAAATTCGCAAGCTTGAAGATAGGCTTTATGAGGCGTTGCGCCGCTACTACCGGCAAATTTTTCTTCCATCGAAGCTCGATTTTAGGGAAGTTGACTTGGGTGTTCCGACCTATGGAGAGAAGCAAAAAATAGATGACGAGGTGTATGATAAACTTCGCTTGGGAGGCGAGATTCTTGAAATAATAGCGCCCCTAGTAGTTAAAGAAAAATATTTGAAAGATCGTGATTTTGTTTTAACCAAGCAGCTCTATGCCGCTGGCCTGAATACCCCAGGAGAAATAAGAGTTGCATCCAAAGATGCATGGGTTAAAGGGATTGAGGAAGGCGTAAAGCAGGGTCTTTTCGGTCTTGGTGAGCTTGAAGATGGCAATCCTAGATGCCGCTTCTTTAAGGAAGCACCTTCTGTTAGCTTTGCGGAAAGTGAAATATTAATCAGCGATGAAGTCTGTAAGCGCCAGAAAGAAGCTCTAAACATAGAGGTTCAAAATATTCATGAATCTGGCAAAGCAATAGAATCGGTCTCAAGCATAGAACCAAGCTCAACAGCTATAGAGCAGCCTTCGTCCCAGCAAGTTGCGGTTAAAGGCCATAAAGAGATAGAACTTAATTTTGAAGTGCCTACTGGAAAAGCTTTTGACGTGGCACGTGTCTTAAATTATCTGCGGACGAAATTTTCTAAAGTAAAAGTTGTCATATCTGCTAAAGACGGGCAGATTAGCGAGCAGGACTACGAAGACAAGGTTAAGGAAGCCTTCAAGCAGATGGGGATTGATATTGGCGATTAAAATGGAAGTAATAAAGAGAATGGTGGCTAACCAATAGGCACTCTTCTCTTTATTACTTCATCGTCATTGATCATTCCGATATAGAGCATGGCTGCTATGGTTTGAAACCGTTTACCATAAAGAGTTAGCCTGGAATCGGTGCCTTGCGATCGGTGCCTGGCACCGTTTAAGTTGTCTACCAGCGGCAATGATGTATGGTTGGCAGGAAAGTGCGCGATTGTGAAAATATCACTATACTTTCTTGAAAAGGAGGCAACCGTTATACCAATATATTCTACTCTAAAGTCCAATCCTCTACCTTCCGATAAATATTATTACATATGTGGTTCTAGAAGTCTTGCCAATAGTTCAATCTGGTAGTTATAATCCAAATCCTATTTTACGTTGATATTAATGCTAAAATACCATTTTAAAAACTGACCGGCCAACTACTTCAGCAGCAGTCGCTAGTCAACCCAGAGCTTATACCTATTTATTATAGTATATAGCTATGGCTATTTATTGCCTTGAAAATATCTGTGTGGATTATTAGATTGGGGGTATGTGTATGAATTTAAAAGCGGTTAAGATGCTAGCGATGGTTATTGTTTTTTGCCTTGTACTCGCAAGCGCCGCAATCGCTGTTCCGCAAGGAGGGAAGGGTAAACTTCGGCCAGGTCAAAGACCTGGTGTTAGTAAGGGTTTAGTAAATAAATCCAACGCTCAGCTTGGTCTTCGAAAAGGGCTTGTAAATAAGCCTGATAAACCAAGACTGGTTGGCGAAGAAGCTGAAGGTAGCAATGTCGAATCGGACACTCCCAAGGGCAAAAAACCTGCTTTCGGCGCGATTGTAGGACGAACTGTTCTTATCCTAAAGGACGAGTCGTCTTCAGTTGAAAGTAGCGCTACGCCACTCTCCGGTGCTCATCTACGTTTGATGGTTAAGAAGGGCAAGAAACTATTGCCAGCTGGTGCAGCCCGGTCGGGCAAAGACGGCAATTTCATCTTTAAAAAGGTT
Organism: Actinomycetota bacterium; assembly: GCA_030017355.1. GTDB lineage: Bacteria > Actinomycetota > Aquicultoria > Aquicultorales > Aquicultoraceae > JASEIR01. The sequence continues at coordinate 12,615 of JASEIR010000052.1, forward strand.
AAGCCAGGCAGCTATCTTTTGACTGCATGGGCAAAGGGATTTAAGCCTAAGAATCCGAGTGTTATTGTAAAAGTCGAACGCGGAAACATAACCAAAGCTCCTATTTTTTATTTCTATGCAGTGCCTAACAACCATCCCAATGCAGCACTAAAAAGTCGCCCCGTAACGCCGCCTGTTTCAGAAGATAACTCGCCAACCGCATCTGGAACATAAAATTTTAGTTTAAGGGACGTTGGTTTCCTAGGTGTCCTAAATCTCTCAAGTCTCATACCAAGCGACCTACAAGGAAAGTTTACTTAGGAAACCAACGTCCCCTGGCTTTGGCTTAAACAGAGCTAGGCGATGCTTTACAAGCATCGCC
>JASEIR010000053.1:0-8349 GCA_030017355.1 Actinomycetota bacterium
TACCCTCCCCCTTGAGGGGGGAGGGACAGGGTGGGGGTGAAAAATGGACAGGAGATGAGGGGCCGCAAAAGAAGAACTGTCATTGCGAGGAGCCCGCTAGGGCGACGCGGCAATCTCAAACAAAGAGCAGACGGGAGACCGGAGACGGCAAAACCATCTTCTAAATGCAAAGTTCAATATTTAAGCATAAGCTTACCAGGGGAGCATCATGACTAATCTAGGACTAATACATGTATATACAGGCGATGGGAAAGGCAAGACAACTGCTGCTATTGGGCTTTCGCTAAGAGCTGCTGAGTATGGCTTTCGCATAGCAATCTTTCAGTTTATGAAGGCTTACGTAACAGAATCTGGAGAAATAAAAGCAATTAAGAGGTTTCCAAATGTAAGTGTTAAAAGATATGGCGCTAACCTATTGGCAAAGGACCATCCGCCAGTTGACGAAATTAAAAAAGAGATTGCGGATGGATTAAGAGAAGCTCTGGAAATTTCCAAGAAAAGAGGCTGCGATTTTTTAATTCTAGACGAGATAAACGTTGCATTATCACTGGGTTTGGCCGAACTGGATGAGGTTAAAAGACTAATAGACCTTTGCAAAGGCAGCATAGAGATTGTAATGACTGGCAGAGGTGCACCTCAACAAATAATTAATCTTGCTGACTATGTCACAGAATTTAGAGCCATAAAGCATCCTTTTGGGAGCGGCATCTCTGCTAGGCGTGGAGTTGAGTTTTAATGGTACAGGTAATGGTGCCAGGTAGCTGTGGTGAGCTTGTGCAGGGCATTCTAGATGGGGTAAATTTCCATATCACTTGCCCCATTAGCAAGTACTCTATAGCGGCGGCTTCAATGATTAAAACGGCTGTGGTTAATGTACCTGATGGCCTTGCAAAGACGGAAGCAGCAGTTAAAAAAGTGCTTGAAAAAGTTAGCATCTGTGATGGTATTGAGATAACAGTAACGAGTGAACTTCCAAAAGGAAAAGGAATGGCCAGCAGTACAGCTGATATAGCAGCAGCGCTTGCTGCAACAAAAATCCTTCTAAATCAAGAAGTCGATGCGCAAGAGATAGCAAAAATTGCACTGTCAATAGAGCCTACCGATGGGGTGTTTTTTGACAAAATTGTGGCTTTTGATCATATGCATGGACTTATGCTGATAGAGATTGGTGAAGCGCCTCCGCTTGAAGTGATTGTGCTTGAGCCACCAGAATCAATAAATACGCTGGATTTTAATAGTAGAAGGGATGCCGTTGGGAAAATAAACAAAGCTCTTTTTAGAGAAGCATATGATATGGCGGCTGAGGGGATAAGAAGTGGAGATATCCGGCTGGTTGGGGAAGCAGCAACCATGAGCTCTATTCTAAATCAAAATGTTCTTTTAAAGCCAGCCCTTAATGATATCATTGAAGCCTGCAAGACAAGAGGTGCGGTTGGTGTAAATGTTGCCCATAGCGGAACTGTAATTGGTATACTAGTTGAGCTTGGTTTTGGCAATAGATTGCTAGAGAAAATTTCGCATTACATTCCAAGGTCGTGGGATGCTTATGTTGTAAAGATGATAAATGGTGGCTTTAAGGTTTTAGAGTGCGGCAGAAAGAGCTATGTTGTACTGCGATGAGGGTAAGTTAAAAGAACATGGCGGAAATATAGAGCAGCTTGCCAAAAGGCTTGGGTTTGAGCATGGTCAGCTGATAGATTTTAGCTCAAACATAAATCCCTTTGGGCCTTCAGAGAAGGTAATAGCTGCTATAAGGCAATCGATAGAAAGAGTAGCTGATTATCCAGAGCAAAGAGCGGAAAGTTTCGTGGAAGCGGTTGCTCAAATGATTGGTGTTAAAGAAGAAAATGTGGTGGCTGGAAATGGAACCATAGAACTACTGTACCTAATACCCCAGGTTTTTAAAGTAAAAAGCGCACTTCTTGTAGTTCCAAGTTTTACGGAATACGAACTGGCGTTGAGAAATGCAAAATCCAATATAAAGCGCAGGGTAGCTTTAACAAGCAAAAAGGCCGTCGGCATAATTAAAAAAGGTTTAAAGGGCATTGATATAGCTATAATGGGAAATCCTAATAATCCCTGCGGTTATATCTTTGAAAAGGAAGAACTGATTAGGATAATCGATGAAAATCCGGGATGTCTTTTTGTTATAGATGAGGCATTTATAGATTTTTTAAGAGACAAAGCCGCAGTCTCGCTAGTAAAAGAAGCCGCAAACAGAGACAACCTTATAGTCCTTAGATCACTTACTAAAATCTATTCAATAGCAGGTTTAAGAATTGGTTACATGGTTGCTTCATCAACAAATGCAAAAAGAGTTAGTGAGGCAAAATATCCGTGGAGTGTAAATTCGGTAGCTCTAGCTGCTGGTTTATCTGCTCTTAAAGATGAAAGATTTGTAAATGATAGTGTTAGCGTTATCGAAGAAGAAGCCAAGAGGCTATACAATGAAATTTCAAAGATAAAGGGGTTAATGGCGTATAAGCCGAGCGCAAATTATATTATGGTAAAACTGGAGAACGGAATTACGGCAGCTCAGCTACAGAAAGAAATGCTAAAGTATGGAATTGTAATAAGAGATTGCAGCACTTTTATAGGTCTTAATGATTACTACTTCAGAATAGCTGTTAAAAAGCCGCAGCAGAACAATAAGATGTTGAATGCCTTAAAGGATGTTTTAAGTGAGTGAGAATGTTTATCCAAGAGTATTAATAGCAGGAGTGTCAAGCGGAGTTGGTAAGACCACGATTTCGCTGGCAGTTATGGCTGCATTAGTAAAGAGAGGGCTTAAAGTTCAAGGGTTCAAAGTAGGGCCAGATTTTATTGACCCCGGATATTACGAGATGGTTACTGGCAGGCCAGGTCGGAATCTAGATTCCTGGATGGTTGGGCAAGAGAACACAAAATCATGTTTTCTGCATGCAAGTATGGGCACAGACATATCTGTAATTGAAGGAGTGATGGGTCTCTATGATGGAAAAGATGGCCTGGATTTGGGCAGTTCAGCTGAGATAGCCAAACTAATTGAGTGCCCGGTTATTTTGGTTATTGACGGGGCAAAGATAGGGGGAAGTGCAGGAGCAATAGCTCTTGGATATGTAAAATATGATGAATCGCTTAATATAGCAGGCTTTATAGTAAACAACGTTGGAAGCAACAGGCATGAATCAATGATTCGAACGGCAATTGAGAAAGCAACAGGGCTTCCTGTTTTTGGGTGTGTTAAAAGAAATGCTCGAATACAAATAAGCGAGCGTCACTTGGGACTTTTAACGCAAATTGAAAAGGGCAACGATTCAGAGTTTGCAGATTTATTAGCAGAAATTGCTGCGGAATATATCGATGTTGACGGATTGCTTAAACTGGCAAGGTTGAGTAGCAAGCCTTTATTATGTAGGAATGATATGTTCAGGCAAACCGATAGCCTGGCAAAAGTAAGAATTGGGGTTGCATACGATAAAGCCTTCAGCTTTTACTATTATGACAATTTAGACTTATTGGAAGCAGCTGGTGCTAAAATTATTTTCTTTAGTCCAATAAAAGATGAGCAAATACCAGAAGGTATTGATGGCCTATATATTGGGGGCGGTTATCCCGAAGTTTATGCGAATGATTTGCAACAAAACAAAGAAATATCTTTAGCAATAAGAAAAGCTATTGAAGATGGTATGCCAGTTTATGCTGAATGCGGCGGACTAATGTACTTAGCAAAAGCTGTAGAAGACTTCGATGGCATATCGTTTGAAATGTGTGGGGCATTTCCGGTAGAGTGCAAGATGCAGAAGCGGCCAACACTTAGGTATCGTGAGGTGGTTGCAATTTCGAATTCCGTCGTTGCAGTAGAGGGTGATATCTTAAAGGGCCATGAGTTTCACTACTCGTCAATTAAAAATATTATAAGCAATATTAAGCCAGCCTATAGACTGGAAAATGGGCTAACGGAAGGTTTAATATACAAAAATGCACTTGCAACATATATACACCTTCACTTTGCAAGCAAACCAGGGATAGCAGACCGTTTTGTTGAAATGTGCCGGAAAGGAAAGGTGCTGGTGTGAGCACTGGCTATATTGTTCTTGGTCATGGAAGCAAAGTAAAAGAAACCGTGGATATTCTTAAGAATATAACTATGTCTTTAGCAGAAAGACTGGGCCTAAAGAATATATCATATGCGACACTTCAGTTTAATAAACCAAGTCTACCTGAGGCTATAGAAGCATTTACCAGAAATAACGTAACCAATATCGTAATACTGCCGCTGTTTTTGGTTAATGGAAACCATATGAGAGAAGATATCCCCGGGATAATTAAAGATGAGCTAGTGAAGTACCCATCGGTGAATATAAGGTTGCTGGATCATATTGGTGATGATAGTCGGATTACAGATATTCTAGCCGATAAGATAATGTCAAGTCTATCGGATAATGGCTTCGCTAATGATGTTAAAATAACCGATCCCGATGAAATTGAAAAAGAAAGCTTCAGAATTATTGAAGCAGCAGTGGATTTTTCAGGTGCGAGTAGCAGTAAAGAGGCTGTTGTAAAGAGAATGATTCATGCAAGTGGCGATCTTTCTCTAGCTGGCTTGGTTTATGTTAGCGATGGGGCAATTGATGCTGGCATAAGAGCAATAAGAAACAGTTGTAGGATTATAACCGATGTACATATGGTTGCAACCGGAATTAACAAGAAGTTAACTGGTATATTTGGTAATGAGGTAATATGTAAGATTGATGATCCAGTGATTGAGACTAAATCAAAAGATAAAAGAAAAACAAGAAGCGCTATAGCTATGAGAGAGCTTTCGGGTAAAATTGGAGATGCAGTTGTTGTGATAGGTAATGCGCCGACCGCACTATTTGAGCTAATAGACATGATTAGCGAGGGTGTGAAAGAACCAGCATTGGTGATTGGGACACCAGTTGGTTTTGTTGGTGCAGCAGAAGCAAAAGAGGCTTTGATGAAGTCTAGCCTCAGTTGTATATCTATTAAAGGAACGAAGGGTGGTAGCTCAATTGCGGTTGCCGCTGCAAATGCGATTCTTAAGCTGGCAACAGAAGATGTTGGTAGGGTCAAGGGTTCAGGGTCTAGGGTTCTGGGATGAAAACAATAAGCAAAGCTGGGATAATGAATAAACGGCTGCGAAAAGGATATACCACTGGCACCTGTGCTACAGCGGCAGCAGTAGCAGCTGTAAAAATGCTTTTAACCAAAGAGATTGTTAATACGGTAGAGGTTGTGTTACCAGGAGGCTTGCTTGCCTCGTTCAAACCAGTAGAACAATGGGTTAATGATGAAGATGCTGGTTGCGGAATTGTTAAAGATGCTGGCGATGACCCAGATGTAACTGATGGTATAACAGTATACGCTCGGGCGAAGTGGGGCAATGAGGATAACAAGGATATTAAAATAATGGCTGGCGAAGGAATTGGTATAGTAACGAAACCTGGCCTATCGGTTTCTATAGGAGAGCCAGCTATAAACCCAGGGCCAAGGAAAATGATTGAGGACAATGTAAGAAGGGTTTTACCTGGAGATAGAGGTGTTGAAATAACCATATATGTCCCAGATGGTGCTGAAAGAGCGAAAAAAACATTTAACGAGAGGCTTGGTATTGTCGGAGGTATATCTATTCTTGGTACAACTGGAATAGTTCGGCCGATGTCCGTTGAGAGCCTTAAGGAATCGCTTTTGCCGCAAGTAGATATTGCAAAAGCCCTTGGTTACAAGACTATAGCTCTTGTTCCAGGGAATATGGGTGCAAAAATAGCTAAAAACAAACTAAAGTTTCCAGATGATGCAATTATTCAAATAAGCAATTTTGTCGGCGATTTGCTTAAATATAGCGTGGAGCGCGGTTTTAAAGAAATTCTTTTGCTTGGCCATATAGGAAAGATTTCAAAGGTTGCAGCTGGGCATTTTGATACGCATAGCCAAAAAACTGAAAGCCCCGTTGAGATAATAAAGCGATTTGTAAGAATTCATACAAGGGATACCGCGCCGCTTGTATATATAGTAAAGGTTAATACAGCTGACGAGGCAGCCATTGGCTTATCAAAACTAGGATATTCCAGCGTGCTGGACAGAATTGCTGAAAAAGCTGCAGCGCAGGCAAATGATTTTGTTGGAGGCCGCGCAGAAGTTGGAATAGCAATAACTGTTCTCTCCGGGGATATAGTAGCAACTGATAAAACCGCAAGGAAAATTATTAGGAATAAAAGATGGTAACCATTGTTGGCGTTGGCCCTGGACATCCTGATTATCTAACTCCTGTTGCTAAAAAGCACATCGATGACGCAGAAGTTTTAATAGGTTCTCGAAGGCTAATTGATATATTTGTGAAAAATGGGCAAACTGTCCATTATATTACTGGCGATATCATCTCTACTTTAAAAGCTATCGACGAGAACAAGGATAAGAAAACAGTTATTGTTGTAGGAGGCGACCCGGGCTTTTACAGCATACTTGGGATGATTCGCAAAGAGCTGCCAGACTTAAGCGTAAAAGTGATTCCAGGAATAAGCTCGGCACAGATTTTGTTTAGTCTCATTGGCCAGGAATGGCAAAGCGTGACGTTTGTCTCGGTACATGGTCGGTCTTTGGATGAACTAGATTATGCACTTAAGCAGCAGGTTAAGAAAATATGTGTGCTAACAGATAAAAAAACAACAGCCTCGGTGGTTGCAAAGTATCTTAAAGAATACGGAGTGAGCGGAAGAGCAGTTGTCGGTTGCAATCTATCTTACGATAACCAAACCCTGATTGATACAACAATAGATGAGATCTCGATGATGAACGATCTTGAATCGTGTGTCCTTTACGTGGAAATAACGACCGCCAACGAAGAACAGACAAAAGACCGGGGATAGTTGCCGATTTATCGGGTGATAAGCGGGGAAATAATAAAATGAACTCATTAGGAAAACTATATGGAGTTGGGATAGGCCCAGGCGATACCGAGCTATTAACTATTAAAGCAGTAAATGTACTAAATTCTGTCGAGGTAATATTTACGCCACGCGCAGCACCAACTCGTGACAGCATAGCTAGAAAAATCATAGAACCTGTCTTGGATAATAAGAAAAAAATCAAAGAATTAACCTTTCCTATGACGAAGCAAAAAGAGGAGCTGGAATATTATTGGGCAGAAGCCGCCTCTGAAGTAGAAAACGTTTTAAAGGAAGGAAAAAACGCTGCGTTTGTAACCCTTGGTGACCCATTCCTCTATAGTACCTTTATATACCTATACCGGAAAATAAGAGAGAGAAACCCGCTTGTTGAAATAGTTACTTTGCCTGGGATTAGCTCGATATTTGCGTCAGCGTCAGCGGCAGGTATCCCCATAGCCTCTGGGAGTGAAAAGGTAGCTATAATCCCGCTTTCGAGAGACGTAAATCAAATAAAGCCTTATCTTGATATGTTTGACACCATTTTTATATTAAAAGTTGGGGATAAGCTACAAGATCTAGTTGACCTTCTATCGCGTCTCGAATTGGCCGATAAATCAGTGCTGGTACAGAAGGTATCTCAAGCGGGACTGCAAAGAGTGATACGAAATTTGCCAGAGTTAAGAGAAGATGAGCTAAGAGAGGTGGGTTACTTATCCACTGTTATTGTAAAGAAAGCATAGCTTGAAAGGGATTGAATTGACAAATGAAGGTATACTTTATAGGCGCTGGGCCAGGAGACACTGATTTAATAACGGTCAAAGGGAAAAGAATTTTGGAAGAAGCGGATATTGTCATATATGCTGGGTCTCTTATCAATAAAAACCTGCTGGATAACTGTAAGTCTAGCTGTAAGCTTTACGATAGCGCAAAAATGAGTCTTGAGGAAGTAACTGATATTTACAGGCAAGCAAAAGATAGCATGGAAATTGTAGCAAGGCTCCATTCGGGTGACCCTAGCTTATACGGAGCTATAAGAGAGCAAATTGATTGGCTTAAGGCAGAAGGAGTTGAATATGAAATTATACCAGGAGTGAGCTCCTTTAGCGCATCTGCAGCCGCCCTAAGCGCAGAGTTGACATTGCCTGGGGTTTCGCAAACAGTCGTTATAACGCGGATGGCTGGAAGAACTCCTGTGCCGGAAGGGCAGCATATCGGTGAACTTGCCAAACATAGACCCACAATGTGCATTTTTTTAAGTGTACAGATGATTGAAGAGCTTGTTGCTGAGTTGAAGAAAGGTTATGATTTAAGCACCCCGGTAGCAGTTGTTGAGCGAGCATCCTGGCCAGATGAGAGGGTTATTATAGGGACAGTAGATGATATAGCAAAAAAGGTAAAAGAAGCAAGCATACAAAGAACAGCAATGATAATAGTTGGCGATATCCTTGGTAAAGACTAT
>JASEIR010000053.1:8359-12729 GCA_030017355.1 Actinomycetota bacterium
AAAGGTCAAGACTTTACGATCCAGAATTTAATCGTTCTTAATGTTTTAAGTGAGCTTTTATGAAATTACCAAAGTCTACAAGAAATTTTTCTAAATCCGGTAGGTTGTCCTGCAGAATTTGACATGGATGTAGCCCTTGGCTTAGACCCTATTTTATGGTGGTCTACATCGATAGCCTTTAACCCCTAGACCTAAGACTCCAATGTGATATCCTTAAATGTAGAAAGAAAAGGATATTAGGAAGAAAGAACCGGCATGAAGGGCGGTTGGTATTTGCGTGAGGCTGGCTATATTTGCAATAACTGAGAATGGCATCAAAATAGCCAATCGAATAAAAGAGCGGATTGATGACGAGGTTGAGATTTTTACACCTCCAAAAGCCAAGGGTAGTAAGTCTTGGATTGGCAGCATAGTTAAGGAAGTGTTCCCTGAATTTGATGGCCTTATTTTTATATCTGCTGTTGGTATTGCTGTAAGAGCAATAGCGCCTCATCTAAGAGATAAAACAATCGATCCTGCTGTGGTAGTGGTAGACGATGCAGGAGCTTTCTCGATAAGTTTGCTGTCTGGTCATATAGGCGGAGCTAACGATCTTGCTCGAAAAATTGGAGATACAGTTGGTGCAATGCCAGTTATTACAACAGCAACTGATATAGCTGGAAAGCCTGCCATTGATCTTCTAATGAAGGACCTTGGACTAAAGACAAGAGATAAAGCAGCATTAAAGAGAATATCAGCAGCAATATTGCGTGGCGAGACCGCGTGTATATTTGCTGATATAGGGCTTGGGCGTTGGGGCGATAGAGCAAGAGCACATTATAGTGTAAGACCTCTTAGTCATCTTGAAAAATACGGTAATGCCTACGAAAATGTGGTAATAATCGAAGACGATACGCCGGTAAATACTGATGTTGATGCGCTTGTTTTAAAGACAAGAAGAGTTTTTGCTGGCATTGGGTGCAGAAAAGGCATTCGAAGCGAAGAGGTAAAACGGGCAATTAGAGCCGCGCTAGCCAGCAAAGGCCTTCATATGCACAACCTAAAAGGTCTAGCAAGCATTGAACATAAGAGTGATGAACAGGGATTGCTTGAGGCAACGAGACATTTAAATGTTGGGATACATTTTTACTCAGCAGAAGAACTTGAAAAAGTTTCGACAAACAAGTCAGATTTTGTAAAAGACAAGGTAGGTGCTGGTGCAGTATGCGAACCTGCGGCAATTCTAGCCTCGAAGGGTGGAAAATTGATAGTTCCGAAAACGATTTATGGAAAGGTAACGGTTGCTCTAGCCGAAGAGGTATAGTTGTAGTAGGAATAGGCCCAGGCAGTGAAGATGATATGACTATTGGGGCTAAAGAAGCAATATTGGCCTGTGATGTGATAATTGGTTATAAGAGCTATTTTAAGGCAATTGAAAAATTAGCAAAAGGCAAGGAACTCCATAAATTTGGAATGAGAAAGGAAATTGAACGCTGTAAGAAAGCAATTGAACTAGCTAAAGACGGAAAGCTGGTTGCATTGATAAGCAGTGGCGATCCTGGGATTTATGGTATGGCTGGGTTAGTTCTGGAACTTGCTTCAGGCGAGAATGAGATTGATATAGAGGTTGTTCCTGGTGTAAGTGCTGTAAGTGCAGCTGCTGCAGCTCTAGGAGCACCGTTAATGCACGATTTTGCGGTTATAAGCCTAAGCGATCTTTTAACTCCTTGGGAGAAGATAGAGAAAAGGCTAAGGAGTGCAGCAGCATCCGATTTTGTTATTGCGCTTTATAATCCGAAAAGTTCAAAGCGTAACTGGCAAATAAGAACGGCCAGGGATATATTTATACAATATAGGTCTCCTAAAACGCCAGTTGGTTTATATGCAAAAGCCAATGGAGAGCAAAGGTATTTCATAAGCGACCTCGCACAGTTTTTGGACTTACCGATAGATATGAATACAACAATAATTGTCGGCAATAGCCAGACATACGTATCCGATGGAAGAATGATTACACCAAGAGGCTACAGAATATGATACTTGTCCTCGGGGGAACAACTGAGGCAAATCAACTAGTAAAGATATTCGTTGAAAAAAAATGGCCTGCAATCGTTAGCACTGCACATGCTTTTGCCGGAAAGTTTGTTCCTCTAAATCCGCTAATTAAGCACATAAGTGGTAGATTAGACGAAGCAGACCTCAAATCAATCATTAGTGAAAAATCAATCCGTATAGTTGTTGATGCAACACACCCGTATGCTACCGAAATAAGTAGAAAAGCAAAAATTGTCTGCAAAAGTGCGGGTATCGAATATATCCGTCTGGAACGAGATGTCAGCAGGATTGAGGGATATAGAAAGATCTATTTTGTTGATACACCTGATGAAGCAATAAGGCTTGCATATAGTTTAGGTGATACTATATTTATTGCAGCTGGAAGCAAAAATGCGGACATATTTAAAGCAAACAATCTCGCTAGTGAAAAGAAGTTATATATAAGAGTTTTGCCGGAGGAGTGGTCAGTAAAAAGATGCCTTAAAGCAGGTTTTAGCGAGGACGAGGTAATAACTGGTATCGGACCATTTAGTTACAACGATAACTTCCTGCTATGGAAAAAACTTGGAGTGGATGTAGTTATAACAAAGGATAGTGGGGCGGCGGGTGGTTTTCAGGAAAAGCTTGATGCGGCAAATGATTTAGGAATAGCAGTAGTAGTTATAAAACGATCAATACCGGAAGAAGATGCCTATAAACGCGTTGAGGATGTAGTCGATAGATTGGCAAAAATGATTAAATAATTGGTTGAATTATATTGATTTATATTGTTCTAAGCTTTCTTCTTACTAGACCTCTCTTAATATCAGTACCCTTAACATTGGGAAATTTCTCAAGTATCTTCTGCCTTATTGCAGCCTCTGTCTCTGTAAGCTCGATTGATAGCTCGTTGTATCTTTTACCACACAAGAAGGGATTGTAGACATATTTTCTCAATTCCTTCCTTAGGGTGACACGTCTTGCTAAAAGGTTGTTTATATCAGCGACGAACAAAGAATCTAAAACTGCAGCTGATGACTGGCCCATAAATTTGCCTCCTAAACAGTTAATAACAATCCATATCAAACCATTTACCGAGCCAAACGTACCATTGGCGGCTATATATAACCGCTCACCGAGCAGATTATACCACTTATGGTTTGCGATGTAAACTTAACTAGCACCAGTTAATTGCACTAGTTTCTAGTTTTAAGTATCGGGTATCTAGAATGAGGGGTCGTAAAGATGGGTGGTTACGCACAAGCCTGGTATAGCCGGGTCAATTGGGGTGGAGTAATTGCAGGTGTGGCGGTGGCTCTATCAATAGAGCTTGTGCTCAGTATTTTAGGTTTGATTATTGGCTTTGGTTTTTCAAAGATAAAAAGCACTGATGTTTTACAAGGTATTGGGATGGTGGTAGGCGGTTGGGCAGCGGTTAGTAAGGTTATATCGCTTTTTTTTGGTGGTTATGTTGCCGCAAGAATTGTAGGCTCACAGTCCTATAGTGATGGTCTTTGGTATGGATTTATAGTATGGTCAATAAATCTTTTAGCTAGTCTTATAATTACAACAGCAACTATAGCTGGGCTATTTGGGTTTGCTGGCATAATTTTGCTGGTGCTGGTTGGGGTACTATTAAGTGGGGTGGAGATTACAACAAGTAACCTTAGGTCAATGGCAAAGGTAACGGTAATATTTTCGGCTGCTGTTTTAGCAACGATTCTATTGAGCCTAGGGTTTGCTCTTTTAGGGGGCATATTGGGATCCAACAGATCAACTGTAAATAAGGTAGAAGAAAAAACGGCCTAAAAAAACAAGCGTAGTAGGGTTTGACATCTAATTGCTTATATAATAGATTAGACATGGAAAGTAAATATATCCAGGTGCCGCTTTAAGCGGAGAATAGGGAAGCCGGTGAAAATCCGGCACGGGCCCGCCACTGTAAACGGGGAGCTTACCACAACAGCCACTGAGAATTTCTTGGGAAGGCGTGGTAGATGCAAAGATCCGTAAGTCAGGAGACCTGCCTGGGTTGATATCAACGCTCAACGAGGAAGGAGTGTCTATATGCGACGTTGTTTACTTGTTATTATCCCTCGTAAAGCGAGGGTTTTTTGTTTTGGGTAACAACCGCTGACCAAATAATTCAAAATTTAAAACCTGACTAAAGAAATCAGATCTATCCAGGAAGATTTTGTAACAACCGCTGACCAAATAATTCAAAATTTAAAACTTATCCCGAGCAAAGGGCGATAGCCCGCAGTCGAGGGATCTAAAATTTGTTTTTTGTCATTCTTAAGCCGGAGCATTTGTTTTTTGTCATTCTTGAGCCGGAGCAGTAGCGGAGGGATAACATT
>JASEIR010000054.1 GCA_030017355.1 Actinomycetota bacterium
GGGAGGGTATTTGGCTGTTCCCCTCCCTTGAGGGGAGGGGCTAGACCCTCTATATCCCCCCCCCCTCAAGGGGGAGGGGATTTTAGCAGGTCTCCGGTCCCCCATCTGTTTTTAGCGGCGGTCTGCGGTCAGTAGTTGTTTTTTCCGGCCTCCAGTCTCCCGTCTGCTCTTGCCCGTCTCCGGTCTCCAGTCCTTTATAGCGGCGGTCGGCGGTCGGCGGTCAGGCTCCGAAGGAGCCTAAAACGGCGGTCAGCAGTTGTTTTTTCCTGGACCCTAGACCCTATTTTTTACAATAAGCGCTATTGCCCACTAGTTTAAATCTGCCATCGTTTCCAAGAAGCGATTCAGAATGGCCAAGAAAGAGAAAGCCGCCGCTTCTTAATACATTATAAAATCGATTAATAACTCTAGCTTTCTCCTCGCTGTCAAAATATATGATGACATTGCGACAGAAAATAATATCAAAGGGCGTGGTAACCTTTAGGGACTCTTTAACCAGATTATGTCTCTTGAAAATAATCATGTCCTTAAGGGTTTTTTTAACCATATACAAACCCTCATTGGTACCTACACCTTTCAAGAAGTATCTTCGCAAAAGTTCTTCCGGGATTGGAGCAACAACATCTTTTTTATATATTCCAGCCTTGGCTTTATCTAGCATCTCTGTGTCCAGATCGGTTGCAAGAATTTTTATATCCCAACCGGGCTTGTTTTTAAAGAACTCGGCAAGAGTAATTGCGATGGTGTAGGGTTCCTCTCCTGAAGAACAGCCTGCACTCCAAATACGCAGCTTGCGCTTGATGCTAAACCTATGGGCCTCATATATTTGCGGAAGACAAATGTCCGTTAGGCATTTGAAATGGTGAGGTTCTCGATAAAAATCTGTCTTATTGGTTGTTATTCGGTTGATTAGCTGATCGATCTCTTGGCGCCCCTGCTCGCTTTCCATAATATAGTTATAATAACTGGTGAAGTTGGATAAGCCTAACTGCCTTAGCCTCTTGGACAGCCTTGATACAACCAGCATCTTTTTTTGTTCAGTTAAGTTAATACCGGTCAGTTCTTTTATAAGCTCTCTTAAGAGATTAAATTCCCTATCGTTAATTTTATATTGCGTATCAACATAAAGCTCCAATTTCACCACTCGCCATACTGCATTAGGGCTACTGTAGCATCAAAGCGTAGGAAACTCCCGGAGGGTTGCAACCCTCCGGGAGTATATTGCTTATCACTTATGCAACGTCAAGAAGCTCCAGCTCACCATCGCTTAACACTTTATCGATATCAAGTAGGATGATAAGTTTATCGTCTTTTCTTCCCATTCCCGAGATAAAATCCGTTCGGATACCGGAAGAGAAATCAGGTGTTGGCTGCATCTCGTCTTCGGTTAGGGTAACCACATCAGATACGGCATCAACTATAGTACCAATAATTCTGCCTGCCACTTCAAGTATGACTATTACAGTAAACTTATCATACTCTTTTTCAGGCATGCCAAATTTAAGCCTTAAGTCTATGACTGGCACTACAGAACCTCTTAGGTTTAGCACTCCCTTTACAAATGGGGGTACGTTTGGAATCTTGGTAAAGCCCTGGTATCCTATAATCTCCTGGACTTTCAGAATCTCAACACCGTATTCTTCGTTTCCTAGAGTAAAGGTTACAAACTGGTCCCCTGTTCCGCTGGAGATGGTTGCATTTATATCTTTAAGCTTCTCCATATCTACCATCTCCCTAAAATTCTTCAAAGCCATCTTCTAGCTCAACTTCAATATTCTCTGCGCCGGCTGCCTTTGCTGCCTTTGTTTTTGCCTTCTTGGCACCTTTTTTAGCAATCTCTGTTACGCTAGCAATCTTTGTTTTCTTCCTTTCTACCTTACGGGATGCTTCCTCCCTTTCATCGATTGAGCCATCAACTTTAAACTGCGACATCAGTCTTTGCATTTCCTCAGCTTCCATTGCAAGCGACTCAGATGCCGCTGCACTTTCTTCAACCAGGGAAGCATTTTGCTGAACAACCTCATCCATCATAGCAACGGCCTTATTTACCTGGTCAATTCCTGCAGCTTGCTCTTGGGAAGCTGCCGTTATCTCAGAAATAGTTTCTGCAACTTGCTTTATGGATACAATTATCTCTTTTAGGGTCTTGCCAGACTCTTCCACCAGCTTGTTGCCTTTTCCAACTTTATCTACTGAATCCTTGATCAGCTCTTGAATTTCTTTTGCAGCCTCAGCTGATCTCTGCGCTAGATTTCTAACCTCACCAGCAACTACAGCAAAGCCTTTTCCTTGCTCCCCAGCCCGAGCAGCTTCAACTGCAGCATTTAGTGCAAGAAGGTTGGTTTGGAATGCTATTTCATTTACAACGTTAATAATATCTGCAATTTTCTTGCTTGCTTCTGCTACTTCATTCATCGATGAGATGGTTTCTTCAGCTACTTTCTCGCCACTCTGCGCCATTGAGGCAGCGCTTTGTGCCATATCGTTTGCTTTTAGAGCATTTTCAGCGTTTTGCTTAATGGTTGAAGTCATTTCTTCAATTGTTGAAGCGGTTTCTTCTAGCGCTGATGCTTGCTCTTGCGTTCTTTGAGATAGCTCCTGATTCCCAGCTGCAATTTGATCAGCCGCATTAGCAACAGATTCAGATGAGGTTAAAATGTTGCCAACCATGCTGGAGAGATTATCAATCATCTTATTTAGTTCGGATGCCATCTCGCCAATTTCATCGCTGCGGGAGAGGTTAACCTTTTGAGTTAAATCACCTCTAGCAACATTTTTCATAGCAAAAACCATCTTTTGAATTGCGGTCGTGATCCCCTTTGACATGAAGAAGGCTATTGCAGCACCTAGAAGAATGCTTACAATTGTAACAACTACAACCAAGATGGTCTGGGCCCTTTGGCTGGCCTCAGCTTCGCTTTTATGCTCATCTTTAACCTGCTCAATAAGATTCATGAGTTCGTCATAAGTACCATCCAGCTTTTCCATAGTAGAAGCGCCCTCTTCTCTAAAGAGCTTCTCGGCATTTGCATGATGACCTTGCGCTAGCTCTTTAACAATTGCGGCGCCCATTTCATGCAGCTTTGTATGAGGTTCTTCAAGGGCTTTGATAAGCCGAGCCATTTCCGGCTCTTCCTGCTTAAACTCCTCTGACTTTATAAAGCTGTAATACCATTTTCCGAAGTTGCACTGGTGCGGATCAAGGGCTTCTTCAAACTTATCCCCAAATAGAACAGTGCGAGCCATCGCATTTAGCCATTCTGCATGCTGATCTTGGAATCCCTTCATTTGGGTAGCAAACTCAGAGTTTTTAATAACTACCTTGTTTGCTTCGACAAGATTTGAGCTTGTCACGTAAATGATGACGCTTGATATAACCAAAAGCGCTATCATAGCGCCAAAAGCCATATAAAGCTTATTCCTTACATTCATTTTTACCATTCAACTACACCCCTTTACTTGGTCCCTTTCTAAACCAGTTTTTTGTTCTTATAGCTCTTATTGCTCTTAGAACCCCATGTTTTTAGATATCTGCTGAAGCCTTCAAAACTTGCTTTTTAACTGCTTCCAAGTAACACCTCCAACACCTCAATTCCAGCCTTAACTAATTGCAATATCTGTTTTGCTAATCCCAACCAATTTCTTAACTAGCTAGCTTGCAAGTCTTAACTTGCCTTGCGACTTAAAAGCCATTTTCTCCAGCCCATGTATATCAAGAATCAAGGAGACCATCCCATCGCCAAGAATGGTTGCACCAGCAGCTCCTTCAACATGGCGGAAGTTTTTCTCAAGACTTTTAATAACTGCTTGCTGCTGGCCCAATACATCATCAACTAGAATTCCAAACTTACGAAGGCCACTCTCCACAACAACAACTAGCGCTTCCCATGGATTTATCTTGCCGGTCTCTATACCAAAAACCTCGTGAAGGCGAACTAGGGGTAGGTATTCGCCCCGAACATCAATTATCTCGCCTTTGCCTTCAACTGTTTTTACTGATTCTTTGCTTGGGCGAATTGACTCAACTATCGAGAGAAGCGGAACTGTTAATACCTCATTGCCTACTTTTACATTCATGCCATCAATTATTGCAAGAGTAAGCGGTAGCTTAATTCTAAAAGTGGTGCCCTTCCCAAGTTCCGACATAACTTCGATTGTCCCGCGCAAATCCTCAATATTTCGCTTTACTACGTCAAGGCCTACTCCGCGGCCTGAAACCTCGGTGACCTGCTTGGCTGTCGAAAAACCAGGTAAGAACATGAACCGGTAGATATCCTGAGGGCTTAGTTCATCAGTGTCTTTAGCTATCCCTTTCTCAACTGCTTTATTAAAAATTGCCTTGTAGTCTATACCTCGTCCATCGTCCGATACCTCAATAATGATGCTTCCCTCTTGCTGATAAGCTACAAGGCGAATGGTTGCTTCTTCAGTCTTGCCAACCTTAAGACGCTCTTCGGGTAATTCAATGCCATGGTCTACTGCATTTCTAATCAGATGTTTTAATGGGTCGCTTAACTGCTCAATAACGTTTTTATCAAGCTCGGTTTCAATTCCCGAAAGCTCAAGACGAACTAATTTTTGCTCAGCATTTGCAAGGTCTCTAACAACTCGATGAAAGCGGCTGAAAAGGCCTTCAACAGGAATCATGCGTGTTCGCATTACCTGTTCCTGCAATTCACGACTTATTCTGCCCAAGCCTTCCAAGGCTCCATCCATAGCTCGCTTGTTATCATTAGCTTGGTTATATACCTGATCAACCCGGGCAACAGCTATGACAAGCTCTCCAACAAGATTGACTAGCTTGTCAAGCTTCTCTGTTTCCACTCTGATTGTTGTTGACTTTTGAACTTCACGGCTCTTTAATTGCTTCTCCAGCGCCTCTTGCACTTCTGATTTAGATACTTTGCCTTCTTCGACAAGGAGCTCACCTATTTTCTTCTGCTGCGATAAAGCGCAGTTTATATCAGATGCGCTTACCAAGCCTTTATCAACTAAAATTTCACCAAGCTTCTTATCAGCCAGGCGCATGTCAACGCCGTCTTTGAAATGGTGTGAAACGTCTTCTATTGAGATATCGCTGTTGTCCTGAACAAAGATAAATACGTTTTCTATCCTTGAGAAAGGCTCAGACGTTTTTAGAACTAAGCGCCAGCTTAAGTAAAGCCTGTATACATCAAGGATGTAAAAATCTGGCAACCTGCTGGTGTCAACCTCTATGTCAACAAGCTCACCCAAATCCTGCAGCTCACGAATGAGCATTAGTGGATCGGTTCCGGTTTCGAATAGGTTTGGAGAAAGCCTCATGTTTATCTCAAAGTATGATGTTTTGTTAACATCATTACCGCTTAAGGAATTATCTGTATTCTGCGCTAGAGTATTGTTTCCTGGCAGGAACTGGCTAAGTAAGCCAAGAATAAACTGCGCTTCCCGCTCATCAACCTCTTTTTCCTCTCCGGCAGCTACCTTCACCATCGCCTTTATTTGGTCGACTGCCCGTAACAAAACGCTTATCAGCTCACTTGTTACAGTTAGCTCATGACTCCGTAAAAGATCGAGCACACTCTCCATCGTATGGGTAAAATCGGAAAGCTCGGTTAGGCCAACTACGCCAGCGCTACCCTTTATAGTATGCGCTGCTCTAAATATTCGGTTAATGAGTTCATCATCTGCGGAATCCTCAAGCGCCACTAAATCAATCTCTAGATCCTGAATCAGCTCAGATGCTTCCGTAATAAAAGTCTCAAGCAACTTATTATGGTCCATATCGATCCCCTTCTAGAAGAATTACTGCCTCTAGCACTACCCCTACTTCTAGCTCCAGTACTGCCTCTATCTCTAGCGTACAAATTTTTTTACAACACCTATTAGCTGATCACTATTAAATGGTTTTACCAACCATCCAGCTGCACCTGCCTCTTTCCCCTCCATCTTCTTTGAATCTTGGGATTCCGTTGTAAGGATAAGGATGGGGATGAACCTAAGCGATGCGATTTTCTTTACCTCTCTAACGAAAGTAATGCCATCCATCTCAGGCATATTGATATCAGTGATGATTAGCGATACCTGATTTCCGCTGGATTGCAAGCTTTGGAGTTTCTGCAGAGCATCTTTACCATTTACGGCCTCCTCAACACCATAACCTGCCCCTGAAAGCGAGAACTTTACAGATGCCCTTAGGGTTGCTGAATCATCAACTATTAAAATATTTCCACTCATCGCATTCACCTACAGAGCTAGTGTTTACAATCTACGGCAGCCTTGAATAAATTTTTAAGACCCGTTAGCGTTGAAGCTTCTATAACAACAGGATTTGCAACATAATCAATCTGCCTGTTGACTTCTAAAAGAGCCTTTTTGAAAGCAAACATAACCTGCAAAGCAGCTACGTCAATATCGGTTACCTCTGTGCAATCAAGTACCGTGCAGTTTCCGCTCCTAAAAATTTTTTCGAGTTCGCTATAAAGCACATCAACCGAGCTTGCTGTCAATGCCCCTGAAATTTTTACAATGCCTTCCTTTTCAACCTTTATTTCAAACACTTCAACCTCCGTATCCGCTATTTCAAACAAGTTTTTTACTAAAAGAGGACTATATCGCTAAAAGAGAACTACGTCGCCCTCTTTACTTCCGCCCTCAACATTAAGGTTATAGAGGTCTTCAGCTATCTGCTTGTGCGCTAGGACAGTAAACCTATCAACTATATCCCTGAGACTACCGTCGTGGAGCTGCCAATCAACGTTACCTACAGCGGATGCCACCATATCCCTTATATCGCCAACCATTTCAGAAAGGTCTTTAAAGCCCTCTTTTAGTTCTCTGTTTCGCTCAATAAGGGAATTTATTCTCTCAAGGTCGTCTAAGCCAACCTGAGTTAGCTGAGCCAGCCTGGATACATGCGTGCACATACTAGCAAACGTTGTTTTAACCTTTTCCTTTGCTCTGTAAAAGTTACTTAACAGCTCGTCTATATTTAAAGCTATCGCATCCAAGTCACGTTCAATATCCAGCTTGTATTTACTCATAGAAGCCACCATTTGATTTAAGAAGTGGTAGTCCTCCATGATACCCCTATGCGCTTGGCGCATCTCGTTGCTTATATAACCAGCAAGCCCTTCGACTCTTTCTGCCAGCTCACCATCTTTGGAAAGATCTGCGCTCCGAGCAACCTCGATCTTTATCGGGATGTTTATGAAGTGAAAATTTGTTAGCTTCCTGAGACGTGTAAACTGCTTTTCCAGTATTTCAAGCATGGTTTCAAGACCAAGGGCTGTAGACCATAATTTATCCCAACTCTGAGCGGAATTCTGGATCATGACTGCGGTTTGCATCACGATATCCTCAACATCTTTAAACGAGTGGTCTATCTCCTGAAGCAATGAATCGTTTACGGTAGATGAATCTTTCCCCTCAGAGTATGCAGAAACACTTTGCAAGAGGTCATTTATCTTCCCAAAGCCACCTTTAAGATCGCTGATGGAGTCCTTCAGCCTTTCGTCAATATCATCTAGAAGCTGAACGCAAAGCTGGGGTACCTTCTCTTGAAATGAGATAATATCAAAAATCTGATCGGGCTGGATGCTTGTAATTTGCACATCGCCAGATATTTCATCAACTCTAGAACTTGCTTTTTCAAGAGAAAGGCGCACATGATCTGTGCACTGCTTTAAAATATCCTGGACCTGCAAGGTGTTCATAATGATATCAATTGGCTGCTTAGACCCCTTTACTACTTCTAAAATTTTTTGCAGCCTATCGACCAGCATAAGAATGGTGTTTTGCAGGACTTTATAGTTTACTGTTAAGCCTCTACTTATTTTTTCGGCATCTGTCTTGCAAGAATAGGCTTGTTTTTCACTTAGCTCCTGGAATAGATTGTACTTTTCGGTTAGCTGCCTTGAGGTCTCTACAATCTCGTCAATAAGCGATATCGAGGTATTTGCCATCTTTTTTAGCTCAGCTGTAATCGGATTTAAGGTACGTCCAGATTCACCAGCTTTTATCGCAACAATAGCTGCATTAAGTGACAGCATTTCCATCTCAACAGCAAACTCACGAATACCCTCGGTCGAGCTCCTAATGTTGTCGATGCGCTTCATCATCTCGCTCATTTTGACAAACGCATCGCCCTGCTCGCTTGCCATTTTAATTAAATATTCTGAGGCATGGTTTAGGCGGTCTAAATCGCCTGAGGATTCTTTTCCACCGTTAGTAATTAGACCGCTTTCTTTGCTAAAGTATTCAAGGAGATTTTCAATTTCGTTCCCAAGACCGCGAAGGTCCTCATGGATAGCTGGGAGATTTTCGCCGATTTTTAGGAAAACCTCCTCGGTAAGGTTTTGTAGACTATCTAGTTTGGCAACTACTGAGGAAACAATTCTTTTGTAGTTAGCCTGTCTCTCTTTATATTTACTAATGATAGGGCATAATGCATTTAGCTTATCATTGGCAATCTGTTGATTAAAGCAGCTATTTTGTTCTTCGTTAAAGCAGTTATTTTGTTCTTCGACTAAACTGCTCTGTATCATATCCAAGCCTTTTCTGCTTTTTTTAGCGCTTTTTGTGAAAAACCAACGTAAAACTTAGAATGAAAACTACGGCAATCTTAGACTAATAGCTTATGAATATTTTCTGTTGCTTGGATATCTTATCGACCTCTTTTGATAAAGCTTTAACGAGTAACGAGGCTCTAAAAGATGGGGGATCTTTGATGTTGTTATTGGTTTACAACTGAAAGCAGAGCAGAGGAGTCAAGCCTGAAGCCCTTTTCATAAAAGAGCTTAAGGCAAGCATCGGAAACCTTAGGGTCATAAAGAATGCCTTTATTATTTTGTATCTCTCTTAATGCCCTTTTTAAACCAACGGCAGGCCTGTAGGGTCTATGGGAGGCCATGGCTTCAACAACGTCAGCCACAGCTATGATTCTTGCTTCAAGAAGAATGCTTTCGCCAGCTAAGCCTTGAGGATAGCCAGAGCCATCCATCCTTTCATGATGCTGCAAGACAATCTCTGCAATTGGCCATGGAAAATCAATATTTCTTAATATCTCGTATCCTTCCTGGGAATGCATTTTAATTATTCCAAATTCCATTTCAGATAGCCGGCTCTGTTTGCTAAGAATTTCTACTGGAACAGAAACCTTGCCGACATCGTGAAGAATAGCTGCCATGTAGACCCCTTCAGCTTGGTCTTTCTTAAGACCCATCTCAAGCGCTATGGCATATGCAAGCTTTGCTACGCGTGCTTGATGGCCTGCTGTGTAGGCATCCCTTTTCTCAACTATTGTTGCGATTGCAAGCACAGTGCCTTGTAATGTTGCTTGTAATCTTTTAACACTATCTTTAAGCTCTTTCTCTATTTTTTTGCGCTCAGCTATCTCAGCAGTCAGTGCAGATGTTCTTTCCTTTACCTTTTCTTCAAGACGGCTGTTGAGTTCCCTTAGCTCATCTCTTGCCCTGACCATCTCACGATTTTTACGGGCTGCAATATCATAAGCAGTTATAAGGCTATCGATAATTTGTTTGCGACCAACAGTAATGAAGTATTTCTGACCATTATGGCAATAAGAGATACCTTGCTGATTCTCTAAAGCGCCGCAATGGCTTCGATCTTCAAGAATACCGCGGATTCTTGAAAGCAGTATATCCTCTGCAAAAGGCTTAGTAATGAAATTACAGGCCCCGCACTGCAATCCTTGGAGGATGTCTTTAGGATCTGATAATTGGGTTAAAAGAATGATTGGGATATTCCTTAAGCCCTCGGCTTTGCGGACTTGCCGGCATAGTTCAAAACCGTCCATTCCCGGCATCATTACATCGCTGATTATTATGTCTGGTTTTTGCTTGCTAAGTAGAGACAGAGCCTGGGAGCCTTCATGGGCAACAAGAACTGAGTAGCCATTGCTTTCTAAAACAGACCTCAACACCTCGGCTTGCGTGAGGCTATCCTCAACAATCAAGACCTTGGCATTTTCTGTTTTACTGGAATCTTTTGGATTATTCATGAAGAACTTTCGTATGAAATTTTTTTCAGACTTAAACTTAATTATCGAACCTCCAGGTTAAAACTTTAGCAAATTAATTGACCCCATTTCAGAAGGCAGAAGCTAGCTGCTGGTAGAGATAAAAACCGGGCGGCATCGCATTTTGATGCCGCCCGGCTATCAACTATTAGCCAGTAAAAACTTAACTTAGCAAACCCAGCTTTAACTTAATTAGTGGATGACAATGCTTCCGCCAACTAAAGCAACGTTTGGTTCAGCACTGAGTGCTTTACCTGGCATATTATCATAGACAATTTTTCTATCGCTTTTCTTCCATATTCTGATCCGGATTTTATCTGTGCCGCCGCCCCCTGCTTTTTGTCCATCTATTGCTACGATATAAAATGCATAGCCGCTTTCACCGTTTATCTTGCCTTCGCCTTCAAATACAGCCCTTTCGCCTTCTATAACAAGCGATTTGTATTTGGTCGAGTGAAAATTCATATCAGCTGCTCTAAACTGAATCTCCGCTTCACCTTCGGGAGTTTTTGATTTTGGCAAATACTTTGCAACAAAGCCGAATGATAACTTCCCTTTCAGGCTCTTATCCGGCATATACATGCCAGGCAATGAGTTAAACCATCCACCGCCTGTTACAAACCTCTTGCCTTCATCTGATGGAGGCGGAGGAGTGCAGCCAGGAGTAACATACTGAATGCTGGCCTCACCAACACCACCGTCTTTATCAGCTATTGTAAGTGTTATCGTATAGCTTCCTGGTGATGAATATGTATGGCTTCCAGTAGCTGACCCCGAACCGTTTGCTTCAGCTATAGTTGCGGTAGAAGTTGTTCCATCTCCCCATTCCCATATGCCAGTATGGGTGTCAAGTATGCCAGGATCTGAAAAATTTGCGCTTACATCAATGGACAGACACGCTGCTGATGTTGTTGTAACTGAGCTGATGGTTGGCGCAACATTGTTGACTATTAGCTCAAACGAGGTATTGCTTGTTCCGCCATTTCCATCATCCGCTGTTAAGGTAACTTCTTGACTGCTATCTGGACCATCCACCGCTAAGTAAGACCAATTCCACCTGTTAACTGATTTAGTTACAGAACCAATTGACGTGCCAATAGAAACATCATCTCCATCGATATCGGACCACCTACCTGTATTTGTAGCTTCCTGGCCCTCGTTAACAAATACAGTTGGCATAGCCACATTTATCTCTGGCAGGTCGTTTGCCGGCCTAACATTAATTGCAACCGTTTTAACATCAGAACAATTGCTTGTTTTAAATGTAAAACTATCAGGACCGTTATAATTAGGATCTGGCGTGTAAATAACTTTGTTATTTGCAACATCACTTAATGACCCGTGGGATGGACTGGTTATGTTGCAGACGGTTGCACTGGATTCTAATAACGTTATTTCGACTGGTGTATCCTCGTCCGTTTCAACATATATTCCAGGCCTATCGCAAGAAGTAAGTTCTAAGACCGCGCTAGCCTCCGTTTCCTCTTCTGCGCCAATAGTTAGGATAGTCGCGTCTGAGAAAGTGGTTTTGTTGTCAAAATACTCCTGCTGAAGCGGCGTACCTTCCTTTGGCGTAAACATAATTTTGTATAAGCCAGGCACCAGGTATTCAATCCGGTAATTGCCGGAGGCATCGGTGTATGCATAAATCCGGTCTCTGCCTAGATCTCTTACACCGCTCTCGGTTACCGGATAAATCGTAACCTTAACGTCTTTTATAGGATTGCCGGCAGCACACTGAACATGCCCAAACAAAGTCGCGCCTTCCTCCAAAACCTCATCAGCTATAAATGTTTCAGCTGGAAGCACTGTTACTATATCTGCAAGATCCCATGATTTTTTGTCGTTGAAGTATTCGATTTGAAGATGGGTTCCATCCGGCGGAGTATATCTAATTTTGTAAAGGCCAGGCACAATGTAGGTAGCTTTAAAATTGCCATTGCTGTCGGTGTATAGATAAATCCTATCTCTGCTATAATCAGGCTTCCCGTTTGAATATACAGGATAAAGTGTAACCTTAACCCCAGCCGAAGGGTTTCCTGTAATGCCATTTGTTACATGCCCAGATACAGTTCCTGCCTGCTCAAGCACTTCATCGATGACTACAGAGCCTCCGGAAGGCACATTTACCATATCCGAGGTTTCAAACGCCTTTTTGTCGTTAAAATATTCAATTTGAAGTCCGGCGGTTGATGGCGGAGTAAATCTTATCTTATATAGACCAGGAGCTGTATTTGTAGACTCATAATATCCGCTTGAATTTGTATAAACGTAGATCTTTGCTCTGCAATAGTCATTGCTCCCATCTGCATTTACCGGATAAAGAGTAACTTTAACCTTGGAAACTCCCTCGCCTGTAACCTCACTTGTTACATGCCCAGAGATGATTCCACTGGTAGTAGTACCAAACGAGATCGTTGGAAGCATGGCTAGCATTAAAGATATGGAAGCAAGCAAAGCTATTGCTTTGCCTAACTTTCCTAACTCGTTCAAACCTTCAAACCCCTCCTTAAACAAAAACCCGGCCTTTAGGGACC